>JBBRPK010000001.1:0-110919 GCA_038228235.1 Verrucomicrobiota bacterium
GAACACCGAGGATGGGCTCGTCGCCAAATCAAACGCCGACAGAGCACTTGTCCGGCTTTCCTGGAGAAGATGGGCCGACGCATCAATCGAGTGATTTCCTATGTCACAGGCACTGTTTCTATACTTTAGAGCACCCCTGGCTGGGGTTTCAATTCTCGGTTTTTAGCTTGCCCTCGAAAGGGCAATTGACCAATTTACACCCATGACTTCAATGGCCAGATTCGCAGGCGCTCTTTTGTTGAGCGGCGTTTTTTTCATCCCAAACCTTTTCGCTCAAGAGCTTGAACCGGGTTTCAAAAGCTTGTTCAACGGCAAGGATTTGAGCGGGTGGGCGGGACGTCCCAATCACTGGTCGGTGGTGGATGGCGCCATCACAGGCATGACGAGCAAAGAGAATCCGGCCCAGGGAAATAATTTTTTGATCGCCAGGAATGGCGACGAGAATCTGATCGTGAGTGATTTCGAAATACGCTTCTCCTATAGTTTCAGCAGCAATTGGGGGAATTCCGGCCTTCAATATCGCAGCAAAGACCGGGGCAAGTTTGTGGTGAACGGCTACCAGGGTGATTTTGAGGTCGGCGCCACTTATTCGGGCATTCTCTATGAGGAAGGTGGCCGCGGCATCCTCGCCCAACGCGGCCAGAAGACCATCATCAAAGAAGTGGACGGCAAGACTAAAGTGGAAGTGGTCGGTTCCCTCGGGGACAGCCAGGAAATCCAGTCCAGCATTCACACCAACGGTTGGAATGATTATGTCATTATCGCTCAAGGCAATCATCTCCAACACTTTATCAATGGCAAGCAGACCGTGGATGTCACCGATGAGCAGGAATCTAAGATGGCCAAATCCGGCATCCTGGCGTTACAACTTCATGCGGGTCCACCCATGAAGGTGCAGTTCAAAAATGTGCGGATTAAAGCGCTATGAAGTCATTTTTGCCTCTCCTGAAATCCTTGCTTTTGCCTTCATTGCTGGCGGCCGCATTGACATCGATGGCGGCGGACAAAAAGATTGTTTTGATTGCCGGGAATCCCAGCCATGGTCCCGGAGAACATGAGCATCGGGCGGGGTGTCTTTTAATCAAAAGTTGCCTGGATAAAATCCCAGGCCTCAGCAGCATTGTTTATTCAAATGGCTGGCCCCTGGATGCGACGGCGTTCGAGGGGGCCGACGCCATCATTATTTATGCGGATGGGGGCGACGGGCACCCCGCCATTCAAAAGGACCATCTCAAGCTTTTGGGCGCATTGATGAATAAAGGCGTGGGGCTGGGTTGCATTCATTACGCCGTGGAAGTGCCGGCGGAGAAAGGCGGTCCGGAGTTCCTCCAGTGGATCGGGGGTTATTTTGAAACCTACCGGTCTGTGAATCCGCATTGGGACGCCGAGTTTAATTCGTTCCCGGCACATCCCATCACCAGCGGCGTCAGTCCTTTTAAAACAAGGGATGAGTGGTACTATCACATGCGTTTCCCGGAAGGGATGCGGGACGTGACACCAATTCTGACCGCCCTGCCACCCGACGGTACGCGTGGCAAACCGGGCACTAATGATCCTCATGGCGGCAATCCGGAAGTGCAAAGCCACAAAGGCGAGCCAGAACACGTGATGTGGGCGATTCAGCGTCCGGACGGGGGGCGGGGCTTTGGTGTCACCGGCGCTCACTTTCACCGAAATTGGGGCAATGACAACTTCCGCAAGGCCGTGCTGAATGCAGTGGTCTGGATTTCTAAAATGGAGGTCCCGACGCAGGGAGTCCCATCCAGTGTCAGTGCCGAGGAATTGGCAGCGAACCTTGATCCCAAGAGAGCGAGGAACCCTTAAGTGCGCCGCGTTGACCCTCGATGCGAGCGGCCGTTAACCCCGGCGCAGATACGATGAGACTCGTGCGGTTGTTGCTCATGGGCGCGCTCGTGGGATCGAGCTTAACCGTTTGTGCAGCGGATAAAAAAATCATCCTCATCGCGGGCAACCCCAGCCATGGTCCAGGGGAACATGAATTCCGCGCTGGTTGTTTATTGCTGAAGCATTGTCTGGATAACCTCGGCGATATAAACTCCGTGGTGTGCTCAAATGGCTGGCCACCAGACGCTACTGCTTTCGAGGGTGTGAACGCGGTGCTCATTTATGCTGATGGAGGGGCGGCCCACCCGGCCATTCAGGCTGACCACGCGAAAGTCCTGGGTGAGCTTGTAAAAAAGGGGGTTGGTCTAGGTTGTGCCCATTATGGAGTCGAGGTGCCCAGCACGAACGGCGGACCGCTGTTCCTGGACTGGATTGGTGGGTATTATGAACATCAGTTCTCCGTGAATCCGATGTGGAGTCCCGAGTTCACGTTTTTTCCCGACCATCCCATCACGCGTGGAGTGAGACCATTCAGCGTCCGTGATGAATGGTACTTCAACATCCGCTTTCGTCCTGTAACGGAAGAAATTGACGCCTCTCTCGATGGCGCAGTCAAATCCAGGCCCTCGGGCATCATCCCAATTCTTGTCGCCAAGCCTTCGGACGCCACCCGGAAGGGACCGTACGTTGCTCCACACGGGCCTTACGCCCACATCCTCGCTGCCACCGGGCGGGCGGAAACGATGATGTGGGCATTTACCCGGCCGGATGGCGGGCGGGGCTTCGGGTTTACCGGCGGCCACTTCCATGCGAATTGGGGCAATGACGATTTTCGCCAACTCGTCCTCAACGCCCTGCTTTGGAGCGCGAAAGCCGAAGTGCCACCCGGCGGTGTCCAGTCTGCCATCACACCCACCGAGCTAGCCGCTAACCTGGATGCGAAGGAGCTAAGAAAACCTTAAATGAGTCACAACCTGACTGAGCGAACGAGTTCAAAATTGCTTATGATAAACACACCCCACTCCTGGAGAATTCTTTCATTGTGCCTAACCCTTGCTGGCTCAACTCTGGCGGGCCTGGCGGCTGATGCGCCCGCTAAAGAGACAAAACCCGCGGCCCCGCCGCATGCTTCCGGCCACCAGATTGCCCTCGATGAGACAAAAAAGATCATCGCGGCCAGTGGTTTGGAAGCAACCCTATTTGCTTCCGAGCCCGAAGTGCTTAACCCCGCCGACATGGATGTGGATGAGCGAGGGCGCGTCTGGATCACCGAAGGGGCAAACTACCGAAAATGGGCGAGCCCGCCTTTGCGTCCTGAAGGAGACCGCATCGTCATCTGCGAAGAAACCAGCGGCGATGGAAAAGCAGATAAGTTCACTACCTTCTATCAAGGGCTGGACATTAACACCGCCTTGGGTGTTTGTGTTTTGGGCAACAAAGTGATCGTCTCTTGCGCTCCCAATGTGTTCGTCTTCACCGACACGGATGGCGACGGAAGAGCCGACAAAAAAGAAGTCCTCTTCACCGGGATCAAGGGAGTTCAACATGACCACGCCGTCCACTCCTTTGTCTTTGGCCCGGATGGGAAGCTCTATTTTAATTTCGGAAATGCCGGTGAGCAAATTAAGCGCCCGGATGGGTCGCCGGTGATCGACGTGGAGGGCAATGAAGTGGCCAACAAATCCAAACCCTTCCGTCAAGGCATGGTCTTCCGCTGCAACATGGACGGAAGCGAGTTCGAGGTGGTGGGCCATAATTTCCGCAACAACTACGAAGTCTGCATCGACTCTTTCGGCACGCTGTGGCAATCGGACAATGATGACGACGGGAATCGGGGCGTGCGCATCAATTACGTGATGGAGCACGGGAACTTCGGTTATGTCGATGAGATGACGGGCGCGAGCTGGGGCGATGGTTGGAAAGCTGCGCAGGCTAAGCACGCGAAGGAGGATGAACGGCCTTTTTACCACTGGCATCAATACGATCCAGGTGTGGTGCCCAACCTCCTTCAAACCGGCAACGGGTCGCCCTGCGGCATCATCATCTATGAAGGCAGATTGCTGCCGGAAGTTTTCCGCAATCAGATCATTCATTGCGATGCGGGACCGCGCGTGGTCCGCGCTTACCCAGTAAAAAACGATGGCGCCGGATACACCGCCACCATTACCAATGTCCTCACCACTCCTGACTCCTGGTTTCGTCCGTCGGATCTGTGCGTGGCTCCGGATGGGTCCCTCTTAGTCGCGGATTGGAATGACGCGGGTGTCGGCGGCCACTACATGGCAGATCAAAAACTTGAAACCATGACGGGTCGTGTCTATCGGGTCGCACCAGCGGGTCACAAATTTTCTGTCCCCACGCTCAATTTGAGGACGGCAGCGGGTTGTGTGGAAGCGTTGCAATCACCCAACCAGGCGACCCGTTACCTTGCCTGGACAAAATTGCACGAGATGCAAGGGGCGGGGGAAAGCGCCCTGCGGAAACTCTGGAATGGCTCCCAGCCACGCATGCGGGCCCGGGCGCTGCACCTCCTGGCCCGCATCAAAGGCCGCGAGCAAAAATATGTTGAAGCCGCTTTGAAAGACAGCAACTCTGACATTCGCATCACCGGCTTGCGCATTGCCCGCGAGCTGAAAATGGACGTAATTCCCTATCTGGCGAAGCTCGCGAAGGATCCCTCGCCGCAAGTGCGCCGGGAATGCGCGCTCGCGCTTCGCCATAATCAGTCGGCCGAAGCGCCCAGGATTTGGACTGCCTTGGCGCAGCAACACGATGGCAAAGATCGGTGGTACTTGGAAGCCCTGGGCATTGGAGCGGACCAGCAGGAAAACAAATATTTCGAGGCGTGGCTCGCCGAGGTTGGGTCCAACTGGAACACGGCGGCGGGCCGAGACATTATCTGGCGCTCCAGAGCCTCAAAGTCCCCCGCCCTGTTAGCGAAGTTGATCACGGACAACGGTACTTCTGCCCAGGACCGCGAGCATTACCTGCGCGCGCTGGATTTCATCAAAGGGCCGGAGAAAGATGCTGCTCTGGTGGAGATCGCGACCTCGGCTTTGAAGTAACGAGCGTGGGTGCGTGGGAGAAATGTCCCGTCGCGTTCATGGTGGGGCCGGCGACCGCTCGTCGCTCGCAGCACATGTGGAATTTCCGCGGTTACAGGCTGTTCAGCACGTCGATCAGCTGGCGCAGCCGCCCGTAATCCCGCCGGTTGAAGCCAAACGCCAGCCGCGGCAAATCCAGGAATTGATTGTCCTCCCGCTCTTCCGGGGTGGCCGCGATGCTGCGGAGTTTTTCCCCGCTGATAATGTCCGCAAAATCTTCATTGAGTCCCGCGATGGCAGAAGGGGAAGGCGGATGGTTTAGCCGAATGACAAGCAACTCATGGACAAATCGCATCGAATGATAGTTGCGGTAGAAGCGGGTGATGATCTTGACCGCATGATCAATGTCATCGGTAATCTGGTAAAGTCCCAGGTCATCGGGGGAAATGAAATGGTTGCGCAACAATTGCTCGCGAATCTGTTTGTCCCACGTTCGCCAGTAGGCCCCGCCTGGTTTGTCCATCAACACCAGAGGCATGATTCGGCTCTTGCCGGTCTGCATGAGAGTGAGCGCTTCATAGCCTTCGTCGAGGGTGCCGAATCCGCCCGGAAATAGCACAATGGCATCGGCGTGCCGCACAAAAGTCAGCTTGCGGGTGAAAAAATATTTGAACGTGATGAGTTTTTTGTCGTGTTGAATAATTGGATTAGCGGTCTGTTCCCAAGGCAGGCGAATGTTCGCGCCGAAACTTCTTTCCGGCCCGGCCCCCTCGTGGCCCGCCTGCATGATGCCCGGCCCCGCCCCGGTAATAATCATCCAGCCTTCGGCGGCGATTTTGCGCGCGAATTCGATGGCCTGCTGGTATTCGATCTTCGTGGGCAAAGTGCGGGCTGAACCGAACATCGTGACCTTGCGCGCGCCCGCGTGGGGGGCAAAAAGTTTGAAGGCATAGCGCAACTCGCGGACCGCCGTTTGAATGACACGCACGTCCCCGCGGGCCTCCACATCAGTCATCAGCTTGAGCGCGTTCTCGATAATATCGGCGACCAGGTCAGGATTGTGGCCTTCGCCTTTGAAAGCGATTAAATCCTGGATGCGGCGTTTCAACTCCGGATCTGCCGGAGGTTTTTCCGAGTGTTGCATGACACCCACCGTAACGTCTCCGGGCGCAAAATCAACTTCGGCCTTCATTCACCGCTTGCTAATGAAGTGCGGGAGTTTACGATGATTCGCGCTCAAACCTGATGTTCGGGCGTTTTGCTTCCATCCCATATGAATAGAACCCTTGAGAAATTCATCGGAAAACAAGTTTCGGTCACGTTGAGCGCCGCGTTTGAGCATCCCCTCATAGGCGAGCTGGTGGAGTGTGATGGCGCCTTAATCGTCATCGAACACAAGGAGTGGGGCGAAGTTGTCATTCCTCTAACCGCAGTGTCGTATGTGTTTTCTCCCGCGCCAGCGACTGCAAAAGTTGGGGCGTGAGGGAGCTGAGCCTCGCGGCGTGGTTGAAGTGCTTCTAGCCGCGCAGCCCCAGGCGCCGTAACCGTCTTTGGCGCTTTACGTTTTAATTTTTTGGCGTAGATTGAGAGTTCGATTATGGATAAATTCTTTAGCATATTTACGTTTCCGCTGGGCCTGCTGCTCTGCTTCTCCCCAGCTCTGTTCGTGTGGTTGAAGGCCGAGTTGAAAAGCCCGCCCTCCGGAAAAGATAAAGACCGCCCATAAGCCGGCTCGCTGCTCGCGTTGGGACACTCTGGTGCGGGTGCGGCTGCCTTTCGCTGGGCCTCCCGTCAAGGTTTGACTTCGAGAACGGCTTGGACAGGCATTGAATTCCCAAAATTTTTAAAATCCTTAAATGTCCAAACCACCTTTTTGTCCGGCGTTACCTCGATGAATTGAGGATTGTCCGCATTGGCGTGGCAATTGCCGATCATGGTGTTGCCGTTCGGCAGACGCTCCACTCTGGTGACCCAGGCTAGAACGATGCCCGGCAGATCGTTCTGTTCCACTTTCCAAAGGATCTGCTTTTGCGGGGTAACCTCCAGCACGCTGTGGCCGTTGCCAGCGCCGATGAGCGTATTTCCATTCGGAAGGCGGATCGCGCTGAACACGGAATTTCCAAAGGCCTCCGGCCCATGGCCGCCTTGGCGCATCTTGCCGAAGAGCGGGACTTCAAACTCCCACACAATTTGGCCGCTTGAATCATACTCACGCACAAAACCATCGCTCTCCTGGGCGACCAGGTAATTGCCGCTGGCAATCTTGCGGACCAGCCGGGTATCGCTGTGCGCGCTCGGGTGGTTCACCTTCAGTTTTACTTCACGCTCCATCTTGCCTTCCTTGTTCACCTCGATGATTCGCGCGGTCCCCGACTCGGCGATCATAGTCAACCCGTTCTCCAACCGCTGAAAGGCATGGACCTCGACCCGCTTGCCTTCGTTGCCGTTCATCCTGCCCGCGTCATATTCCCAAACCGTTTGCTTGTCCGGAGTGACTTCGAGGATTCGTGTCCAGCCCTGTTGGAAGAGAATATGGCCGTTGGGCAAGACCGAGGCATCGTGGATGGCGCCTACCTGCATCTCCCATTCCAGGGAACCATCAGGCGCGATGATAGCGAGGCGATGCATCGAATCATCGGCAGCCAGCAGGCGCCGGGTCGTGCCCGTTTGTTCCGCGAAGCCGGGGGTTGAAAGGACAGTCATTAGAGCGCACAAAGGCCACCGGGGAATTTTCATATTAACTGAGGGACTGGTCAAAAGAGCGAATTATTCGATTTAAGTGCCGGTGTTCAGCTTCCTTTGGTTCTCTCGTTATCCTCTTCTTGTCTCGGGATTGGCGCGATCTTTCCGCGCGCGCAGGTCCTCTGTTTTGCGCGCGGCCAAAAACCGAATGATTCCGCAATTGTTTTCAGGGCGCGGTTTTTGTGGCGTCCCCCAGCAGTTCATCCCGTTTGAACACCGAAAAAACGGGATAACCCAGCGCTTCGATTTTTTCGCGTCCCCCTTCCTGGCGATCCACCAACACCAGAACAAACGCGACCTTCCCTCCTTCACTGACCACTGCATTGATGGCCGCAATGGTGGAATCGCCCCGAGTGACCACGTCGTCCACCACCACAACCGTTTGGCCTTTCTGGAAGTTGCCTTCGATCAGCTTGGTCTGCCCGTGACTCTTCGGAGTTTTTCGAACTGAAAATGTTTGCCAAGCCGCGCCTTCTTCCGCCCAGTAGGAAAACATGGCGACCGCCAAGGCCACCGGATCGGCCCCCATCGTCAATCCACCGATGGCGTCAATCTTGGCCTTCCTGTCCGCTTCCTGTCCGCGGATGAGCGAGTGCATCAATTGTCCCAGCAGCCAGGCGCCTTTCGGGTCGAGGGTGGTGAGGCGGCAATCAAAATAGTATTTACTCTTTGCCCCCGAGGCCAGCGTGAATTCTCCATGGAAAATGGATTTTCGTCGAAGCAGTTCCGTCAGTTCTTTTCTAGCCTCAGCAACGCTCAGCATCTTTTTTGGTTGTAACACGGAAAGAGCATAAGGGAACTGCGAAACCGTTCAATTTCAATCTTGCCACCGACCGGGTCGCATAGGATAACCTCAAGGTCAAACGGTCAGAGAAGACAAGGCCGGTCCCCGGTTTCCGATTTAAACAAGAAAAGGGATTGGACGATGACAATGACAGCCAGAAAAATACCGCTTCGCAACGAGGCGTGAATAATCCTTCTTGCAACTGAGTCTCAATTACTATAGTTTCGCGATATTGTGAAGCGTCCGCTTTATACTTGTGCCGACGAGAATGGTTGCCCGCAACCATACGTTTGTCCTTTGAGCCGCGTCATTGCAGGCACGGCGGTGCGGATTAAACGAGTTTCCGCTTCTCCCGAAATGGCCCATCGCCTGCGGGAATTGGGCTTTTGCGAGGAGCAGGACATCAAGCTTCTCAGCCATCGCCCCAACCTCATCTGCCTGGTGTGCAATGCGCGATTGGCCATCAGCAGTCAGTTAGCTGAAACCATCTTCGTCGAGCCTCTGCCCTCCTCTCCCAGAGCCGGTTAAGTATGCCCCCTGAGACCCGATCGCTGGCCTCCCTCGCCATCGGGAGCGTTGGCACCGTCATTGAGATTAAACTGGCTCCCGAGTACCGGAGCCGCCTTTTGGAAATGGGGCTGCTCGTAGGCACGCCGGTGCAATTGGTTCGCTTTGCCCCTCTCGGTGATCCTGTCGAAATCAAGGTGCGCGGGTACCATCTCACCCTGCGCAAGCAGGAAGCAGAACAGATTTGGGTGCAGCCAAAGGAGTAAAGTCGGCGGATTATTTTATCACCGCTATGATTCAGGGAGAAAGCATCGCAGGCTCTGAAAGCTCGGTGATTCCCCGGAGCACCCCGCCTTCCGACCTTCGCGCGTCTTGCTTTCAGGTTGTCCTCACGGGCAATCCTAATTGTGGCAAAACCACGCTCTTTAACGCCCTCACCGGTTTGCGCGCGAAGGTGGGCAACTATCCAGGCGTCACAGTCGAGCGGAAAGAAGCCCGGCTCGCTGGCGCTTCCAAAGAGGATCCTATTCTGGTCCTGGACCTGCCGGGCACCTACAGCCTCAGCCCGCAATCTCTCGATGAGGAGATTGCCCGCGACGTGTTGTTCCATCGTTTGGCAGAAGTACCGCCTCCCGACTTGGTGGTAGTGGTGGTGGACGCCTCCAACTTGCAGCGCAATCTCTATTTTGCCACGCAGGTCATCGAGTTAGGTTATCCGACGCTTCTGGCCTTGAACATGATTGACGTCGCGCAAGAGAGCGGCCACCAGATCAATCACGTCCATCTCAGCCGGGCCTTGCGCGTACCGGTCTTTCCGATTGTCGCCAGCGCTGGCCAGGGTGTTTCTGAATTGTGCGAGGCCATCCGGACCTCAGCGCGCCGCAGGGGCCCGCCTGTTCCACCGCTCTCGTTTTGTGAATTGCCAGCTTTGCTCGCGGGCGCTGCCACAACGCTGGCTGCGCTTTTAGACTCCGATTTGCCGCAGCCTCGGGTCCAGCCCTTGGCTGAGGCAGTCCTGCTCCTCACTGACGAAAAATTCTCGACCTCCACCGGCGCCTATTATCCGGAAAAAATTTTAACCGCGGCGAGCGTGGCGAGGCTGGGCTTGGAAAAGGCAGGGTTGGACTGGCGAAGTGTCGCCATTGAAGCCCGCTACGCCCGGATCGCGTCTATCGATCAAGCAGTCACCACCACCACCGGCCTCGGCGGCGAGACGTTCAGCGACAAACTGGACCGGATCGTGACACACAAGGTGTGGGGGCTGCTGATTTTCCTCGCCCTCATGGCACTGATCTTCCAAAGCATCTTCAGTTTTGCGCGCCTTCCTATGGACTTGATGCAGGAGAGTGTGGACTGGTTTGGAACCTTTATAGGTCACGGGATCGCTCCGGGACCATTGAACGATTTATTGGTGAAAGGGATTATCAAGGGGGTTGGCGCGGTGGTGGTTTTTCTGCCGCAAATCTGCCTGCTTTTTTTCTTCATCGGTCTGTTGGAGGACACCGGTTACATGGCGCGCGCCGCCTTTCTGATGGACCGCTTCATGAGCAAAGTCGGGCTGCACGGCAAAAGTTTTATTCCTATGCTCAGTTCTTTCGCCTGCGCCATCCCCGGCATCATGGCCACCCGCACCATTGAAACCAACAAAGATCGGCTGGTCACTATTCTAGTAGCGCCACTCATGAGTTGCTCGGCGCGGTTGCCAGTCTATACCGTGCTGATCGCTGCTTGCATCCCCAACCTGACAGTGCTCGGGTTTTTGAAACTGCCCGGACTCACCATGCTTTCGATGTATCTGCTTGGTATCATCGTGGCCTTGCTCATGGCCTGGCTGTTCAAAAAGACGCTGCTGCGGGGCCCCACCCCGATGCTGATCATGGAGTTGCCTCCCTATAAGCGTCCCGTGGCCCACGTCGTCCTGAGACATATGTGGGACCGTTCCAAACTGTTTTTGCGGCGGGCCGGAACGGTCATTTTGGGAATCAATGTTTTGCTGTGGTTTCTGGCCACCTATCCCAAGAGCGCCCAGATGGAACAGGAATTCGCTGGGAAACGCGCGGCGGCGCAAATGTTGCCCCAAGCCACGCGGATTGAACATCTGGCGGCGCTGGACCAGGAGCAAGCAGGTGGCCAACTGCGCCACAGTTTCGCAGGCCGCCTGGGCCGCTTCATCGAACCGGCCATTGCTCCCCTGGGATTTGATTGGAAAATGGGCGTCGGCATCGTGGCCTCCTTCGCGGCGCGCGAGGTTTTTGTGAGCACGATGTCTCTGGTCTATGATGTGGGCGGCTATCAACAATCGGACGCCGCCGCCAAATCGCTGGCCCAGACTCTCCGCGCCCAACGGCATCCCGACGGGTCGCCAGTCTATACTACGTTGCTGGCGCTGACCCTGATGGTCTTTTATGTTTTCGCGCTGCAATGTGTGAGCACGGTCGCGGTAGTGCGCCGGGAAACGAATTCCTGGAAGTGGCCCTTATTCCAATGGCTTTACATGGGTGTGTTGGCGTGGGTGCTGGCCTTCCTTACCTGCCATGCCGGCCAATTAATCATCGGCGCAGGAAGCCCCAAGTGATCTGTGGTCGGGGAGCCATTCACTCCCTATTCTTTTCAGTTATTCTCATCATTCCGGTCGGAACCCTGCTGGGTCGGAAGGACGAGTTCCACGACTCCCTGTTTGCTCAAGCGATCGGGGGCTCACGGAACTCATCCTTTCTAGGATTATGCCGAGCCGCGGTAATGAGAATTGCTGCCGTTCTTTGTTGCGGACTTCCCGTCCGTTTTGCGCATGTATAGTGTCAAAGCTTATGGGTGCTGAACTAAGAGACTCTCCGGGAACACGCGAGCGGGAACTTTTTCTGGGCGCGATGGAGAGGAGCAGCGCGGTGGAACGTGCCGCGTTTCTGGATGCAGGGTGCGGGCAAGACCAAGCCCTGCGCCGGCGTGTGGAGGAGTTGCTGGGAGAGCAGGAGGACGTGGGCCGCTTTTTGGAAACTCCGGCCCTTGCGGGCATGGGGGTCTTGTCATCCCCGTCTGGGGTGGGTCCCTCCGGCACTGTCCTCATCGGAACCATCACGGAAAAACCCGGTGACCGCATCGGACGGTATAAATTGCTGCAAAAAATCGGGGAAGGCGGCTGCGGCATAGTTTATATGGCGGAACAGGAAGAGCCAGTCCGCCGTCGAGTCGCGCTGAAGGTCATCAAGCTGGGGATGGATACCAAGATCGTCATTGCGCGGTTCGAGGCGGAGCGACAGGCCCTGGCCATGATGGATCACCAGAACATTGCAAAAGTTTTGGACGCAGGGGCCACGGAAACCGGGCGGCCCTTCTTCGTTATGGAACTGGTGCGAGGCATTCGCATCACCGAATATTGCGACCAGAACAACTTGTCCACCGAGGAGCGTCTTGTTCTTTTCGCCCAAGTGTGCCGTGCCATTCAGCACGCCCATCAAAAGGGCATCATTCACCGTGACATCAAGCCCTCCAACCTGCTCGTGACGCTTCATGATGGTCTTCCGGTGCCCAAGGTGATAGATTTCGGCATCGCCAAGGCCATCGAACAGCGGCTGACGGACAAGACCCTCTTCACCGAGTTTAGCGCCTTTATTGGCACCCCCGCCTATATGAGTCCCGAGCAAGCCGAGATGAGCGGGCTGGATATCGACACGCGAAGCGACATCTACTCGCTCGGGGTGTTGCTCTATGAATTGCTCACCGGCAAGACGCCTTTTGATGCGGAGGCCCTGCTCCGTAATGGACTCGACGAATGCCGGCGCACCATTCGCGAACGGGAGCCCGTCCGTCCATCGACGCGGGTCGCGACCATGCTGGACCAGGAACTGACGACCACGGCCAAACAACGTCGTACCGAGGCGCCCAAGCTCATTCATTCACTGCGCGGCGATCTGGACTGGATCGTGATGAAATGCCTGGAAAAGGACCGCGCGCGCCGCTACGACACCGCGCATGATGTGGCCCTGGACGTGCAACGTTATTTGGAAAGCGAGCCGGTCCTGGCCCGGCCTCCGAGCAACCTCTATCGCTTGCAAAAAGTGCTCCACCGTCATCGAGGCGCATTTGCGGCAGCCGCTGCCATTGCGGTGACGTTGATCAGCGGGATCACCATCAGCACCTGGCAAGCGGTTCGCGCCACGGGTGCTGAACATCGCGCTGAATCCTCCCAGCAAAAGGAAGCCAACCTCCGCCGCCGCGCTCAGCAGGGAGAGGAGGCTGCTCACCTCAATGAATATGTCGCGGACATCAATCTCGCCCAGCAATCGCTCGCGGCCGATAATTATGGACGCGCCATGCAGTTGTTGAACAAACATCGGCCTCAGCCTGGCGCGAGCGACTTGCGTGGCTTTGAGTGGCGCTACCTCTGGCAACTCTGCCAGGGCGACCAACATGCGGCGCTCCCTCGCCAGGGCGAAGCGGTCCATTCACTCGCGTTTTCCCCAAACGGCGATTTGTTAGCCATTGGACTGTTCGACAAGGTAAACATTTTCAACCCCCATACAAAGTCCCTGGTCACGAGTGTCCGCCCAGGAGGTTTCTCGCTGGCGTTCTTCCCGGATGGGAAAACCCTCGCCACCGCGCGCGGCTCGCTCCGGCTTTGGAACGCCAGCGACTGGAAAGAACGGCAATCGTTCCCGGACGGCTCTGCGCCCTTCGTCGTATCCGCCGATGCGACCCGGCTGGCGACCTCGAAGCGGGAAGGAGGAATCAGCATCTGGGATACTGCGACCTGGAAAGAGGTGCGTTTTTTATCGGATGCGTCCGCACCGATGGCTTTCTCGCCCGACGGTAAAACTTTCGCGGCAGAGGCCGAGGCGGGGATCACTTTGTGGCCTTTGGAAGGGGCGCGCCACGAAGTAGTTCTTCGCGACTCCACCAACGTATTCATGCGCATGGGAGGCCCTCGATCCCGGAGCGACCCGCGATTTCTCGGGCAACAACACACCCTCGCTTTTTCGCCGGACGGCAAATCAGTGCTGGCTGCCCGCAATACCCTTTCGAGGCGAGGAGTCTTCGTCCTGAGCCTTTGGGATGCTCAGTCTGGAGAAGAAACCGGGGTAATGCCGGAGGATCCGGAGCACATCGAGCACACTGGCATCATCTCGAGTCTCGCCTTTTCACCCGATGGACGCACGCTTGCAACCGCCAGCAGAGACTACTCGATTCGCCTCTGGGACTTTGCCACGCGCCAGAGGCGCACAACCTTGCAAGGCCATCTAAGCGAAGTCTGGTCCTTGGCATTTTCCCCGGACGGGCAAACTCTCGCCAGCGGCGCCAAGGATGGCAGCGTCAATTTATGGCCCACGCAGTCTCAGCCGAAAGAGGACATCATCGAAGGGGGGTGGCAGCCGATGGCTTTCTCCAAAGATAGTCGTGTGCTGGCGGCTCGAACCAGGCAGGGGACCGTCGCGTTTTTTAATCTTGCCACCCACGAGCCTGACCAACAGTTCCAACTCAAGCCCCCATCGGAGGGTTTTCGGCGGCGGCCGCCTTCTCCCCACCCGGCCGCCCTTAGCGAAGACCTTGGAATTTTAGCCCAGGCGGTCGATGACGGGATGGTCAAAATATGGAACACCGAAACGCATGAAACCAACCTTCTCAAAGTATCGGAGAGGGCCGTAGATCTGCTCGCGCTTTCCCCTGATGGCCGGACGCTCATCACCAGCGAGGAGGGTGGGATGCCTGTTCCAGGCCGGCGCGGGCACACTCTCCGTTGGTGGGACCTCCGGCAGGGGACCAACACCGTGCTGTCGATTGAGAACTGCAACAAACTCCTCTTTTCTCCCGATGGCCGCACTGTGGCAGCCTTTCAAAGAGGGAATACCGCTCAACTTTGGGATGCTGCGACGCGCGCTTTGCGAACCAATCTAGTCATCGAGACTCAGACCGGTTCTCCCACGAATTCCCCTTTTGACTTCCGCAACCTTCCCTCGGCCTTTTCCGCTGATAGCCGTCTGCTCGCAATTGCAGCGTCGGACGACACCATCCGCCTGCTGGATGTTCTCACTGGCAGGCTGGTTGGCGCCTGTTCTGGCCACAAACAAGCCGTGTCCTCAGTGGCATTCTCGCCAGACGGCAAAACTCTTGCCAGCGCCAGCGACGACAGCACTCTGAAATTCTGGAATGTGGCTACCCAACAGGAACTGCTAACGGTGCGGCGGCTGGGAGGCACTCTGCGTGGTTTATTGTTCTCTCCCGATGGCCGTCTGCTGGTTGGCGCCAGCGGCTTTTCTGCTCCCTCGGACGGGCTTCGGTTTTTTCACGCTCGGCCCCTTGGAGAGACCGATCTCGCTTCCGTGATCGAACAGCATTGATTACCGAGGAAGATGAAGCCCAACCAGGGGAATGTTATTCGTCGCTTGGGAACGGTCGAACAACAACTTTCAGGGAGTCCATGGCAGGATGGGCAGCAAGCCCGATGGCCGCTTTGAACTGAATCAGTGGAAATTGGTGCGTGATGATTTTGCGCACATCCAGTCTTCGCGAGAAAACGAGCCGAGCCACCTCTTCCTGCAACGTAAAATCCGCCGAGTAACTCCCAATCAAATCCTTTTCGTCCACACATATATTTGAAAGCTCTATCGGCGTCATCGCGCCCCGGCGGGTGTGGGCAAAGAGCAAAACCTTTCCTGCGCCCTTGATCAGTTCCTGGGCCTGGAGCACCGCCGCATCCGAGGGAGCGCAGATGATGGCTGCATCCAGCCCATCCTTTTCAGCAAGCCGTTTGATACATGAAACGCTGTCTGGGGAATCCGCTCGCAGGAGCCACCGGGCTCCCATTTGGCGTGCTACTTTTAAACGCGTGTCCAGCAAATCGCTGGCCACGACATTGGCCCCCAGCAAGTGGAGCAAGCGTGTGAATAGCAGGCCGATGGGCCCCTGCCCGACCACCAGCACGTTATCCCCACCCAGGAGGGACAATCGCCTGATGGCTTTCAAAACCGTATTGACAGGTTCGAGCAGAGCCCCTTCGAGGAACGAGTTGCGCGCGGGAATCCGGACAATGCCAGGAAAAACAAACGGGAGCACACGCACATATTCCGCGTAGCCGCCGCCCGCCGGTTCAAAGCCAGCCGTAACGCCCGTCCGTTTGTATTGGGTACATTGGGCGAAGGCACGATGCCGGCAGGCCGGGCAGTCTAAACAGGGGATGTGATGATGGAGTGCCACCCGCTCGCCCAGCTTGAAGTTTTGCACTTTGGCGCCGAGGCGCGCAATGGTGCCGGACGTCTCATGGCCAAAAATGCGCGGAGGCGCAACTGTGCCGAAATGGATTTTTTTGATGTCGGTGGGGCAGACGCCGCAGGCGGCAACCCTGACCAGCAATTCGTTCGGCCCGACGCGCGGCACAGCCACAGTTTCGAGGCGCAGGTCATTTGCGCCTCGATAAACCACGGCCTGCATCGTCCTTGGAATTTTTTGCATTAGATGAAAGCCTGCCCGGCCTGTGGGCGCTGGCAGTTCTGGATCGAGGAATCCAGAAAATCCGTGAACGACCGTTCTGGAGCCGCGCAAAAAACTCTTTCCTGGTCGCGCCAGACAAAACGCAATTCCCCCGCATGCAAAGCGTGATTGGGCAAAAGCAGTTCCCGGCGCTGTAACTCACTCAAGCGCCACTGCACGAAATCAAGATAGAGGTTTTCATCTCCGCCATACAGTTTATCCCCGACAATCGGATGACCATAATGCGCAAGATGGATGCGAATCTGATGTTTTCGGCCAGTCAATGGGTACACTCGCAGCAAAGAAAAATCTCCTTCCACGCGCGAGAATCGGCGGTCCAGGGCAAATCGCGTCTGCGCCTGCGCGCCATCGGAACGCACTTTGTCCTTAATCGAAACGCGGCTTTGTTCATCCCGGCCCAAGGGGGCATCAATGAAGCCGTGGTCTTCGACCAGATGGCCTCGGACGATCGCCAGGTATTGTTTCTGGACCAATCTTCTTTCCCAGAGATCGCGCAATTCCAGAGCCACCGGCAATTTTTTCGCGACCAGAACCAGTCCACTGGTTTCCCGATCCAATCGGTTGATCAAATGAGCCTCGGCGGCGCTGCCGAGATGAAGGCGAATCCGGCTAATCAGGCTGGAATAAATATCCCCTTTGGTCGGATGGCAAACCAAGTCCCCCGGTTTGTTGATCACCAGCAGGTCGTCCGTTTCGTGAACAATCTCGAATAACTTTTCCATATCCACCGCTGCGAGCGTTCGGCGCGCAGGAAGGTTAAGACCAAATTACGCTATTCTTACGCTCTGACGCTTCACGCTTCCACGCTCCCACGCTGCCACGCTGCCACGCTGCCACGCTCCCACGCTCCCACGCTCCCACGCTCCCACGCTCCCACGCTCCCACGCTCCCACGCTCCCACGCTCCCACGGGGCTTGTCACGCCCGCTGGATGGCGTATCATTCCCGACGGTGAAAGAAAAGTGGAATATTTGGCTGCCCATGCTTTTGATGGGGGTTTTCGCCCTTACGCGCTGGCCAGGGCTGCTTCCGCCGAATTTTAGCGCCGTCTATGCGCTGGCTTTTTGCGCGGGGGTTTATTTTCCCCGGCGTCTGGCCTGGTGGCTCCCGCTAGGCACCATGATCGCGACTGACCTGGGGATCAATCTTTACTATTATTACCATCTCCACGTAGCTTCGTTCCACTTTACTCAACTCGTGAATTACGCGGCTTATGCGCTTATCATTTGGTTGGGCACGCGCTTCACCCCCCAGAGTTCATGGTCGAAGCTGTTGAGTGGTGGATTGTTGGGAGCAATTTTCTTCTACTTTATTACCAACACCGCGGCTTGGTTTTTCAATCCTTTTCAGAATCCGGAGTACACTAAAACGCTGGCGGGCTGGCTGACGGCTTTGACCCAGGGCACCGCTGGCTGGCCTCAAACATGGGAATTTTTCCGTAACACTCTGCTAAGCGGCGGCCTCTTTACTGGTTTTTTCGTGGGCGCCATGAAGGCCAGCGAAGCCGCTGAATCCGCTCGTGAAAAAGAAGGCGCAGGGGATGTCGAAGGAGAAAAGGAAACCGAAGAACGGCCTGAGCCACAGAAAACGGAAGCATGATAACATGGCGGTGGTGTGGGCCCGCCACGAGGGCATCGCACCATCCTTGCGCTCCATGCGCCAACCAATGAAAATCGGCGTCATCTCCGATACTCACGATCATCTTGATCCGAAGGTCCCCGCGTTCTTCGCCGGAGTGGAGCATATTCTGCACGCCGGTGACATCGGCCTGCCGTGGCTAATTCTGCAACTGGAAAACATCGCGCCTGTCACCGCCGTGATGGGCAACACCGACTCGGGCGCCAATTTTAAGGAAATGGAAATAATCGAGTTGGGCGGGCGAAAGTTTCTCATTCATCACATTGTGGACGTGTGTTCACCTGCTGCCCAGCTTAAGCGCCGCATTATCCGTGAGAATCCCGACGTCGTAGTCTTCGGTCACACCCATAAGCCATTTTCCGAAAGGATCGAAAAGACCCTTTACTTCAACCCTGGGTACGCCGGCAAATCTCGTTTCGGTCTTGCCCGCACCGTTGCGATTTTACATTGCGATGAGTCGGGAATAACGCCGGAGTTTAAAGCGCTTTAGGGAGGAGGCCCTTCCCCTTCTGTTGCGCGTCCGGCGTTTCTCACAGTCCGAATCGCCAGTCCCAGCCAGAGCAGTCCGCTTAGGATCAGGACGGACGGCAGGATGAGAACGGCTTTTTGCAGGCTGTGCCAGCGATCGTCGAGGCGGCCCACAATTTCGGAGGAACGAAAATCCCCGAAGAGGTGAATCATGAAAATGGAAATCGCCATGGCGCTGGCCCGCAGATTCACCGGGACCGATTCAATGATCAGCGTGTTCACCGGACCGGTCGAAAGGAAGAGTAGGAACATCGCCGTCGCCAGGCAACTCATCGCCACTACGGTGTTGGTTGTCAAAAACGCCGCGAAGGCAACGGGCACTGCGGCCAAAACGGACAGGCCCAGCACCCAGGCATAAGCAGCAGGGGTTCGCTTCTGCCAGGCGGTGGCGGCAAACCCGCCGAGAAATGTGCCCATCAATCCGGCGACAAAGAGCACGATGCTGAAAAACAAATCGGCGGTGTGGTTGGACATTCCATGAACCGTGACCAGATAGAACGGCCCCCAATAAGCGAATGCCCCAAGGGAGAAAGTATAAGCGACATAGCCCCATATGACCAGATTAAAATCGGGCAGCAGGAAAATCCGCAACACGTCTTTCAGACGGGGCTTTTCGACAACTCGTCCTTCCGTCTGGCCTCGGGCAGGCTCGCGGAATGGCAACAAGACCAGCGCGAGCAGGAGTCCGGGCACGCCCGCACAAAAAAAGGCGCTCCGCCAGCCGAAATGATGTTCCATCAACCCACCCAAACCGTAACCCAGAGCGCCGCCGACCGGAATGGCGACATAGAAAATCGTTAGCGCATTGTTCCGCCGCGCCGGTTCGTAGGCATCGGAAATCAATCCTGGGCTGATAGTCGCGTAGCTTGCTTCGCCCACGCCGACTAAAACGCGATAAAAGAGCAAAACTCCAATTCCAGTCGCGAACCCGGTTAGCACGGTCCCCAGGCTCCAGATGAAGATGCCAATGGCAATCAGCCATTTGCGAGAGATCCGGTCCCCCAGATAACCAAAAAAGGGCGCCGTCAAAAAATAGCCAAGCATAAAGGCGCTGTTGATGCGCCCTGCAGCCCCGCTGCTGATATGCAATTCCCCCTTCAGGGGCGCCAGTACCGCGGGAAGGATATACCGATCAAGATAGTTAAAAAGGTTGAGCCCGGTCAGGATGAAAAGGAGGCGGGAAGGCGGGAGATTGCGGTTCATGGCGCTGGTGACTCAGGCGTAATTCGGGACAGTTGGGGAGCTTTTCCAACAGTGGTCACGCAAAATGCACGGGCCTTCTCGCTCTAGGTCTGCAATCCTGCCGGTTGAAGTTGTGCTCGAACGGCGCGCGCTTTCCGTTGGGCGCAAAAATTGGCCAGCATGGCCGGCAAGGTGGCCAGATTGTCGCGAGACCATTCGCCCATCAAGCAGATCTGGATCCAGTTCCGCTTGAGCAAATATTCGCTGTTATAACTTAACAAAAAGCCTGCCTTCTTAAGCTGCAGACCAATACTTTTGGAATTGATCTCCGAAGGCAGAGCGATGCTGACGACGGCGGGCGAGGCGTGCGCGTCAGGCGCCACAATTTGCAGACCAAGTTCTCGCAGATGCCTGCGCAGCCAGGTTGAAACTTCGTTGATTTGCTGGAACTTCTCCGCCCAGCAGGTCCGGCCCAGCGCGGTTTGCAGCGCATAGAGCAAATTCGAGGAATGAGTAAAGGGAACTCCGCTCTGAGATGCGTAATAGCCTAAATCCAGATAGCGCGCCAGTTTGGTTGGCGCGGAGACCAGCTCATGATCGTAAAATACCATCGACAATCCGGGGAAAGATGCGAGCGCTTTGCCGCTCACGCACGAGGCAAGATAAACGCCCTCCAAATCGACAGCCACGGTTCCAATGGAACTAATGCAATCCAGGCAGAGCTTGATTCCATTTTGAGCGCAAAGGGCTTTCAGCGTCTCTGAATCGTTCAAAATGCCGGTGGAGGTTTCACAATGCACCGCCCACAGCCAGTGGATTTTCCGGCTCTGCCGAACTTCTTGTCGAAGGGCCGGATAATCAAAAGGCTCGCCCCAGCCCATTTGCAGGACCTCAAATTGCAAACCGAGTCGCGTGGCATGATCGATGAGTCGATCTCCGAATTCGCCATTGCTTAAAATGAGTCCCGGCTGCTGCAGCAACGAGAGTTGGGCGCCCACCGCATCGTTGGCGAGGCTGCCCGAGCCCAGCAAAATCTCGACGTGGGTTGCCTGTACCAGCTCACAAAGAAGTCGCTGGGTTGCCCGAAAATCAGCGTTAAACGCTTTCGACCGATGGGAGACAGGGCCCTTCTCAAAGGCCCTGCGCACTTCTTCATGAACATCCACTGGCCCCGGCAAATAGCTGGCCATGATGCGATTGACCTCTTCCGAGGGCGGAGAAAGCACTTTCGACATCTGGATAAACGTTTCCAAGGTCAAGTACATAGGCTGGAATTGCGCCTCCCCGACGCCGACGATTGGGCCAAAGGGGATAAAACCCAGATGCTTGTAGAGTTTTAACTGCCGCAGCGTGCCCGAAATGATGGCCAGATCAAAACCCCGATCTTTGAAATGCTGCGCCAAAAGGCCCACCAGCCGCGAAAAAACAAAACCGTTCCGGAAATCTTTTTCTACCGAGAGCAAACGGACTTCCAGCACGGTCCGCCCCTCGGGCAAACAAGCCTGGAGGTTGGGAACTTTGTGATCGAGGGAAAAGGGGCGCTGACCCCGACCGGCCACCATCCCGACCAGTTGGCCTCCTACGAGGCAAATGGCATACGTATTCTCGGCATGAAATTTATCGGCCAGCCGCTGCTCTGGGTTGTTCGCATGCTGGGGGATCTCTTCCACGAAGGTCTTGTAATTGAGCCGGTGAATCGCTTCAAATTCCCAATCCTCACTGGCGATTTTAAACTTTAGCGATTGCTCAGAGGTCATGGTCTTCCTTCTCCAGAATCGAATGGGGAGCCTGTTTGACCGCATGCCCGGGAACCATTCGAGCGAACTCCTCCCTGATGTTTTTCTGGTGGGAAATCAAAACCAGTCCCGCCAGGAGAGAGGTCGCTATTACCTCCATGTTTTCGAGACCGCAAAGAAAAGCGACCAGCGGCGTGAGCGCAAAGGCAAGCAATCCGCTGACGGTGAAATTGCGCGACAGGGCGAAAAACGGCAGCAGCAGCGCTGCCAGAATCACTACCAAAAAACTATCGTAAGCGAGAAGGGCGCCCAGAGAGGTGGCAATGCCTTTGCCGCCGTGAAAGCGCAGTTGCATCGGCCAGTTGTGTCCGACCACCACCGCCAACATGGCGCCGATGATCATCTCCGGAGACAAACCAAAATAAAGAGCCATGCCAACGGCAAGCGCCCCTTTGCCTAGATCTAGAAGTAATGTGGCGGTAAATCCAGTGGGACCCAGCATCCTGCCCACATTGCGCGCGCCCACATTGCCACTGAAGCGGTGACGGATGTCCTGGCCAGTGCGCCAGCGCACCCAGTAATACCCTGCCGTCAAACAGCCCAAAAAGTAACACGCGAAAAGCGTGGTGATTTCTTTGCCCGAGGCAACGTTAATAGGCGGTAGCGACATGCTCACAGTGCATTTCTATTCGAGCTTATCAATCTGGGCATAGGTTATCATTATCCCACCGCTTTTGGCAAAACTTTGTTTTTGGCCACCCCGCCAGACACGCCCCAGGGCCAAAGACAAACTAGCGCAGCGTCGGCGTCCTCGCCGGCTTAGTGGTCTGAGGCGTAAATACGCTGACGTCATCGTATTTACGCCTCAGACCACTGAGGGCGTAGCAATGCCGAAAAACGCGGTCGGGCTGGAACGAAGGCCGGCGATCGGAGCGGCCGGGGACGCCGGCGCTCCGGCCGCCCGGGATGGACTTTGTCACTGGCCCTGCCGAACACGCTGAAGCCTGGAGCCCGAAAAGACTCGGCCTCCGCGAAATCCACGAAAGAGACTGCCCTGCTGCCGTTCACGGCAACTCTTCAATCTGGATGTCCTTGTAGGACGCCTCCGCCTTGGCGCCGCCATGGATTTGCAAACCAATAATGCCGAATTGCTCGATGTGATCGTCCGGCTCCGTGTAATCGATTGTTTGATAGCCATTCAGCGTCACCCGGATCCGTTTGCCTTCGCAGCGAATCTCGTAATCGTTCCACTGTTTCCGCTTCAAGACTTTGTTCACCTCGGCGATATCAGATTTCGCCAGGACCTTGTTGCGGCGTGACTCGTCGTAAAGGCAGCCCCACCATTCCGGATCACCCATATCCGCCTGATACCCACTCAACTCATAGTCAGGCTCCTTGATATGCTTGCTGCGCACCTGGACGCCCCCATTGATAAAGCCGCTCGTTCCAATTAGCTTGAATTTCAAACGCAGCACGAAGTTGGTGAACGACTTCTCGGTGCAAATGAACTCATTGTGAGGCACCGTCTCCTGGAGTGAACCACCAACCAACGCGCCGTCCTCGATGCGCCAGGTCTTGTTCGTGTCCCCTTCCCAACCCGCAAAAGTCTTGCCATCGAAGAGGGACACCGTTGCTCCGAGGCCGCTCAAGCAACCCAGGGTCATGGCCAAAAAGCTGGTAACGAATAAATTTTTCATAGCTTCTTTTTTCAGTTTTGTACCTCCAAGGGCAGCCCCTGTCCAGCCTGGATTGCGGGAAGCGCCCAAAACTCAGGCCCGTAACAAAGTAGCGGAGCGCCGCTTGAAATCCAGCCACGATAACTCAGGAAAATGCGCCAAAAGAAGAATTTGCCCTTCTCACCCAGACGAAATTCGCGCCTTGAACCCCCGAACCGTAGCAGCCGATGTGAATCGGCTCTGATCTTTCCTGGGGAAAATAGGGAGCCGACTCACGCCCGCTGCTACGAGATCAATGGAAAAGCCGCTGGACGTGTTCTTCGCGAGTGCGCCGACGCGTTTCGGAGCGCCAGAGATCGATGGACACATGAACGGGCCGCCTCAGCATGAAGTTTCGGAGGTGTCCTGGCGAGCCGGATGAAAACCGTCTGAGTGACATCCTCGACAAGAGCACTGCTCGAAAGTCCCCTTTTCGCGATCGAATACACCAGGTTGGCGTAGAAACCAACCAATTGGGCGAACGCATCCTCCGATCTGCTTTCCCGACAATCAGCCAGTAAGTCAGTTCCTTTCATTCACAATGCTAATCGTCGCCGATTGCCCAAAGGTAACTGGCTTCTTCGGCAGGACCTACCACAGAAAGGACTTTTGCTCTGCGACCTGCTGGTTCCCGCTCCACAGCGTTACTCGCCAGGCCGCCAGCTCGCCAAAGTTTTTGTAATCCGGACCGGCGAGAGTGAGAGAGGACCAACTGCCAAAAAGGCCGCGTCGTCGCACGGGTTCTTCCAGAGTGGCCGTCGTCGGTTCTTTGCCATGAGACCCGCGCATCTCCACGCGTAACTTGCTCGGGGCCGAGACGCGCCCTTTCCAGTAAATGGCAAATCGAATCCCTGAGCGTTCTTTCGGAGTCCGGCGCAAATGAGCCTGATACGCATCTCTATCAAAAAGACTGGGTGAGAGGGCATGCCGCCCCTCGCGATCCAAATATTGCGGCAACACTTTGCTCACCTTGGGGGTAGCAGCCGGCGCCGCAAGGTTGGACCACCCCAACAACAAGAGCGCGAGGAAAAGGCTGAACGGACGCATTGCCCAGACTGTAAAAGAGGGCGGGCAGGCGGGGAAGTGGAAAATCCGAAGCCGGTAATTTTGGCCCGCCTCGTTCATTCTCGCCGGTGCAGCTTTTCAAAACCGGGGGCGGCAATGAAAGTGCGAAGAGGTCCGCCGTTCGTCACGTTTGCGTCCCAAACACGGACCTTTCCATCGAAACTTCCTGTGGCCAGGCGATGGAACCTTTCGTCCAGGGCCAGCGCATAAACGATGTCGCCGTGCCCTCCGAAGGTGCTCATGAGTTTGTGCTTTTTATCCATTGAATGTCGCCGCGCGGATTGATCGGAGGAACACGTGAAAAAGGCATTGCTCGTCACGATAAGCTGGAGCACCTCTCCCTCGAATCCCGAAATCTCCCTTGTTTTCTCCGCATTCGTCTCCCCTGCGCTCCAAATATGGACTTTCCGGTCCCGCCCGCAACTGAGGATCTGGCTGTCATCCGCGCTGAACGCCACTCCAAAGACCAAGTCGCCATGACCTAAATAGCTGTGTTCCACTCCGCCGGTCAGCGCGTCATAAAGCCGGGCCGATTTGTCGCGGCTCGCTGAAGCCAGAAGCTTGCCGCTGTGGCTGAAGGAAACTGATGTCACCCAATCCGCGTGCTGTTCAATGATGCGCTCCGGTTTTCCGGTGGCGACGTCGAAGAGGCGGATGGCGTTATCGCTGCCTCCAGTGGCGAGTTTGGAGCCATCGGGGCTGAACGCGACTGCCAGCATCGAGTCGGCGCTGGTCGCGAGGACTTTAGCCAGGACGCCGCTTCCGGCGTCGAAGAGTTTGATTTCGCCAATCTTTCCGGGTGTGCCGCTGGCGGCAGCGAGAAGGTTGCCGTTGGGCTGGTAGGCAAGACAGAGAGTGCATTGCGCCAGACCGTGCACGCGGCGGAGAAGTCGGCCATCCAAGGGATTCCAGATGGTAATCTCGTGATAGCCGCCCGCCGCTAACTCAGTGCCGTCCGGCGAAAATGCCAGGGCGGTGATAGGAATGGGGCGGGGATATCCTTCGGGAGCAGCAGGTTGGGGGATTGGGGGAATCATCGAAAACAAAGCAGCCTTAGCGTCCGGCCCATCGAACTCAGCTCCTTCTCTGATCCAGCGTTGAATCCGAGCAATCTCAACCTCGGATAAGGGCTCATTTTTCTGGGGCATTCGGTCGTCCTCGTCCGCAGCAGTGATCAATTGGACAAGCTTGCTCATCTCCGGTTTTCCTGGGACAATGGAGAGATCCTTGCTTGAGCCAGGTTTCAACATCAACTCGAAAGTGTCCAACCGGTAGCCTCCCTTTCTTTTTTCCGCTCCATGACATGCTAAACATTTTTGGGCGAAAATGGGAGCGATATCATTGGTGAAACTGATAGTCTGACCTTCCTCGGTAGCGCACAAAACAAAGGGCCCCAAGAGCGCCGAAGAGACAGCAAAAAGCTTCATGTCTCATTTGAAATACGAACTCGCGCGTGCCGGCGCGAGCAGAATTTCGCGCTTCGTAAGCGGGTGCCGGCCCCTCCAGGAATCACGCGCTCTGCGAGTCTGTGTCCCCAGAACTGGTGACTGGCGGGGGACACCATAAGGCGTATGCTGATGCCGTGTTGAAGTTGCACTTTGTTCTCAAGTGCGCTTGTGTGAAAAGGCCGGACGCAAGTTCGGCCTTTCTCTTTTGTAGCGGCCGTTAACGCCCAAACTCCTTATAGCAACTCCAAGACCCTGTGCAATTCGGCATCGGTATTGTAGAAATGCGGGGAAAGACGGATATATCGCTGTCCGGAACGATCCGCGCGCAGCGAGGTGACAATGTTCTCATCTAATAGTTTTTGATGGAGAGCAGGCAAATCCGTGCCCGGGCGATAGAACGAAATTATGGCGCTGGCATTCGCGGGCGGCGCATCCGCTTGCAAAACGGCGCAGCCTTTGGCTTGCAAGGCTGGAACCAGCCAGGCGCGCTTGCGCGCCAATTCGGTTGCAATATTGTCGATGCCGATTTCCAGGAGAAGTTCGAGGGCGGCTTGCAGTCCGGCTAAACCGAGCAGATTCGCCGTGCCTGCTTCATAGCGCCGCGCATCGGGACGAAAAGCGATTTGTTCCTGGGCGACGTAATTGGGGCAGCGCACGTTGTGCCAGCCGTAAATGGGCGGGCGAAGACGCTCTTGCCAGTCTTTCCGAACATAGAGCAGCCCTGCGGCGCACGGACCTAGCAACCACTTGTGCGCATCAGCCGCGAGGAAATCAAGGTGTTCGACGCTGGTGGGGAAGGCCCCGAGGGTCTGGATGCCATCGACGCAGAATGCAATTCCTCGCTCGCGCAAAAAGTTTCCGAGGCCGTCCAACTCGAGCCGATAGCCGCTGACGAAGTGACAGGAGGCGAGGGCGACCAGCCGGGTCTGCTCGTCCACCTGGCCTTGCACATCGATCTGCCGAATGCGGCCCAACTCGCGAATATTCAGGAAGCGGACTCGCACCCCTTTTTCGGCCAGCGCCATCCAAGGATAGACGTTGGAAGGATAATCTTCGAGGTAAACGAGGATATTTTCATTTTTCCGCAGATTCAAACCGCTGGCGATAAAACTTAAAGCCAGGGAAGTCGGACCGACAAACGCAATTTCTTCGGGCTGCGCGTGAAGCAGACTGGCGGCCAGTTGACGAATCCGGGCAAATCTCGCTCCCGAAAAGGCCGCTTCTTGATCCTCGCGAGTCGCGAGTGTTAGATAATCCCGCGCCGCCTCCGCCACGCGTCGTGGCAAGGGACAGACCCCGGCATGAGCAAGAAAAATTTTGTCGCGCGCGACCGGAAACTCGTGCTGGCGCAACTCTTCATTAGATAGAACTTCAGGCAAAGTCATAGGCCGGAGCGCGTTCTAAAACTTGATCGCGTCATTCACCATGTCAAAATAGCCTTTATAGAAGGACACTACGCGCCAGGCGATCATGAATACGATGCCGAAATAGATCAGCTTGGGCGTCCAGGCGGCCAGGGCGCGCAATTTTCGCGTTCCTTCCTCATGGTAGAGATTGTGAAGCCGGATCAAAGTCTGATCGAGTTGGCCCGTGATTTCGCCAGTATGGTAAAGGTTGGCGAATAATTCGGGGAATTCCCCGCTGCGATTAATCGCTTCGGAGGGAGTTTCCCCGGCCAAAACCTCAGGTTTCCAGGCGAGAACGGTGCGCCGCAAAGCGGGTGAACCGCTGGCGCTGGCAGCCAGTTCCCAGGCTTCAATGATCGAAACGCCCGCGGTTAGCAAGGCTTCGAGCGCCGCCGCCAGGCGGGCCAACGCCAGGCTGCGACCAGCGGACCCACACAGAGGAATCCGGCGCAACACGCGTTCAATCAGGGCGCGCCATTTTTCCCCGTGCCGCCCCTGGCCTGCAAAAATGATTAGCCCAACAACGCCATAAATCGGTAAAAACACACCGAAGGTTTGCATCAAGTAGGGGAGCACGTTTCCTGATTGCACCAGAGTCGGGAGCGGTCCGATTAATATGGCGAAGTGAAAGAGGAAAAGTGGATAGCCCAGGTCTGAAATGACCTGGCGAATAAGACGGCTGCGTTCCTGGTAATAATCTGCCAGGAGCTTGAAACAAGCCGGCAACCGCCCACTCGTTTCCCCGGCGTGCAGCAGCGCGATGTCAAAAGCCGGCAGCCAACGCCCCACCTTTTGCAGGGCTTCGCTGAAGGTTTCTCCGTTGGCCAACTCGGCCAGCAGGTGGGTCAGAGGTTGCCGAAAGGAACGCGACGGAGGAGCGCGTTGCAGGGTGGCTAAGGCCTGCGGCAAGGAAATCCCGGCCGCTGTCAACTGGCTAAGCTGATGATAAAACTCCGCGCGCTGTGATAATTGTGTCGGCGTTATGAGCAGTGGCATTGCTGTGGAGTGTGACCCTCAACTTCCGTTGCTCTCGGCCTTCCTCGGAAGGATCGGAGAAGTTTTTTCTCCACTATTTCTACGCCACCCAGCGGCCGCATTAAATATTTCCACCAGGCCGTCCGCCGTCCGCTCAAGCGGTGACGCGATCGAGCTTGGTCTTGAAATCGCGCTTGCTGCGCAAGCCCACAATCTGATCGGTGACCTGGCCATCCTTGAAAATCAAAAGGGTGGGGATGGCGCGAATGCCGTACTCGGCCGCCAACGCCTGGCATTGGTCGATATTCACTTTGCCAATCCTGAGCTTGGTATCGTACTCGGTGGCAAGCTCATCCAGAATGGGTGAAACCATCTTGCAAGGGCCGCACCACTCCGCCCAGAAATCAACCAGGACCGGCACGGGGGATTTAATGACTTCCTGTGGGAAGTTGCTCTCGGTGAGAGTAAGAATGCTAGGTGCTGACATATCCAAAAAATTCTATTTCAAATGCCCCATTCCTGGGATGCAGGCGGGGGCCCTTTAACTGGTTTACTTGATTTGCAATAAAAGAAACAAGCTGCCAACGGCCGCCAATCCAATGAGGGCCGCAGCGATGGCTAAACCTGTGTCCAAACCACTGACGCGTCTGGCTTGGGTGACGTGACTAGCAGGAGCGGGCCTGATGGCTGGGGCTGGCGCAGCCGCAGGCCGCGACACTGCTGCCCCGGATGTCCCGGTAGGAGGTCGTGGGGGCGGCGGGGCTACGCTGGAGGCTGCGGTTACCGGAGCGCGGGGTGCAACGGGAGCTCCGGTCGCTGGCGGAGGCGCAACCACTCCGGCGGAGCTTGCAGTTCCGGGCCCGCCAGGCGGCAGGGTCGGCAACTTGATGGTCGCCGTCGGCTTGGGTGGCAGACTTATGCGAACCGTTTCCTTCTTCGGTTGTACTTTGGCGCCTTCCGGCGGTTTTGGAGGCACGCCTCCAACGGGCGGATTGGGATTATTGTCAGCCATAAATTTTAATCACTGCCTTGAAGCTAGGTTGATGGCGTGGCGGTGTCAAACTCTTATTCGCTCCCAAGTTGTTCAATTTGCCTAAGTGCAGGCCACCGGCATTTTCTTTTTGTCCGATGGGGGGTGGAACGCGTATAGTATCTGCAAGAGCATCCAATATGCAATTGCTTCGCCTTAATTCAATCTCGCCGCGACAGATGAAAATCGCGGGATGGATCGCTGCGGGAATGCTTTTTTACACCTTGTTCGGGTTTTTGATTTTGCCCGCGATCGTTCGGATGGTGGCGGTGAAGCAGTTATCAAAGCAACTGAATCGAACGGTCACGATTCAGAAAGTGCAATTGAACCCCTACACTCTCACGGCCACGATTCGTGGTTTGGTGATCCAGGAGAAAGAGGGTGGACAGTTGCTTTCTTGGGATGAAGTCTATGCCAATTTTCAATTGGCTTCTCTCTTTCGCAAAGCCTGGGTCTTCAAAGAAGTCCGCCTCTCCCAGCCATTTGTCCGCGTCCAGGTGAACAAGGATTACACATTGAACTTCTCGGACATTGTGGAAAAGTTCTCCAGAGACGCAGCCTCCAAGGCCAAGGCTTCGGGCCAGAACCGCGCCCTGAGGATCAATCGGCTGCGCCTGGTGGGCGCGAGAGCATCCTTGACTGATCTGACTTCGCGCGTGCCGTTTCATCGAACCATTGGCCCCCTCGAAATGACCATGACCGATTTCAGGACCGACTCCGATAATAAAAACTCCTATGCCTTCTCCGGTGTGACTGATGGCGGAGAACAATTCTCCTGGAAGGGCTTTTTTTATTTAGATCCACTCCGCTCCGAAGGAGAGTTTTCACTCGACGGGTTGTCGCTGACCAAATATGGCCCGCTTTATCAGGATGTCTTGCGGTTCGAAATCAAGGACGGGATGGTCAACCTCCATGCGACCTATGGTTATGAATTGAGCGCCGCGACCAATCTGCTGACGCTGACAAATGCCAGTTTCGCGCTCCGGTCTTTCAAAGTCATGGAAAAGGGAATCGATGAGCCTTTGGCCGAGATTTCCAGTTTTGGAGTCAGCGGCGCCAGCGTGGACGTGATGGCCCGCAGGGCGGAGATAGAGTCAATGACGTTGACGGATGGACGGTTCGCCCTGCGCCGCGACAAGAACGCCGCCATCAATGTCATCGAGTTATCTAAACCCGCCGACGCGTCCCCGAACGCCCCGGGGGGAATTCTGCTTCTGCTGCGGGCGATGACGAACGTGGTAGCAATGTTGCTGAACACGACCAACCTCTCCACTGGTTCTATCGGCGAACTCAACGCCACGAATTGCTCTCTCCGCATCGAAGACTTGGTGAACTCGCAGCCCGTTCGGATGGGCATCCAGGAAATATCGGTAAACGCGAAGAACATCTCGAATCGCAGTGGGACGAACATGACGGCCAAAATCTCGATGCGCTGGGAGACCAACGGCGCCATTCGGGCTGATATTAAAGCGGGCCTGTCCCCCCCGACCGCAGAAGTTAAGCTGGTGCTGGAGAAATTGAACCTGCGACCGCTTGGACCTTACCTCGAGCGCTACCTGGACATTTTCTTTCTGGGGAGCAAGTTAGGTCTGGCCGGCACGGTCGTGTTGCGCAGCCCGGATAAGGACAAGCTGCCCGAAGTGCGTTTCAATGGTGAATTGTCGCTCGATGAGTTTTCCACCGCCGAGGGAGTCCCCACCGACGACTTGCTCAAATGGAAGGCGTTGCGCATTTCCGGGCTGGAAGCGAACCTCAATCCGCCGGTAGTGTCGGCGATTGAACTCAGACTGGAGGACCTATCCGCGCGGTTAATTATCGAGACCAACCAAACCGTAAACCTGCTGAGCGCGTTGCGACGGGGGGGCACGAAGGCGCCTGCGCCATCCCCGACGCTGACGAATTTGGGCATTGCCACGGTTACGGAGCACCCCAAGCTTTCCATTGGGTCGGTAGTCCTCACCAACGCGAGCGTCCAGTTCACGGACCGTTCTTTACAACCAGACGTTAGCTTGACGTTCCACCAGCTCAGCGGGGCTATTTCCGGGGTTTCCTCCGACCAACTCCGGCCAGCGGACGTTCGCTTTGAAGGCACTATCGATACCACGGCCCGGGCCGAAATTACTGGAAAAATGAACCCCTGGAACCCAAGGCAATTCACGGACTTGAAAGTAACGCTTAAGAGCGTAAATCTAATTCCTGCAAATCCTTACTCTGGGAAATTCCTGGGCTACCATTTGAGAAAAGGCAACCTCAGCATGGATGCCAGCTATCACATTGCTGAAGGGACACTGGAGTCCAGGAATCGTATCACCCTCGAGCAATTTACGCTAGGTGAGAAGGTGGCCAGTGCCGAGGCCACCACGCTGCCGGTTCGCCTCGGCATATCCATTCTCAAAGATCGGAACGGCCGGATTGATCTGGAGGTCCCTATCAACGGCAGCCTGGACGACCCGCGGTTTCATCTTGGCAACGTAATCTCCCGCGCGCTGGGAAATGTCTTCACCAAAATCGTCTCATCTCCCTTCGCGGCGCTGGGCGCCCTTTTCGGGGGCAAAGGTGAAGAATTGAGCTTTCAGGAATTTCAAGCGGGAGCCACGAATCTCGCGGAAATTGAAAAGTTGGACACGCTGGTGAAAGGCCTCTACGAACGTCCGGAATTGCAACTGGAGATAGAGGGCAACGCTGACGCCGAGACAGACGGTGATGCTCTGCGTCGCGAGAAGTTAAGAAAGCAATTTCAGATGCAAAAATGGAAATCCCTGCTCAAAGCTGAACAGTCGCGCCGCCGGCCTGATCAAGTCGAATTAACACAGCCAGAATATGATGAATTTCTGAGAGGGGCTTACGCTCAGGCCTCCCCGCCAAAAATCCTCGTCGAACAGCCCACCCAGCATGAGAGTCCGGCTCCGACTCACTCGACGCCGCGAGTCACTCAGCCCACGGCTCGGTCGATAGCCTTGCCCCTCGAGAAAGGCGCCACGGCCCTGATGAGGAAAGTCGCGCCCCTCAGCTCAGAGCCTTCATGGCAGTTGGACATGGAAAGGGCGGTCGCGACGATCACCCCATTGGAGCTCTCGACACTGGCAACTACGCGCGCCCAGAATGTCAAAGATTACATCCTTCAAACCGGAAAGGTTGAAGGGTCAAGAATCTCCGCGGCGGAAGTAAAACCCGGGGCCGCTTCCAAAGGCAGCCGAGTGTATCTGCGGCTGCAGTAGCGGAATGCCGCGGGAGGTCACTCTCCTTGCAACATCCAGATTTTGCGCCGGGGCAGGGCCGCCCTGCTGTTGTTAAGGGAGTTTCCGTCGCGACGCCCGGACATCCTAAAGGGTGGACCCCATACAGGCGCCACTCGCGTTGGGTGTCCACCCTTCGGGGTGTCCGCTAACTCCACGGCAGTGGGGCAGAGCTGGGGGCCAACCCGGGCTTCGGTCGAAAGCGTAAGGAGACTCGCGCAGACTGATTAACCGCGCATCTCCTGGCCGTCGGGTTAGTGGTGGCCATCTTGACTCCGTTTTTTGACGAGGCCAAAACAAATTGAGAATTGGAACCCTATGTGCGAGAGTAATGTGATGAAAATCGGGAATCTGATTCTACTTGGTTTGTTAGGTCTTTGGAGGACCGATTGCGGTTTCACTCAACCCTCGTCCGGCGACACCACCCGTTTTTATTCACTCGTCAGCGGGAGCGGACTGACCGACGATTGCCGCTGCGGCCGTCCCGCAATTTTTGCTCCCATGACTGGCAGCTTTTCTTTACACTGGGTGTACCAAGGGCCGCTTTTTACACGATACCAGCTTGAAAACATCTCCTTCCATGCCAGCGCCGCAGGGCGAGAATATCAGGTGGCAGGTAGCGGGAAATATGAAGTGGGCGGCGAGGTGGCAGTGACGCAAGACATGTTCCTCGACGTCGATATCAACAATGGTTCCATGATTACCAGGGCCTTGTGTGTCAATGCAGATCGAAGCGTGCAAGAGCTTTGGCCAAAAATTCAAATCAGCGTGGACCAGACCAATGGAACAGTAACTCAAATTTATCGTTTAACTCTTATTGCGGTCCCTGCCTTGCAATTCCTCTCCATCCTGCCTGACTACAAAAACGGAGATGTGCGGCTTAATTGGGAAAGCAGCGGTGGCATGGCTCAACTCGAGCGGGCCACAACGGTGACAGGCCCATATTCTCCGCTGTCGCCCATTACCACGGATCTCTCTTTTACGGATGTGGGCGCCCTAACCAATCGCACCCAATCCTTTTATCGCCTCCGCCAGTACTGAGTCCCGGCCAACAAAATTACGCACTGAAGCGAACGCGCTGGAACCACGTCGGGTTGCAGGTTCTTCGCTGCCGTCGTTGTTCCCCTCGCATTTGGTGAGTGCATTCATCTCGCAATCGCCTAAAGTGAGATGTGGATATGGTTAGCGCGAAGGTCATCCAGAATCGAATAAGGAAGGGCAGCCTCATCTTTGCTCTGTGGACTTTCATCGGGCTGGCTTTCTCCAGCCAAGTCTATCTTTATCGCGCGAACAGCAGCAGTCCGGTGACCTGGAAGTTTGCTTTGGAACATTCCCTGGCTGATTGGTATCTTTTCGCTCTCCTCTCGATTCCCGCTCTTTGGCTGGCGCGCCGGTTCCACTTCGACCGCTGCCACTGGCCTCGCCAGTTCGCCATTCACCTGCTGGCCAGCGCCGCTTTTTCAGTGGTCTGGATGGCTGCGCGCACGCTCCTCGAGGAGTGGCTTCAGCAATCCACCGAGAGCCATATTGCTTTCCGGGTCGCGTTCACCCATGCCCTGGCCGCGACCTTTTTTTTCAATTTTTTGATCTATTGGGCGATCGTCAGTGTCAGTCATTCCATCGAATATTATCGCAAATATCAGGAACGGGAGTTGCGGACAGCGGAATTGGAAGCGGGGCTGGCGCAGGCCAGGCTGCAAGCGCTGCAAATGCAGCTCAACCCGCATTTTCTTTTCAATACCCTCCATTCCATCTCCTCACTCATGCATAAAGATGTGGAAGCGGCGGATCGGATGATTTCCCGCTTCGGTGATCTCCTGCGCCTGGCCCTTGAAAACACTGACGCCCATGAAGTGCCGCTCCGGCAGGAGTTGGACTTTTTGAAAAGCTATTTGGAAATCGAGCAGACGCGTTTTGGCGACCGGCTCTCCGTGCGCATGGACATCGCTCCAGAAACCCTCGATGCGCGCGTGCCGAATCTCGTTTTGCAGCCCCTGGTCGAAAATGCAATCCAACACGGCATCGAACCCCATGCCAGGCCTGGCCACATCGAGCTGCGCGCGCGTCGCGAAAATGGAGAGCTCCTCCTGGAGGTGAGTGATAATGGGGACGGGTTGCCGGATAATGGTTCAACGATTGGAGGAATCGGAGTCTCCAACACGCGCGCCCGGCTCCAGCAGCTTTATGGCGATGCGCACCGTTTCGAGTTCAGCAACGGCGGACAAGGAGGCTTGCTGGTCAGCGTCGTTATTCCTTTCCGGCAACTCACCTAGTTTTTTTATGCCAACCTCTTCTACCGTTCAATTAGTGATGGAGAGTTTTGGGGAGGATCCCTCGGCTGTCACACGCCTGATGGGCCTGGAGCCCACCGCGGTCGGCCTGAGCGACCAAACTGCTCCAGACCACTTTGGCGCGAGCACAAGTTGGGTTTTCGACATCGCCATGCCGGAAACCGAATCAATCGAAGGCCAGGCCTTGGCCCTGTTGCGCTTTTTAGAATCGCACGCCGAGGCCATACGGCAAACCGCCGCCCGTTTCCCCGCCAGCATTGCCATCGGCATCGACGACCAGGAACCAGCAAATTCCGGCGACCTCATCCTGGTGCCCTTGATTGTGGGGGACGTTTCTAAACTGGGTCTGGGCATTCGCATACACTTTACGGTCCCGCAAAGTTGAAAATTGTGTGAAAATCCAGGCTTTAATCGTTGACGATGAACCGCTCGGGCGCGAGCGCTTGCGCAAGCTTCTCCAGGATGAACCCGACGTTGAAATCATAGGTGAGTGCGCCAATGGACGGGAAGCCGTCGCGACCATTGAGAAACAGTCGCCCGATTTGGTCTTCCTGGACGTCCAGATGCCCGAGCTGGATGGGTTCGGCGTGCTAAGAGAACTACAGGGCGAACGGATGCCCGCCGTCATTTTCGTGACCGCTCATGATAAATTTGCATTGCGGGCCTTTGAAGTCCATGCGGTTGACTACCTGTTGAAGCCGTTCGACCGGGAACGATTTCAAACTGCGCTCCGCCGTGCGCTCGACCACATCAAGCAGCACCAGACCGGTGAACTCAGCCAGCGCTTGACCGCTTTGCTTGCCGAGGTAAAGCCGGCTCCCAAACATTTGGAGCGGCTGGCCATCAAGTCCAGCGGACGGGTGATCTTCTTGAAGACCGATGATATCGACTGGATCGAAGCCGATGATAATTACGTCAGTTTGCATGTCGGGGCGGAGGCCCATCTTCATCGCGAAACCATGTCCGCCATCGCCGAACAGCTCTCTTCCAAGAAATTTCTGCGCATCAGCCGCTCGACCATCGTGAACGTGGAGCGGATTAAGGAGCTCCAGCCCCTCTTCCACGGAGAATATGTAGTGATCCTGCGCAACGGCGCCAAACTTACTCTGAGTCGTAATTACCGGGAAGCCCTCCGCCAACTCATGGGCAAATTGCCCTGAGCGTCGTTCAAGCATTCCGACACATCGAGGGAACCCCCCATAAGTCCAGACAACGTCAGATAACTGAAATCCTTTTCACGTCCCGCGGGCTAGCCCGATGAAAAAGACGCACTCGGGGAGCGCATCGCCCGCGCATTTACCTCCGGCCAGAACCTCTACGTTTTCGATTTTTTCGATCTGAATCGGAGGGCAATTATTTTGCGGTGGTGAGCAGCTGCGAAGGATGGAGGTGAGGTGGTTCCTTTATTTCCCAGCTCCGCTCCAACGCTTTCACGCCCTGGGAAGTCGAGGTGAGGGTCTCTGCGAAAAAAGAAAAATCCTGAAAGGCTCGGTTTACCTCGGTTTACCTCGGTTTACCTCGGGACGCGGCCTTGGGGGGCTGTCACAAAAGCAAAAGCCCTGTCCTCCGTAGGCGCTAACCACAAGGGGTGGTGTACCTTGTCCTGGAACACCACAACGGTCCCCCGGGGTACCTCGGAGGGAGCGTTGGAGCGTCCGAGCGTTGACCCTCCTTCGCTGAAGCGTTGGAGGACGGGGCGTTTTTTGGCTGATCGATGGTTGCCTAGTTGGTTGCAGGTTTCGAGGGCCACCCGAGGCTAATCGCCGCCGGCGATGTGGGCGATGGGGAATAATGGACGGCCGGTTGCCGGCCTTTTGCGGCTCAAGCTGTGACGGAATTGGCGCGGCTTGAACTATAGCTTGCGACTGGAATGCGAATAGCTTGTCCACTGGGAACGCGAATTCCCACCCGTTCTCGGTGTGCATTGCGCTGAAGCGATCAGGATTTCATTCCTCAGAAAGGTCGGAGAACACCTGGATACTTGGATAAACGCAACCCCGCCATCCCCAAGCCTGGCAAAAACTGCTCCAGCGCTTGTAAAAGGAGAACAAAGCAACGTGTCGGAACTCCCTCACATCTCACTTGCCTCCGTTATCTCATGGCAATGGTTTCCGGGCTGGGATCAGAGCCGACTCACGCCGGCTGCTACAATTGCCACAAGAAGCCCCTATAGTTATCAATCATCATCCTTCGCGCCCGGAGTGATCGCCCACATCGGGTAGGGCGCGGCGCTGCCTTTCATGGCATGCCACAGAATGCGGTTGAGAACCCCTTCGGGGCAGGCGTCCGGTTTTTTGAAATTCAAGCGGGCGCTGGCATAGGCTTGAGAGCGCAGGAGCGAGTCCGTCACTTTCTTCGGCTCCGGATTCATTTGGTCGAGCGGAATGTTAGTTGGCAAGGCATAGAACGGGGTGAAGTCCGGTGAATTGGTGAAGCAGTCGAACATCGGCGTGGCAGTGCCGTCGAACTGGTTCATTGGGGGCAAACCCAGAATCTGCTCCATCGTCCGAATCAGGCTGGTCGTGTTATACTGCGTGCCGACGACGGCGCCGCGCCTGGTATAGGGACTGATACAGTAGGCCGTGGTGCGGTAACCGCTCACATGGTCCCACCCGGCCTGCGGGTCGTCTTCAATGGCGAAGATGACGGTGTCCTTCCAAAAGCGGCTATGGCTGATTGCCTCGACAATTTGGCCGAAGGCCAGGTCATTGTCGGCGGCGCTGGCGGCCGGAGTAGGCCAACCGGGAGAGGTGCCGCTGGTATGGTCATTGGGCAAACAAATGATGACGAGGTTTGGAAACCCGCCTTTCTGCTCAAACTGCCGCAGTTCGTTGATAAAAAATTTTGCGCGATATTGGTCGGGCACCTCCAATGCCCAGCCGACGTAGTTGGTGGGCATGTAGGGACGGATGGATTCGACGCCCGGTTCACTGGCGAAAATGACTTCCCCTTTTGAGTCGTGAAATTCCTTCCAACAGTCGGCCCATTTGGGCGCGCCCATTTTCCTTGCGTCGGCCCAGCGGATGGCTGGCAGGGCGAACTCACCGTAATCGCGAAGGGTTTTGCCATGCCGAATCACGTTGTCCCAGATAAAACCAGTTGGCGCATAGGCGAGCGCGTCGGTTTCGTTTGTGCCCATGCCGTCGGGATAGCTGCGCGGAAAGCCCGCGAAGGATTTCTCCATGTAATCAGTGGCAAAGGCGGTCGTGGACCACTGATGTCCATCCGCGCTCAGGATGCCGCAGCAATAAGTGTTATCCAGCAACACGAAGTCACGGGCCAGCTTATGCTGGTTGGGCGTGAGTTTGTCTGGGAAAATGCACAGCGACGGCTCGCCATTGCCGCGGCTGTCATCGCCCAGCACCTGATCGTAAGTGCGATTCTCTTTAATGATGTAAACGACGTGTTGGAAGACGCTCGGTTCTCCAACGCGCTCGGGGACTGGGCGCGGGGACTGCGCAGGACGTGCGGGAAGTTCGGCGAAGGCCATTTGGTTGCGCCGATAGTTGTCCCAAACGATAGCAGATAGGCCGGGCAGATCGCGCGTCTTGGGCGCGGCCACGAGGGAAATGGAACCCTGGTATTGGCGCGAGTTAAAACCTAAGCCGCCGCTCTCTTTGTCCTTCTCGCGGGCCTGGGCAATGCCTTTGATGTTAGCCACGCACAGGATATGGGATTTGGGGTGGAAGGCCAGCGCTCCGGGAAACCAGCCGACTGGGATGAGGCCCAGCAACTTTGAGTGGTCAGGATTGAAGTCCACCACTGCGATGGCGTTTTGGGTGCCATTGGCGACATAGATCGTTTTGCCAGGTTTATCAAAGGTCAGCGCATTGGGCGACGCTCCGAAAAGGTCGGCGGGACTCTGTTTCACCCAAATTGTTTCCACCACTTTATCCGTTCGGGTGTCGATCACACTCAAGTTGTCGCTGGCGGCATTGGCACAGACGAGATAGCGGCGGTTGGGTGAAACGGCTAGCGCGGAAGCATGAAGGTGCACGAGTATCTCCGCCAAAGTTTGACCCGTGGCGAGATCAATCACCGTGACGGAGCCTTCACTCGCGATGTATCTCACCGGATCAACCTTCACCAAAGTTCCACGGCCCGCGGGACCCGTGAGTTCGTTTGGTTTTGGGCGGCGTCCTCCCCAGTTGCTCACATACGCTTTCTGGCCCACGAGGGCGACATCATAGGGAGCGACTCCCACTTCGAAGACCCGCAGAACTCCGCCGGTGGCCGCGTCAAATTCGCCCAGTCGATTGGATAGGTTCAAAGCTGCGTAGAGGCGTTTGCCGTTACGGCAGACGGCCAGGCCCGACGGGATTTCCTCTTTGCGTCCCCGCGCATTCGCGTCGGGGAGAGCAATTGAACACAGGCCCGAAACCTGGCCATCCGGAGCCACGAGAAAGACCTTCACGCTTCCATTGACGTTCGATAAATAAATGCGTTTGCCATCCGGGGAAAACACCAGACCGTTGAAGCTGACCTGGCCTTTTTCGTCGGAATTAAGAATGTTGGCAGAAGACGCTGAAGGCTGCGGTTCCTTGAGTTTTTCTGAGGGAAAAGGCACTTTTTGAAGCACTTTTCCTGTCGCGGGATCAATGATGATAAGTTCACTAGTTTTGCCAGAAGTGGCAAGGAACTTACCGTTCGGACTGAGCGCGAGGGCTTGCGGGCGTAACCCAGGCAGTTCCACCTGAATACCTTCAGGCGTGAGCACCTGGTTGAGTGGCGTGATAGTTCGATGGGTTCCAGCGCGGCCCACGCGTTCGGTGGAGCTTGTTAAAGGGATTTCATTCGCAAAACCTGGAACATTGATCAACAAGGCCAAAATCGATCCGACGCAAGTCCGTCGTGATTGGTTCTGCAAAGCTACCGAGGGAAAATTCATCGTCGCCAGAGAACGAAGGATGCTGCCCCAGTGCAAGCCCGAATTAAGTGTAACGATTCCCGTGGCAAGCGAAGGCTACGGTGATATTTCAAGGACCCGATAGAAGCCGCGCGGTGAGCCGGCAGCGGAAGAGTCGATCCAGGAAGTGGTAGCGCCCGTAGCCGTGACAGGGCCGCTGACGGAGGTCCACTGGGCTGCCTCAAAAGTCGGCGTCCATTCGAGTTGATAATTGTGACCGGCAATAGACTTCCAACGAACCGTCGCCCCCTCGTCTGAGAGCGAAAAAGTGGCCAACCGCAGAGGGTCCGGCGGAGCGCCTTTGATGATTGTGAATGAATCATCAATCACGCCCGTCTCGCGCAGGAATTTCGCATCCAATCGGTTGCCGTCAACGTCGATGACTAGCGAGCCGGTTTGCAGTTCGCTGACAAACATGGCCGGGTGATAGCCCACTCGGAAGGTAGCCCAGCCCGAACTTCCAGCCACGGCATAGACGGTTCCCTTTCCTGCCGAAGGCCCGGTGGTGGGCTTAAGATAAGCGCCTGTTTCGGCGGGGCGACCAGTGCCGGCATCGGTAAGCATGGCGGAAGTGAGAGTGGTCGAGCGTCCGTAATGCCCATTCAACAGATAAGATCGTTCATAATTGTGGCTATGTCCGCAAAGCACCAGGTCAACTCCGTAGGATTCCAAAATCGGCACCGCATTGGTCCGCATCTGGATGAGTTCAGTTTCGGTATCCGAATTGTGGGATCCCTTGGTGTAAGGGGGATGATGCCAGAAAGCGATCAGCCAAAAGTTGGTGTTGGCCGCTAAATCGTTTTCCAGCCAGTTGAGCATGGCGCTGCCCGGCAAACGGCTGCTGGCGGTCATGGCATCCAGGCAAATGAAATGGATGTTCCCATAGTCGAACGAGTAATAGTTTGGGGTGCCGGAGGCGAGCCCCCCGGCCTCTCCATGTCTCGGAAAGGTAAAGTTGAGAAAATAGGGGAGCGACGGCGAGGGATTAGGATCCTGGTCGCTGTCATGATTGCCAAGGGTGGACCATAGCACCGTGCTGCGAAGTTCATTGGTATAGACATCGAAAACCGCGCGCTGATACTCCAGATCTGTTCCGCTATGATAAGCATTGTCTCCCAGCATCAGCCAAATGTCAGTGTGCCGCGTGCCAGTAAATTTCTCATAGGCGTCGCGCACCCCGACGGCATTTCCCAAGCCAGTACCCGTGGTGCCGCTATCGCCAATTGCCCAGATCCGCGCAGCCTTCGGAGAAGATGGAGAAGTGATGAAGAAACAATCCCCGCCGCCCGCCAGGTTTGTTCCGTCGGCCCCGATAGAATAAAAGTATTTCGTGCCGGGCCGCAGGTTAGTAAGGGGAAATACGTGTTCAGTGGTGGGTTCGGAGTCCGCGACCAAAAACCTCAGGCTATCCTGCTGAGTGCCATAGCGCACGATGCTGTTGGTAGGCACATTGCTTCGCCATCGCACGACGATGCTGTTCGGAGCGCCCATTTGCAGATACGGACCCCGGGTGAGGCGTAATGGGGACGGTTGTAATGCGCTGCTCTGGGCCGTTAGTTCCAGCGCAAACCCCATATCCGGAGCGTTCGGCGCAGAGAGATGGACTTCCGCTGCTATTAGATTGTAACCGTCGAACAACAAAGATGGGTCCGCAGGAAAGGAATAAAACCCAGTGCCCTCGTCTCCCTCGGTTGTGGCTGGGTTTGCCAGGGTCAGGTAGCCGATATAGTTGTCAGGCATGCCGCTGCGCAAAACCTCCACGCCGTTCAGATACACCACTGCCCCATCATCCCGCAGGAGCCGTCCCATCAAATTGGTGATCGCAGCCGCATCAGTTAAATAAAAGGTCTGCCGGAAATAGGTAGTGATGTGTTTGTTTTGCGGGTCCGGGCCAAAACCGGCCAAAGTGGCTTGATCGGCATTTCCATACCCCAATTTTCCGGGCCCTGCCGGCCAGGAGTCATCGTTCAGAAAGAAAAAAGGGTCGCTCCATGCCTGGCCCTGGTTCGAGCCGTCGTCCAGGTAATCCCAAACGGAGTTGGTCGCTATCAGAACATTGGATTGCGCCGTTGCGTTTGTACTGAGAAAAAAAGCGCACCAGAAGGAAGCGCCGAGACAAGACAACGCTCTAAACTTCCTGAGAGCGTTTGATAAAGAATCCATACAGTGTTGCCGGCTGTTTTGTGGCAAACATAGTAACTACGCGTGGCTCGAAAAGCAAGCACAGAGTTTGAGGTCTGGGGCTATTTTCGGTCATCCCTCCGGGATGGTGCTGTTCGAAAGCTAGGGGCATGGGATTGTCAATCCGCGCTACCGCCGGCGTTACGGCGCCGAATCGATCCAAGAACCTTCTCAGGCTAACAGACCCTTGACTACCTCGCCGTGAATGTCCGTCAAACGAAAGTCGCGGCCCTGAAAGCGGTAAACCAGCTTCTCGTGGTTGATGCCCATGCAATGCAGGATCGTCGCATTGAGGTCGTGGATGTGGACTGGGTTTTCAGCGACATTGTAGCAATAGTCGTCGGTTTGTCCGAAGGTGACGCCGGACTTGACCCCGCCACCGGCCATCCAAACAGAGTAGCAACGGCCATGGTGGTCGCGTCCATAGTTGTCCTTTTCAATCTTGCCCTGGCTGTAAACAGTGCGGCCAAATTCGCCGCCCCAGATCACGAGCGTGTCTTCTAACATCCCGCGTTGTTTAAGATCCTTGATCAAGGCGGCGCTTGCCTGGTCGGTGTCCTTGCATTGTTCGCGAATGCGTTTGGGCAAATTGTTATGTTGATCCCACCCACGATGATAGAGCTGGATGAAGCGCACGCCACGCTCAGCCATGCGGCGGGCCAGCAGACAGTTATAAGCAAAACTGCCGGGCTTTTTCACATCCGGCCCATACGATTCCAAGGTGGTCTCGGACTCCTTGGAGACATCGACCAGCTCGGGCACGGAGGTTTGCATGCGAAAGGCCAGTTCGTATTGTGAAATGCGCGCGGTAATCTCGGGGTCACCATGCGCCTGGTATTGTTTGCCGTTGAGGGCGGCCAGTCCATCAAGCATGCGCCGGCGCGTCTGGCTATTGAGGCCCGGAGGATTCGAAAGATAAAGCACCGGATCACCCGTGCCGCGGAAGTTAACGCCTTGATATTCGGAAGGCAGAAAACCTGAACTCCACAAGCGGGTATAAAGCGGCTGATCGCTCTCCTTGCCGCTGGAGATCATGACGATGAAAGCCGGGAGGTTTTGATTGTCGCTCCCCAAACCGTAGTTCAGCCAGGAACCCATGCAAGGGCGGCCAGGCTGCTGAAAGCCGGTCTGGATGAAGGTAATCGCCGGATCGTGATTGATCGCTTCCGTGTTGACCGTTTTGACCACGCAGATGTCATCGACAATGCTCCCGATGTTGGGAAGGAGTTCGCTGACCCATGCCCCGCATTTTCCGTGTCGATTGAACTTAAAGAGGGAGCGAACGACCGGGAAGGCCTTCTGCCCAGAGGTCATGGTGGTGATGCGCTGGCCCATACGGACAGAGTCGGGCAATTCGGTTTCGTGGAATTTTTCCAGGGCGGGCTTGTAGTCCAGCAGGTCCATCTGCGAAGGACCGCCCGCCATGAATAGATATATCACCCGCTTGGCCTTGGGAGCGAAGTGGGGCTTCCCGAGCGGCAGCTTCGCAGGATCAGCTTCGCCGCCGAAGATGTTGGGGTTCAACAACGATCCCAGGGCGGCAGCGCCAACCCCGGTCGCGGCACGGCCAAAGAAATGCCGGCGGGTCATTATCAAATTTAGTTCTTGCAGCGGGTCCATAACGTAATTCCAGCTCAGCCTTTCGTCACCGTCTCATCTAAATTCAAAATCATGCTGGCGATTGTTGTCCAGGCTGCCAGTTCAGTCGTGTCCAGGCTGGGCTTTGGTTTGAAGCTGCCTACGCTCATTAATTTGTCCGCGGACTGTTTGTCCTTGCGGAATTCTGCCAGCTCGCGATTGAAAACCTCGAGGAGGACTTTGATCTCATCGGCGGCGGGGCGTCGCGCGGTAGCCAGGCGGAAGGCAAAAGCGATGCGCTTCTTTGGGTCCTCACCCGCCTCGGTCATCATCCGCTGGGCGAGCGCGCGCGCGGCTTCCACGAATTGAGGATCGTTCATCAGCGTGAGCGCCTGGAGCGGGGTGTTAGTGCGCAGCCGGCGCACCACGCAGTACTCGCGGCTGGGGGCGTCGAAGAGCAGCATGTTCGGCGGAGGACTTTGGCGCTTCCAGTAAATATAAAGGCTGCGCCGGTATTGGCCCTCGCCGGAGTCAGGCACATATTTTTGGGAGTTATTGTAGGAAACTGCCTCCCAAAGGCCCGGCGGCTGGTAGGGCTTCACACTGCGCCCGCCCTGTTTGTCGAGCAGCAACCCGCTGACGGCTAACGCCGTGTCACGCACCATCTCGGCGTCCAACCGGAAGCGCGGACCTCGGGCCAGGAGGCGGTTTTCTGGATCCTTGGCCAGCAACGCGGGCGTAAGGTGGGAGGACTGCCGGTAGGTGGCCGAGGTCAGGATTAATTTTTGCAGCCGTTTCACGTCCCAGCCCGTGCGGATAAATTCCGTCGCCAGCCAGTCGAGCAGTTTCGGATGCGAAGGGCGTTCGCCCTGGACTCCAAAATCTTCAACTGTTTTGACCAGCCCAACCCCGAAATATTGCTGCCAGAGCCGGTTGACCGTGACGCGAGCGGTCAAGGGATGGCTTGGGTCCACCAGCCAGCGGGCAAAGCCCAGGCGATTCGTCGGAGTGTCTTTTGGCCAGGGCGGCAGGATCGAAGGGACGCCGGGTTCGACTTTATCGCCCTTCTTATCGTACTCGCCGCGAGTGAGCATGAACGTCTCCCGCCGCTTATCCATTTCTCGGGCCACCATGGTCGTGGGAATGGCCTTGTCGAGGCCGGTTTCTTCTTCCCGCCATTTTTCAACGTTATCCGAAAGTTGTTTAATTTCGGGTGAATGCGCGCGGCGGAAGTGGTTCCGGACCTTGTTCTTCTGTGTTTCGCTTAGTTTCGCCGTGGTGGCCAGCACGGCCGCAATATCCGCAGGCGCCTCGTCTTTCTCATTGAAGTCCTTGTCGAAGGTGAAAAAGGCCGCGCCCTGAATGGTGACGATTTTGGCGAGCACCCTGTTCTCTCCCTTCTTCAATTCCACCTTCACTTTGAGCGGACCCTCGCCGGGTTTCTCCTCCACGCTTCGCTCCAACACTAGTTTGTCATTCACCCACAATTTGAACAGCCCATCGGCGCGCAAGCTCAGTTCCGTCTCCCGTGCTTTCGGCAGGATGAGAGTGCGATACAGAAAATAGGCGCCATGCACGCCTTGCAAATACTCCACGAGCTGATTCGCTTTTCCATCTGCGAAGTCCGATTTTTCTTTCCACTTCGCTTCCTCACGCGCGCCCGGATAAGACTTTTTAAGGTCGATCTCCTTTTCCGGCTGATAGACGTTTGTGAATCCGGCGCGGGCATTTTCAGTTTTGAACGGCCCGATCACCTGCCACGGCTCAAACTTTGGGGGATTCAGGAGCCGCACCAGTTCTTGGTTTTGCGCCGCCGCCAGCCGAAAATGGCCAATGGCGCGTTTGGATTTGGATGCCTCATAGCGCAGTCGAATGAACAGTTCTGAGCCAGGTTCAACCTTCATCGGCTCGCCCAGCAGAAACAACGCCGAGTGCGGCTCGGTGACAGAACTCGCATCCACACCCCAGCCAGTGTCGGCTTTCCCATCAATCGCTTTGGCCGCTTCAAATTTGGTCTCCGCGGAATCCGCGATTGCCTGAATAAATGTGAGCTTCTTCGGTTTGGGGACTTGCGGGAGCGCGTCCTTCCGGGGCTCCGGAGGAACGAGTTCCACGGGTCCTTGTCCGTTTTTCACAGCGTCCCCTTTCGGTGGTTTCTCCGCCTCCTTTTCGATCAACTCTGCCTCGAATTCCGAAAGCCGAAACCGGCCATCATCAGCGCGCGCCGACCCTTTTTTGGGCAACGACTCGTGCGGAAGCACTTCCAGCCGCAATGCGGCAAGATTACCTGGCGCGAGCTTGACCGAGATTTCATAAACATCGGACTCAGGATTGGGCCCCTGCGCCAGCACGGAATGATCCTCGAGGGTTTTAAACTGTGGCCCATTCGTGGAAGCGGACTTGATGCTGGCGAGCTCGAGGATGCTCCACCCGGCGCTCAGCTTTTCGTGCCACTTAGTTTCCCAGGCGAGTTGCTGCGCATCCAGTTCTGGCATGGGCGCGTCGATTTTTCCCTGGGCGTCGGCGATGTTTTTTTTCAGCCACTCTTTCTTCTGAGTTTGCTCTTTACTCGGCAGTTTGAGAAAAGGTTCGGGGTTCGGCTTGTTGTCGTCCATTACGGATTCGTTGAGATTATTGAAAATGGAATACAACTGATAATACTCACGGTTCGTGATGGGATCGTATTTGTGGGTGTGGCACCGGGCGCAGGTCATGGTGAGGCCCAGCCAGATCGTGCTCGTGGTTTCGACGCGGTCGAAGGTGTACTTGGCCTGGTATTCCTCGACGATGGCACCGCCTTCGCCCGTGCTCATGTTGCAACGGACATAGCCCGACGCAATTTTCTGGTTAAGCTTTGCTTCTGGCAACAGATCGCCAGCCAATTGCTCGACCGTGAATTGATCGTAGGGCATGTTTTTGTTGAAGGCATCGATGACCCAATCGCGCCACTTCCACATGCTCCGGTCAGAATCGATGTGGTAGCCGTGTGAGTCGGCGTACCTGGCGGCATCAAGCCAATAATGCGCCATCTGTTCGCCATAATCCGGTGAGTTGAGCAGCCGATCCACGAGTTTCTCATACGCTTCCGGACTTTTATCCGCCAAAAAGACGTCCACTTCCTGCGGAGTCGGAGGCAGACCCGTCAGGTCAAACGTTGCACGGCGGCTGATGGTGGTTTTATCAGCTTCAGGAGAGGGTTTAACCGCCTCTTTTTCCAATCGAGCAAGGATAAAGTGATCGATCTCATTCCGCGGCCATTTCGTATTCTTAACCTGCGGCACAGAGGGCCGCTCGGGTTTGATGTAAGCCCAGTGCTCCTGCCATTTGGCTCCCTGGGCAATCCAGCGCGTGAGCAAGTCGAGCTGCGAGGCAGTCAATTTCTTGCCTGAATCCGGCGGCGGCATCAGTTCGTCCGGGTCCTGGTTGGTGATGCGTTCGACCAGTTTGCTTTTGGAAACATCTCCCGGGACAATCGCGAAGTCGCCCGACTTGGCCGGCTTGAGGGCCTCGTCCTTCCGGTCGAAACGCAACTTGGCTTTGCGTTCCTTTTCGTCGGGACCGTGACATTTGAAGCAGTTTTCCGAAAGAATAGGGCGGATTTCCCGGTTAAAATCAATTGCCGGCGCGGCGGCAGGCTTATTGGCCGCCGAGGCCGAAACCCCAACCACTGTCCAGAGCGCCAGCAACGGCAATGTCAGCAGCCTTTTTTGAATCATGTCACAACCCGTTTTGCGGAAAATAGTGTTATTTCGTTGAACAGCCATTCTACACCTGCCATCAACTTTTGAGAACCTTTTTCTGACCCGCCGCCGCCTGTCTCAGATTTTACCGGCGGCTGCGCTTGATCAGGTTTGACCCTTTTAAGTCCCAGGCTATTCAAAGCCACCATGCCCGGAGTGGAGCACGGGATTTATTACGCTCCGGCTGAGCGCGATGTCTAGCGAGGGAATGAATTCCGCGCTCCTCGTGGGAAGCGGACAACACTTTCGCCTGTTCCTTCCGGGAACCGGAAGCGGAGTCTCCCGTGATCATGTTAAAACTGGTTTGGCCACCCACCGACGCCGACTCGAGCTTAAGAAGGGCCGCTCAGTAAAATAAAACCAAGCCCCGCCGACACAGAGGGAGGCGAGCGCGCCCAGGGGTTGCCAGACAATTGGCAAATAGCAACAAATGGTCAGCGGTTGTTGCCGGAGGGAGATCGAATACGTTCGCTCGCACACTCACCCCAGCCATCGCCCGGTCAGGACGGGAATGGATTGCGCGGACAGGTAGGATAAAAAACATGGACCGGAACTCCGGGACTTTGCGAGATCTGGCTCAATAACTGGCGGGAAATATTAGCGTTGGAATTATAATTTCCGCCTCGGTGTGATGCGTTCTGACTCCACTTCTTGACTTACTAAAGAGACCAACTCGGGACGCAACCAAAACCGCTGGTTTTGAATCTGGTCAGCCAGTTCACCAGTGCGGAACCCGGCGGCCACTGGCACGAGATGCCAGCAGGTATCCGCAAAACTTTCTTTATTCGAGTAGCACCCCAATCGAGGATCTTTCAGCACGGGCATGAACTCCATTATTTCCAGCAAAAGCCCAATGTTCGCATTTTGCACCTGGGGAAGACTCTCTGGCGGAACAAAGCCCCACGGGAGGGAGTAAACCGGCAGGATTCCTTTCCGCCCGCAATCATCCTTTAAGGCTTTTAGCCACTGTTTTACGGCCATTGTCAGCGGAATTTTGGGTGGCTCAAGGGGACGGACAGGCAAACGAATGGGAGTTTGCTCCCAGCCGGCGGCATCGACTTCGGCCGCAGAATAACGGTAGAGCGGCTTGCCGCTGAAGCATTTCCCAATCAAGGTGAAAAAGTGGAATCCACCCGGATGCAAGGCCAGCACCGCGTTCAGCCGGGGAAATCTTGGTGCGTCCAGTCCATCCAGCCACTCCGGGTGGCCCATGGCCATGCTGAATTGAATTCCCAAGGAGGGCGGTTCCAAGGAATCGGCGAGGAGATCCGGCTCCAGAGCCACCACAAGAGTATCCCCGCGTTTGGCTTGCGAGAAAGCAAACTGGGTTAGCACCCGGGCGCCCATGCCTGCACCGAGTCCTGCGTTAACCGCAGGCAGATGGCGCTCGCGCAAAAGGCGTATGGCATCAATCGAAAACAAACAACTCGAACCCCCGTAGATAACAAGCTTCTTCCCTTCTTCGCGCGTCATCTTCTCAGACCAACTCAGTTTCTTTTCGGCAATTGATTTGAAGAACGCAACTTCCGGATTCAACCAGAATGTGTAAACAATGCTCACCCCCAGCGCCAGACCAGCCAGGCAAAGAAGCAACGCCATGAGTCGTGGGACTTGGGTCTTAGAAAGCAAAATAGATGAACGCATTCTTTTTTCCGGCGGCGAGCACCATCGTCATGATTACGAGAAGACCAGCGATCCAAGGCTTGCGAAAATAATGGTACGGCTCGTGGCCTCTGGCAATCGACTGCCATTCCGCCACCGCGGTAAGGAGTGTCAATGCCAGGAAGCAGACCATCACGAAGCCACTTGGTGTTCGCAAGTTCGAAATCGCCTCTGCCAGGGCCGACAAATTGTAAGCTTTGGGTGTTCCCAAGGCGGCGAGCTTCGCAAGAAGCTTGCGCGTATTGGTTTCGTAAAAGCACAGCCACGCAAAAAAGGCGGCTAGTATGGTCAACCCCCAGCCCAGCATTCGCGGCAAGTGTACACTTGGGCCGAGCAGGCGATTCAAGATTAGGAAGAGGCCGTGCATGGCCCCCCATAAAAGAAAGTTCCAGCCCGCCCCGTGCCAAATCCCAGAGATGATAAAGACCAGCATGACGTTGAAAAGCCACCAACCGACGCGCCCACCCCCCAGTGGGATGTAAAGATAATCTCGGAACCATTGACTGAGGGTGATGTGCCAGCGTCGCCAGAACTCGATGATACTGGTGGAACTGTAAGGGCTGGCAAAATTCAGGGTCAGTCTGATTCCGAGACATCGAGCCAAACCGATCGCGATCAAACTGTACCCAGCAAAATCATAATAAATGCGGAGGCCAAACAATAAATTGGCCAGCCAGATTAGATAAGCGTTGGTTGCGGAAACCGGGCTGAAATAGCTGGCCAGGTTATCAGCCAGACAACATTTGAAAAATAATCCGGTCACGATCCAAGTCGCCCCTTCATCCAGGTTCCCTGGTTGCCAGGAAAAGCCGAATCGTTCCATCTGGGGCAGCAAATCCTTTCGTCGCTCAATCGGGCCAGCGACAATCTGCGGGAAGAACCCGGCAAAATTGAGATAATCCAGAAACCGTGGAAGCGGTTGGTTGAAAGCCAGGGTATCGATGACGAAAGCAACCTTTTGAAAAGTGTAAAAGGAAATCCCCACCGGAATCAGCAGATGCCGAAACGACGCAATTCCCAACTGGAAAACACCATTGGCCACAAAGTCGGCATACTTGTAATAGAACAAGGGCGCTAATTGGATGGGGATGAGAAGCAGAAGGTAACGCGCCCGTGCCCGGCCTTCAAAGTGCAACAACCATTTCAGTCCAAAATAAGTTCCCACCGCCACAAGCAAGAAAATGAGGCAAGTAACCCAACTAACTGCGAGCAGGAGAATCCAACCGAGCAAGAGCAGTCCGATCCGATCGAAGGTTCCCAACCGGGCTGGGAACCACCGAGAAACGAGGGTTCGAAAAAGAAATATCGCGGCAAGCGCGGACAGAAGAATCTCCCAAAAAGGCAACTCTGCGAAATTCATATCGCCAACCGCGAGTTCAACTGACTCATGCTTTCAACGTATCATTTAGAGTAATTCACTCCGCGAAGCCAGTCACGCACAAATCCAAACGGAGACGCGGATTGCTAAGGCTTGTCTCTGATCTTATCGGTTGGAAATTGACCAGACCGAAGGCATTGATACATTTGAGGTGTTTTTGCGTATTTAGTTATAACCATGAGCCGCCCTATTTTCACTATTGTGACGCCGACGTTGAATTGTGGCCGCTTCCTCTCGCGCAATTTCTCCTCCATTCAATCCCAGGGCCTGCCTGCCGAGGAGGTTGAACATTGGGTGATCGACGGCGGCTCCACCGATGGCACGGTGGAGCGGTTGAGGGAGCAAACAATCGCTCATTACATCTCAGAAAAGGACCGCGGGCTCTCCGACGCAGTCAATAAAGGCCTTCTCCGGGCGACCGGCGAGTGGATCATCTGGCTGAACGCCGACGACGAGCTCGCGCCTCGAGCGTTATTTGCTTTTAAAGATGCGGTCCGCGAATATCCGGGAGTTTTTTTGTTTTGTGGCCGGCAGGAGGTGTTGCGCTACGATGGCAGCTCGGAAATAATCACCGAGAGCTGGGATTATAACCTCAAGGACCTGTTAGGCGCGCGCACCGCGATCCTGCAGGCATCCACCTTCGTCCATCGCTCGGTTTACGAGAAGGTGGGCTTGCTGGATCTCAGTTTTCGTTATGCCATGGATTATGAATGGACCGTCCGGGCTGCCCACCACTTTCGATGCCAGCCACTGTCGGCAGTGTTGAGCCGCTACCATCGGCGGGCGGGGTCGATCATGGATGCCCACATCGCTGACCAGTTCAGGGAATTCCTGCGAGTGCGGCGCCAGCGCAAACAAAGCTATTTTGATCGAGCTGAGTGGCGAATCCGATTTTACCTGCTCACGGAGCCGTTGCGGCGGAGCCATCTGCGCAGGGCCGTTCGGCAAATTAAAAAATGGTTCGGCCAGGAGCCGACCCATCCGATGTCGCCAGGCTGATCCAAATGATCTCCCAACCGCTGAGGGTGCTCCATGTTGTGAGTGGGATTGAAGATCGAGGCGGCGTCATGGCCTTTGTCTCCCGCCTTGCAGAGGAAGATCAGGCAGGCGTGGAAAACCTGGTTTGGAAACATCGCGACTTTAAGCCTCGCGGAACAGCTCATTACGTGTGCCAGGGCATAGTCCGTTTGACGGATCTGAATTTGCGCAGCGATATTTTTGGCGCTTTCCGGGAGGCCGTCCCGCTGATCCGCTGGGTTCGAGGACAGGAGCGGCTCCTTCTCCATGCGCACAGCCGATTGGGCATCTTTGCCAGCTTTTTCGCCAGCCTCCTGACGAGGACTCCTCTGATGATGCACTTCCACGCCTTAGCCAGCCGGCCTTGGTTTTATCGGATCTTGTGGCAGCTTTGTCGGGCTCAGCCGGTTTTTAATTCGAGCAAAACGTGCCGGCACTTTGGAGAAGACCCTGCCAGGAGTCTCGTCATTATGCCGCCCCTCGCGTGGCCCAACCAGGCTCAGGCAACGAGGGTCGAGAGGACTCGCTTCATAGCTTGTGGGGCTTTTGTGCGTGGAAAACACTTCGATCTACTGCTGCGGGCTTTCCAACAACTCTGGCAGGAACAAAAGGCTGCCGAGTTGCACATTTATGGGGTTTCCACTAAACCGGCCGATGCCGTCTGTCAGAGAGAAATCGTCGCATTCGCCCAAAACAATCCGGCCGTTCATCTGCATGAATGGGATCCTCACTGGTCGGAGTATCTGGATGCAACGGATATTTTCGTTCACCTTGGTCTGCCCGAATCTTTTGGGATGGTGATTTTGGAAGCCTTTGCCAGGGGTTGCAAACTGGTCGTATTGCGCGACACCTTTTTGGAGGATCTGGCCCAGCCTTTGGACAGCACGGGGATATATGCAGCCGACACGCTTTCACCCGCGGCGGTGGCTTTGCGCATGAAGGAAGCGAGCTGTTACAAACCGGCGGTTGCCAGCCTCTGGGAACTCAGACGGGCGGCCAGTCCATTGTTTTCGCCAGAAGAAAGCCGGACCACGCTGGCTGGAGCTTATGCCAGGTTAAAAGATTGAGTCAATTTGCCCCGCTTTTTGTCCGATGGAAATGACTAGAAAGCTGATTTGCTGTTTGAATATGCCCAAAAGCCAGAGAGAATTGGATACTTAAAGATGATGCCGCGCCAAATCCAAGCCATCTTCGTCGCGCTGATCATCCTGCTCGGCTCGCTCTTCGTCGGCCACGCGGTGGCGGCGGGCGATTACTATCTTCTGATCCTGCTGATGGTCTTCCTCCCGGTCGGCATTGCGGCCGTCATCGTCCCGGGGTACGAGTTCTTTCTGGCCTTTGGACTGCTCTGTCCGTTCGCCTTTCCCATCCCCTTCGTGTATCAATTCCCACTTTTCGGATTAATTCTAGGCTTTTGTTGTTTTAAGTTAGCTTTTAGCCGGGGCATGGACAAAACGCGGATTGATTACCAAAATGCTTTTAACCTGGTCACGATCGTCTTCTTCATGTGGGTGGTAGTTCGGTATTGTATGAACCCGGTACGGCCAGGGGTCGCCATCGGAACCGGTACGAGCGTTACCGGCTTTCGTGCTTACCTGAGTTATGGTATTTGTTTCGCGCTGGTAATGAGTCTCGGCTGGTTCCTGCGCGACCGGGTTGCCGTTGCGAGGCTTATCAAATGGATGGGAGTCGTTTCCATCTGCTTCGTCGCCTTATTTATCCCGCTTACTTTTAGCAAGAGTTTGGCAATCGCAACAATGCTGATGCCTTTTGGCTTGAATATAAGCTTCTTCGACAATGGCTGGCTTCGCTTTGTCACTTTGCCTGGCTTTGGTCTCATTCTGGTAATTTTAAGCCTTCTGCCTAACTTGTTTCCTGTCCGCCGAAGTTGGCGGATCGTTTTGTTTTGCGTTGGGATTCTAGCCATCCTGATGGGCGGGAATCGCAGTTCGGTCGGGATGGCGTTTGTTGCAGTATTGACGCTGACCCTTATCCGCCGCGGGATGGGCGCTTTCCTCGGGGTTTCCGCTGCGATGGCCATTTGTTTGCTGACCTTCAATTATCTCGGCCAAAATCTTAAATTCGAGAAGGGGGTTGGTTTCTTCCGCGTCCTGGCGCTGGTCAGCGACAGAGTTGCACGAGAAACTGAGGCGGGAGCCACCTACCAATGGCGGCAAGTGCGCTGGGAACTGGCAATGTTTGATGTGCGCAAACACCCCTGGATGGGCGTGGGCTATGGAGGGTTGGGGTCTGCATACGCTTTCGCAATTGCTGAGGGCTACGAGCAAAACAATGCCGAAATCGACGTGGCAGCCGGCTCCATCCATAATGGCTTTCTGGCAGGGGCCCGCGCTTTCGGCGTCCCTTTTTGCCTGCTGTTCATCTGGATTATCGGCAGTCGAATATTTGTTCATTTCAGGGAGAGCATGCGCCAGCGGGAGCGCGATCCATTCAGGAGCGACTTGCACGGATTTGTTCTGGCTAATATGATCACTCTCCCCATCGCCATCTACTTTGGCTCAGACTTAAACGGAGCGTATGTTTGGTTTTACATCGCCCTCGGTTTTATCGTTTCCAAGCTAAAAACTCCCGAGGCAGCGGCAGCAGTGGCGGTGGCAAACCAGCCTGAAACCCAACTTCCCTCCCCACCTGGAAGATTCGGTCCTGCGCCCGGTTGATAAGGGTTTTCACGAAGGAATCTCGGAGAGTTTTCTATGGGCAAGCCCTGCCTACGTTAGCAGACCTTCGCCCGAAAGGCAGGAAGCAATCCGTTCTATTCGTCTCCATTCCCTTCACTTGGCGAGGCTCGTGTAGATGCCTTGCAGCCTCCGGGCCACTTCCCGCCATGTATAATCACGCGATAAATCAGTGGGTTGACCGTTCTCCCAGCTTTGCTTCAAGGCGGCTGCGACCTCCTCTGGGTCTGGCGAGGCGACGGCAGGTAAACCGCGAAAAAGGGCATCCTTCACATACGGAGCCTGAAGCAGCAGGATCGGTTTCCGCGCGGCCATGGCCTGCATGACGCTGAGCGGTTGTGTTTCGGCCGAACTGAACAGGGCGAACATCCGACAAGCCGCATACGCCGAAACCAGCAGAGCATCTTCATTGCGCAAATGTTGCATCCAGCACCCGCCAAAGACCTCATTCGCTTTGGCTGCGACAGCTACCTCCTCTGCGTAGGCGCCCTCGCCCGGAAGGACCGGCCCTATCAGCACCACTGGGAATCGCAATCGGTTGCAGACCTCCAACAACAGGAGTTGATTTTTCCTGCGTTGCAACGCTCCCACGCACAACACGAAGGGCTGCTGTCCAAATTCCCTTCTCCATGGCTCCGGGGACGCCTGAAAAAAGCTCTCGCCGACCCCGTTGCGCACGACCAGGACTCGGCTCGGATCCAGCGCATAAATCACCCGTGCCGCTTCCGCATCCGATTCGGTGATGGTGATGATGAGGGCAGCCTTCATGATTGAGTCGTAGCGCTGGTGGCGGCGCAGTAGTTGTGAGTTGACCAACTGCCGTGCCCGCGCCAGCCAAGTCCGCGCCGGATCGCATCCGCTTCCGAACAGCATCGTCAGCACATAGGGTCGTCCCGCTTGCCGGAGTAATTCGGTAATCCGGGACAAATAAGGCGGGAAGCCGATGAAATGATAAAGATCGGCCAGCGGCTGGCGCATTGACCAGTTGAATAATTCAGTGGTTACCTCTCCTTTGAGTTCCGCCAGTGCCCGATAGGTTTCTTCGGCCTGCACTTGAAGACCGCCCGTCATCAAGCTCGCAGGATATTCAGGGACAATGCAGACGTGCCTAACCCCTGCTTTCATTTGATTCTTTGAAAGACGCGATTATGACCCGTGGAAAAAATCTCCTCAAACTCCCTGGCGTCAATTTCGCGGGCCACCCGTGATGGTCCAGGGTGCCCTGCGGTAGCGAAACACGGAGGCTGATACTCCGTCTCCAATGCAGAGTCGTCCAACACAATTATTCCATGCGGCGCCAAAGCATGGCTGCACAGCGCCCAATCCGCTTTGGCAATCTCGTAATCGTGGTTGCCGTCAATATAAATGACATCCCAAAGCCGTTGCGAAATAAACGTCTTTGCCTCGGGGTCGGTGGAAAAATAGCGGCAAAACTCCGGAAAGGACAGTTCAAAACAGGCATGGTTTTTTCGCACATCTTCGAAATAATCGATCTGTTCCTCGTAGCGGCTTACCGAATCGCCCGCAGGGGTGCAGGGAGAAACGCAACCCACCTCGCAGTCAAACCCGAAGTGTCGGCTCAACAACTTCCATAGCGTCACCGTTTGGCCTCGGTAAACGCCAATTTCCAACGCGCGCTTCGGCTTAAACTCTTGAAATACCAGGAACCACATCGCGTGAAAGGCGTCTTCGCCAAAGCCACGTCGGTTCTGGGTAAAATAGCGGCGATGTTCCCGGATCGCCTGGCGAAGAAAATGATCAAAGTAATAGACACAATAAAAATATTGCTCGTTCCGCGAAAGCTTAAGTTGACGCAATTCGCGCAGGGTCAGAGATTGTTTTAACCTCCGATCAAGCTGAAACGCGTGGTATCTCCTGCTCAAGGAAACCCGGAGTTTTTGCCGAAGACCACCCATGATTTTATATTGTGCTCGACACCATTTTGGGTTTGCGTTCGCTGCAGCCGGCGAGGATTGCTCGCAAATACGCCGGTGAATGCAGTCGCCCAATCACCGCTTCATAACGCTGCATGAGTTCTATCGTATCGTTCCGGTCGATCTCGTGCAAGACACGTTTCAGTTGTGGCAGCGAATTGGCGTGGAAGTGAAGCCCGTTCTCAGTAAAGTAGCGGGGAAGGGAGGCGTAGGAAGGCCCATAGACCAGGATTGGCCGCCCCACCAGGAAGGCGGCGACGAGCTTGCTTGGGAAGGAAGTGGTCACCATTACCCGGACTTCCTCGGCGAAACTATAAGGCACAACGACGGCCCAGGACTCGCGTAAACGGCACTGGAACTCTTCATCCCCGGCTCGGAATCGCACTTCCACATGCGCCGAGGGCCCCAATTGCTCTTCGATATAAGCCGGACTGCTATAAGTCAGGAACAGCAAGCGGAGCTGGAAAACATTCTTGTCCGAATTCCACGCTTCGATGGCCCGCAAGACGTCTTTCAGCGCACCGAGATAGAGTGGATTAACGGCGCCAACGAACGCGATGCTGCGCACGTCCGGTTGCTGCGGCCGAAAAGGTTGGTGCGCAACAGGCAATTGTGGAACGGGAATAGGCAACCATTGGGCCGCGGCGCCGTACTTTCGATGTAAATGTTCGGCATAGCCCGGACTGATCGTGAATACTCGCTGGGCGCTACGCAGAACTTTAGGCTCCAGTAGGCGCGCAAGCCAGGCGACGAGCGGCTGCCGCGCCAGGCGAGCAGACTCCTCCAAGTCATCTACCAGGTAGATATCAAGCGGGAGTCTGCACCAACAACTCAGCAAATAAACCACAATTAAGAACCATGGATCGGCTCCAAAAATGGCAAATACCCGCTCCGCTCCGCTCTCACGGATTCGAGCGGCCAAACGAGGCAGGGCCGTTAAAAAAATCAACACTTCGAGGAAGGATTTCAACGCGGCAGCTTTTCGCGGCCAGCGAATCCCCGAGAGGTCTGGATAAAAAGCTACTGGAGCACTCAAGTCCCCGGCGATCTTTTCCAACCCCAGAGCCGGATTCAAACGGTGCGTGATGACCAATTTGATTTCAGCTCCTGCCATTTCGAGCCAGTTCCACGCCAATACATGACACCCATGTCCCCCCTCCTTCAGGGGGGGGGCGTCCGTTAGCAGCACGTAGCGTGGAAAAGGGGGCTCAGCGATGCTCATTTAAAACTGTGCGAGTGTCTGGGATTATTTCCACGCACAAATATAGATCGAGGGATTCAGGTAACGAATCTCTTCCCGAACGGCCGCCCGGATCACCATGCGCAACAGGCGTTGGGAGAACTTCATCAGCGGGACCTTGAGCCAACGGTGGCGCTCCAGCATCGCCAGGCTTTCATCCACGAACTCCACTCGTTGAAAGCCCGCCATCTGGAGCAGCACCCGCGTCGCAATCGTCGTGTAGGCCCAGACATGCGTGATGTCATTGAACAGGTTTCGCCCCACGAATGGGCTGTCCCCATTGGGTGCGCGCATTATCAGCCGACCCCCGGACGCCAGGGTGCGGTGGCTCTCCTCCAGGAATCGGATTAAGACGTCTTTGGGAAGGTGCTCAATAAAATCGATGGCTATCAAGCAGTCCCATGTTTTCTGTGAATGTTTTTTGAGTTCTTCCAGAGAATCACCCAGAACCACCTCCAGCCCTGCGGAGCGCGCGAGGTCAATCTGGGGCTGGGACGAATCACTGCCCGCGAGATGGGTATAGCCCGCACGTTTTAGATAACGCAGCATGACGCCGGGTCCGCAAGCGACTTCATAAATCGAGGAGTTTCGATTCGAGGGCAACCAACCAGGGAGAAGGCAATCATATGCGCCGGACATCGAGTCTGTCAGAGCTTCCACATCTGCGGCTGAGTTCAATCCGCGAGCTTGCGCCTGATAATCATAATAGCCATGGCCGCTCATAGGCCTCGATAGTGACGGTCCGGAATCGTCGTGAACGAAAATAAGTCGCACTTCATGGGGCTGTTTTTCTCCAGCAGCCGCAGTAAACATCCCATACACCGGGTTCGGAGGAGATATCGGCCAGGCCGCAATAACTATTCAGGTGGTGACTGTAAAATGATTCCCTCACGCACTCCAGCGGAGCGCAGAGGGTTTGAAGCATCGAATGGGTGTAAATTCGGTGCGAATTGTAAACGAGGCAAGCAGGGCCAGACGTCAAGGTGGTGGTGAAGATGAGACTCCCCCCCGGCTTAAGGCAACGCTTCATTTCGTCCAAGGCCTTGGCATCCCCAGCCAAATCGAATTCGTCTCCATAACGGCCCAGGCCGAAATGCTCGATTGAAGAGAGCGACACAATGGCATCGAAATAGTTCTCCGGAAAGCTGAGCGCCTTGGCATCGCCCACGACCACCGTTTCATGGTCGCTGATTCTCGGAGCGGATCGAACGTCGAGAGACGTCACCTCGCAGGAAGCGGAGAGGCCGAGAACAAAATCCCGGTAGGAACCGATGTCCAGGACGGAGGTCGCGGGGTGGCGAGCGAGGCAGGAGGCCGCAAATCCACATTCGTATTCTTTGTAGGTAGCCGGGTGGTCCCCAAGATCGCAGGAGATGTCCTTTAGAAGTTTGAAGGGCAGGGGCTGGGACTCAAGGATCTTCAGGTTAGCCTCATATTGTGTCAGAAATGCGGGTGGGAAACTCCTACGACGGTGGATTCCCAATCCGAATGGCGCAAGAAGTCGATTTAGTGGGTGCATGGGGCAAGTTGAAGCCGCCGGAGACAAAGGATGCCTCGATAGACGACGTACCAATAGTTTATTAGCAAGCCGGCTATCAGGCCAGCCAGCGCCGCTCCGCTAGTGGCTAACGGCGGCACCAGCAGCCAGAGGAGCAGTAAGTTAAGCACTCCCGACAGCAAAGTGGACCAGACGAAGGGATTTGAGCCTCCGGCAAGTACGAATTGAGCCCACACCACAGAGGAACTCATCAGGAAATAATCGATTGATAAAACGGTCAGCGTCAGTGGTGCGATATACCTGCCGGGGCCGACCCAAAGTTCAACCAGCAGCGGACTGCCAAAGCACAGGACCAAATTCGCCAGCATCGCTAACGTTGTCACAAGCACAATAGTTTTTCGCAAGCGGGCCCCCGCAGCCGGCCAGTCTTCCCGCGCGATCTCGCGGGTGAAGAGCGGCATCTGGGGGGAAACAAATTGCATCACCCCTTGATTTAACATCTGGCCAATCCTTTGCGCTATAAAAAAGCCGGGCACAACTTGCGGTCCTAGAAAAAAACCGAGCAGGGGCACCTGGACAGACGACACCAAAAAGCTGCTCAGATTCAAAATCCCCATCGGGATCGCCACTCGGAAAAACTTGCGGGAAAATCCTGCTGGCAATTCCTTCCGCATCTCCAACTGTTTGCCCGCCACCGCCGAGACCAAATATCTTGCCGCCAAATATTGCAGCAGGGAAAGAGCGCACACCACCGATGCCATCGCCACCAAATGCCCTCCGAGGAGCAGCGCAAGAATGACTCCGATTCCCGTTAGCAATTGGGTCGTACCCGCCAAAAAACGGGTTAAGTAAAGTTTCGCCAGTCCCTCGACCAGGGCCAGGTGCGGTTTGGCTTGGAGCGATAACAAAGTGGATGCGCCGAGTAGATACCAGGCGATCCCCGTTTGGGGGTCCGCGTGCGTCAGGAGTTTGCCCAGCGGCAACACGAGGTGATATAGGAACACGAGCAGGACCAGGGCTACGAGGCCCACCCCTCGAAAAAGGGCGCAACTCGCATGATAAATATCGCTCACTCCTGACCACCCTTCCCGCGTTGGAATAAAATCGGATGAGAGTCGCGCCTCTCCCGGACGAGCGTGCAGGGTATATGACACCTGCCGCGCCACAACATAACTCAGGCCGAAATCCGTCAGGTTTATGAGCCCCAGCATGTTTTGAAAACAGAACCATAGCCCGGCGTCTCCCTTACTCAAGACCTTCATGACCAATGGCACGACAACCAAGGCAGCCATGACACCACAGCCTTGCTGGTACCAGCCAGCGATAGTCCCCGCCCTGGCCGGATGGTCCTCAATCCATTGACGTAACGCTCGAAACATCAGTTGGATCGGTGCGTCACTGTGCTCGCAAACTTCCCAGAGTCGAGGTAAAATCCATCATATCGTGTTGGGACCGCCAATTCAAAGTTAATTGCATACAGGCGGATCAAAGTTGGAGACCACTTTCGTTTCATTTGCATATCGGCCAAAGATTCATACTGGTTAGTCAGTTGAATCGAAAAAGCGTTAGAATAAACCTTTGGGCCTTGCGCGGGCAGAGCAGCCGTGGGGGGCCAGAAGATCAATTCCAGCGGGTCTCATAGCCAGGTTCAAAATTGCCGCTCGTAATCTGCCGGCGGCTTGGGCTTCGATTGGTTGCGCGCCAGCCAATAACTTCTGGCATTTGCATCCCATCTTCGCCCCAGGAAGTCTTTTCCAAAAATCCGCGCGATCAGGCCAATCGGGGTGACGACCAAATAAAAGAACACAGTGAGAAGCACAGTTGAAACGATAAGGCCCAAGGTGAACGCGAAGGCCATCCAGGCGATATAGACCTGTTTCAGACTTTTCGGAGCACTCAACCCGAGGGCAACAAGGACAAGGCCGGGATAGAGGAACCCGGGGTAATGCGCCTTGTGCCGAAACAGGAACCAGAGGCCAAGCGCGCAGAACACACCGCCCACCATGAGACCGAATTTGCGCAGGTCGCTCGGCGCGGTCTTGAGTTGTTTAATTTCTTCGACAATCACAATGATGATGGGGGAGGGCCTGCCGGCCCGTCCATGCGCCACTGACAAGGGATAAGAGCCTGTTTTAAAATTGCGTGGGCTCCTGCGGCGAGGGATTTTGGCTGTGGCCAAGGCGGCGAGGCCGGAGCATCCCCGCAGCGGGCTGTGATGGCCGAGTCAACGCAGGCCGCAGACAAAAGACCCCCCGCCCGGAGGGTTTTCGCGGAAAAGGCTGGCTGGCTTTGTTGCTCCTCGGTCACAGACCCCTGGCGGGTATGCTCGCTCGTCGCGCCTCGCCATCCAGCCTTTTCCGCGAAAACAGAACCACACGGAATTTTAAAACAGGCTCTAAGCTTCCGAACGGAGTGCGCCCGTCCTCGGGCGCAGCAAGCCCCGAACGGCCGAGCACATCGGATTTGCGCCAAGTCCATCAACTTTCCGACATTGCTGCGCCCGAGGACGGGCGCACTCCGCGATCGTCCGCTTAAGCGGACCCGGCAGCGCTGATCTGCTGCCATAATGACAGTGAGTGTTTTTGTAGTGTTCAATCCAATTCAAATTCTTTCAGCCAATCGATATCTTTATCCAAGGGTTTCTGGTCCACCTTTTCGAGGAGGAAGTTGCCGATGATCAGATAGTCCATGTTAGTGCGCATGAAACAAAGATAGGCATCCTGGGGGGTTCCCACAATCGGCTCCCCTCGCACATTAAACGAGGTGTTGATGATCACGGGACACCCATACTTGTCCGCGAACTTTTTGATCATCTTGTAATAGAGCGGATGGTCTTCTTCCGTGACGGTTTGGATGCGCGCTGAGTAATCGACGTGGGTCACAGCCGGGATGGTCGAGCGAATGGTCAACAGTTTGTGCAGTCCAAAAAATTTGTCCTCCTCGTCTGTCAGCCTGCGGCGCATGGCGGGCGCGACAGGCGCGACCAGCAGCATGTAAGGGCTTTCTTCCGCTAGTTCAAAGTATTCTGAAACGCGTTCCCGAAGCACCGAAGGGGCGAACGGGCGGAAGCTTTCTCGAAACTTGATTTTCAGGTTCATCACCTCCTGCATCTTCGGAGAGCGGGCATCACCGATGATGGAGCGTCCACCCAACGCGCGGGGCCCGAATTCCATTCGCCCCTGAAACCAACCGATCACTTTTTCAGCGGCGATGAGGTCGGCGATTTTCTCCGGAATTTCCGCATCGCTCAGTTCGGTAAAGGGGATTTTCCGGGACTCGAGATACTGGCGCGTTTCTGCTTTGGGGAAGCTGGGACCGAGGAAGGAGCCTTGCTGGGAATCTTTTTTGCCATCCGCTTTCCTGGAGTTGCCCAGATATTGATGCCACGCGAAAAGAGCGGCCCCCAGGGCGCCCCCGGCATCTCCAGCGGCCGGTTGGATCCAGATTCGATCAAAAATGCCTTCGCGCAAAATGCGTCCGTTGGCCACACAATTCAAGGCCGCCCCTCCAGCCAGGCAGAGGTCCTTCATCTGGGTCTGCTGACGCACGTGGCGGGCCATGCGGAACATGATTTCCTCCGTTACATCCTGGATGGAGCGGGCCAGATCCATGTCGCGCTGCGTCAGCCGGGATTCGGGCCGGCGAGGCGGCCCGCCAAAAAGGCGTTCGAATTCTCCGTTGATCATGCTCAAGCCCACCCCATAGTCGAAATACTCCATGTTCAACTTGAATGAGCCGTCTCCCCTCAGATCAATCAGCTCTCGCAGAATTAAATCCTTGTAAATCGGCTCTCCATAAGGGGCCAGGCCCATCAGTTTGTATTCCCCCGAATTTACCCGGAAACCAGCGTAGTGGGTGAACGCGGAATAAAGCAGACCGACGGAATGTGGAAAGTGCAATTCACCATGGATTTCAATGAGATTATCTTTGCCGATGCCAAAGCTCGTCGTCGTCCACTCTCCAACCCCATCCACGGTCAGAAAAGCAGCTTGTTGGTAAGGTGAGGGAAAAAAGGCTGAGGCGGCATGGGATTCATGATGCTCTGGAAAAATGATTTTACCCTGGTAATTCAACTCTTTTTTAATCAATTCCTTCATCCAAATTTTTTCTTTGATCCAAACCGGAATGGCCTTAAGGAAGGAGCGGATGCCAACCGGAGCGTAGGCCAGGTAGGAATGGAGGAGGCGGTCAAACTTCAGAAAGGGCTTTTCGTAGAAAGCAACGAACGCGACGTCATGGATGGTAATGCCGCCTTCCCGGAGGCAGTACTCGACGGCCAATTTGGGAAACGCAGCATCGTGCTTTTTTCGGGTAAATCGCTCCTCCTGGGCAGCGGCGATAATCTTTCCATCGCGCACCAGGCAAGCAGCGCTGTCATGGTAAAAGGCGGAGATGCCCAGGATGTTTAACGGGCCAGCGCGGGCAGATTGTATTGGGTCAGAGCCGGAATCCATTTGCTCAATCGACTGCGAGCTAAACAACTTGATCGGCATAAGCCAAGCACGGTTTACCCGCAATTCTCCTGATGGCGTTCGGGCCGCATGGTGGGATAGACTATACTCGTGGCAACCGATGAACCGGAAGGAGGCGAAATTCTCCCTCTCATCCTTCGGAGGAGAGGGCCGGGGAGAGGAGGGTCCTTTTGCGTGCCAGTCCCGCGGGTATTAGCAGTGAGAAGCCCCTTTCCCCCGGCCTCTCCCCACTCCTGCGTTGCGGGGAGAGGGAGAAGACCCGCATTTTGTTCTGCCTCACTTTTGTAGCCATCCCAGGCTCTCCTTAGCAAGGGACGGGATTCGGCGAAATCGAACCGACGGCAAAAGGAGAAATCTCACTTCCATTGCTGCTGCGAAGCGAACCCGTCTGAACCCGTTTGCCAAAAGCTTACTTTCAGGTTGCTCCCCTGCAAGTCTCGATTGTTGAACCAGGCCCGGCGGTAACCGATCGGCAGGACATCCAGGCAGGCCGAATAAACGGGGCCTGAGTTGGGAGGCGTGACCGGTCCCACGGTGTCGCAGGTTTCGATTTCTCCGGGTGGAGGAATCAGGCCGGAAGGACAACCACGAAGCCGCAGCCCGCTCGCGGTCCCTAACACAATGACGTTGTTGCCAAAGACCGCGTTGTGAATGTCCGAGCAGTAGAGGCCGCCATCGTCGCTCCCTGGGCGCAACGACCAATCCCCGTATCGAACGAGGTTGTTTAGCGCCGTGACATTCGTGAGCCAGCCGCTCGGGCCGCCCCCGCATGTATCGCAGCCTGCGACACACCATCCCCCAGCGCCGTCGAGGACGGTTTCATTTCCAGTACAGGTGAGAGTGTCGAACCGGGCGCCAGGAGCGAAGCCCAGATAAACGCCATTATTCACATTGAGGAATAGGTTGCTCCGGATGAGCACCGCACCTACACTCTCCACGACGCCCGGAGCTGGCTCAAAATACACTGCTTCGCCGCAGCCTGCCACCAAGCATTGTTCCACCTGCGTGGCGCTAAACCCATGTGAATATCTGAAATGTGACTTCACATCTGCCACGGTGCAGCCGCGAACGACTGCGTTCGTCAGGGTATGGGGGGTGACGCCAACGACCACGACCGCCGTCAGGCCATCCGTGTTGTTAGTCGCAGGGTCGGTAAAAACGCAATCTTGAACCAGCACATTGCCGAAATGCGCGGTAGGGGCCCATCCGGGAGGCGTTCTGACGGCGAGGGGAAAACATTCGCGCGTGGCTTTGGTCCCAAATCCCACAACTCTCAGATCGGTGAACTTCAAGTTGTTCCCCACGACGTCGATGGCTCCGACCATTCCCTGGGTATCGGAGGCCCACTGTGTGGCGGGGTCTCCATCGAAAGCGCTTAAAATAGGAAAATTGCCCCAGCCCAAAGTGTTCATCGCGGTGGGGATTTTCAGCGGCACGGGTTCGTTGCCATTGTACAGCATGATCTCCTTGAGGCTGAAAAAATCCACGCCCAGTTCTCTGGCGGTAAGCAGGATTACGAGCTGATCTGTGATTGCGGCGCGTCCAAAGCGGTTTCTTTGCAGTCCTGTCGCCGACCGTGACTGGGGCAGGAAGGATACGTCCTCGAACTCCTGCGTCGTGGGATTACGAGCCTGGATACGATATTGGGCAGCAGGTCCGAGTCGTCCCACGCCAGCAATGGCATGGCAATTCCAATAGAGATCGAGCTGGCTGACGGCAGTGCCTGGCCCTAGAGGAAGGACGATTCGTACCTGGTCCTCAGGGCCGCTGGCCCACGCGGAGCCGAAGTTTCCATCCACTCCTTGCAAGATCGAAAAATTGGCGTTGGCCGCCCTCAACCGACTTTCGGCTCCGCCCGGAATCGTAGCCGAAGGGAGGCTCACGGCTGCAGTTCCTGTCACTTCGATCTCATTCAGGCTGTAGAAGTCCACCCGCGGAGAGCGCTGCTCCAATCGCAGAATGATTTCATCGCTGTCAGCGTCCACGGACACCGTATCCACCCGATCCGTGCTGCCGAACCCGCTGCAATTGGTCACGTAATCACTAGTCCCAGCCAGCCGCGTGCAGATAGTAAAGTCCTGCGCGCTGCCGAATCGCCATACCCCTAGAAATGGCGATTCATCCCAGTGCAGAGTCACCGTGTCAACTCGTCCGGTCGCGACCAGTGGCACCTTGATCCAAACCGGCTCGCCCCTCCTGTACTTTGGGTTTTCGGCAGCATTGCAATCGAGGACGAGGCCGCGGACCTCAAAGCCGTCGCAGTAGGCTCCTACTGCCCAATCCGCGAAAATAAGCTCTTCCTTCCAGGCATCCCATTGATTCACCAGCTTCAGCACAGTTTGGTGAGTGCCTTCCGAACCAGAACCGATATGTTTGCAACCGGAGTTGGCAGTCCTGCGTTCCCCCCATTTCGCTCCCGTGGTTTGATATTCCCCAGGAGCATAGAAAAAGCAATCGTAGTAGTTGTTGGTCTTCCAGATGGCGTCCAGGGCTTCTGGAGCGCCGGCTGCCCACGCGTGATCCGGGCTGCTTCCATCTTGAGGCGCGGCGAGACCTCCATCCGGCGAAAGCCAGTGGGGCTCAACCACACTCACAACGACGATGGTGGGCGGGGTGGTAAACTCGCCGTCACTCACCGAGTAAGCGAAGGCATCGGGACCCTTTGTTGCGCCCGCGGCGTAGGTTGCGATGGCCGAGCCGGGCGCGATCATGACGGTTCCATTGGTGGGCGATAAAGTGTTGACGATTGAATAGGTGAGGGGTTTCCCGGCAGGTCCGAAGCCTTGCAGTATCAGGTTCGAACTGGTGTTCAGAAGCACGGTTTCCCACATCACTTTGGCCACGGGGCCAATCTCTGCCTCGCCGCGTTCCCGGCTGTAAATCTTCATCTCATCAATCATGCCATTGAAGTTCGCCATTCCCGGCACGGCTCCGATAATGAGTGGGGCAGTGCTTCCTTGGATCCCGCCGCTGTCGGATTGAACTTTTCGCCCATCCAAGTAGAAGGTCGCGATGCCGCCGTTATAGGTGAGATCCAGCTTGCTCCAGACGCCCTCTACCAGATCGATGGGCGCGTATAACGCCATGGTTCCGCCTGAGTTGGTGGAGGCGAAGTGAAGCCAGGTTTGACCAGGACCTTCTGCAAACAAGGCCAAATTCCATCCGGTGTTAGTCCCATCCGCATTGCTCATAAGCCCGCTCCAACTTTCGACAATGGAGTTCGGAGAAAGCCAAAAGGAAACGCTGAAGGATCCGCCAGTCGGCGGGAGAACCTCAGAATAATCATTGGGCATGGTCACGGTGTTGCTGCTGAGATCGATACCGGAGCCGTCTTTGCCGGAAACCCACGCGCCCGGAGCCGATACCGCAGCATGATGGCCATGAATGCTGGAATCCCTGGCAAAAATTCCGCGGTTCTCGTCAAGGTGCCATTGTGCGGCCAGTGAAATGTCCTCCTGCGCCAAGGCATTCGTGAAAGTGCGGACCTCGTCGATGCTGCCCACAAAACTATCGTACCCACCCACACCTCCACCGAAGCAGATTGGGTCGGTGTTGCCTTGGAGAGCGCCAGGGCCGCGCGCGAGTAATTCGCTGTCGAGGTAGATCATGCCTTCGTTTCCGTCGTAAGTCGCTGCCAATTCATGCCACCGGCCTGGCAGGAGCAAAGTGCGTGCGGTCACGCTGAGGGAGGTGCCCAGCCCCGTGGAGGCAAGGACCAATTCATTTGTTCCCCGCCCCGGGGAATGGAGCGCGAGGTGCCAGCCGTTGCTGCCGTTCGCATCATCGCCAATCAACCCACTCCAGCCGTTGCTCGACGCATCGGGCTTGAACCAGAGCGCTACGCTGAAGGCTCCGCACGTTGGGGGTAGAAGGGAGTAATTGGCATTGCTCATCCAGGCGCGGCTGCCGTCAATGCCGGATGCCCCGCCATTGAACCAGAGAGCGCTAGCGCCCATGCGTCCCGTCGTCCATTTGGCGTTGGTGAAAGTCGCGCTGTTCTGCAAGCCGCTGGAGTTCTGCGCAGTTTGGCCCTGTCCCTCATCCAGACTCCAAATACCCGTCAAGCCTGGAACGACATCGACCGGGAACAACTTGCGCAACCGGTAGAAAATATTTCCGGCGAGCGCCGAAATCACCATCGAGTTGTTCGTAGCATTGATTTGAAACAGAGCAGCGGGAACAGGCGTCCACGGGATGACCAGGTTGAACTTCGAGGATTGCTCCAATACCCACTCGCTGGCCGTGAAGGGCCACTCAATGGAAATTTGACCCCTGCTGTGCCGGATGGACAACGGCGGGGCGTCAGCCGAGGCTATCTCCGCAGCCCGTTTGTGCTCCGGTCCGAGGATGGAATTCCATTCCCCAGGCGAGCCAGGAAAAGCGCTTCCCGGGGTCGAAGCCGGGGCGGTGGTAAAGGTCACGCAGAGTAACTTCAGTAACGGACGAGTGAATATTGGGCATTTCATGGGATAGTCCGCGGCCGGGGATTGGCCAGCTAGTGCCCAGTGATGACGAGAGCGGGGATGCCAGCTCAAATGCATCATCCGTCTGCCGGGCCATCAATCGCTCCCGCCGTGAAGCAAGGGCTCTGCTGGCCTGACGGACTTTCTTTCCTTCACCAGTTGCGCAAAACATACGGTCTGTAATGATTATTGGCGGAGGATACGACTGTATAGGCACGATTCTCCAAACGCAAGCTCTCATTGGCAGCTTGTGGCGCAATTGTGCAGCCGGTTCGTGCGACTACCGCGTCCCTCAACTCTGTTTGGAACCCCGCAAAGTCCCTGTCAGGCCGATGATGGCGGCGACAATGCCGCCGATGAGCATCCAGACGGCTTTATCCGTTGGAGATCCCGTAAAGAACCGGGAAATGTCGGAACTGAAAGAGTGCATCGCGTTAACTCCTAAGACGATGAGTACAATTCCGCCGACGAGGAAGACCAAAGCAATGAGTTTATTCATAAAAGGATATTGGATTAAGGTTTCTGTTTTCGGTTTGCTGCTTTTTGGCTCAAGGTTTAATTTTCTCGCTCAGCCACTGTCTGGCCTGCTGAAACCCTTCCCTTAATTCACCATAGCCCTTCTTGAAGCCCGCTTTGACGTCGTTCCAGGTGGATTCAGTCGCGCTCCTGGCTTCATCGAGCTGTTTGTTGAGTTTGGCCGTTTGGTCGCGCAAACCTTGAACCTTAGGTTTAGCTTCGGCTTTGGCGGCGTCGCTGGAGTTTTCGATTTTGGCGGAGAGCTCGTCCAAATTCCGATTGATTTCAGCCAACTGGCTTTTCATTTTGTCCACGAACTCAGCTTTTTGCGTGTAGGAGTAATCCTGAATATCCTGTCCAGCCTCCTTCGTATCTTTTTTGATTTTTTCAAGCTGCGCCGTGGCATCGGAGTTTTCCAGGGTGGAAGTCGAGCCAGCCGGTTTGCATCCCACGGCCAGGGCAGCCGCAGAGATGACCGTGAGCAGAAGTTTATTATATTTCATATTTGTGTCGTTCGTTCGTTTCAAATTTTAGGTCTCATCATTCGCTGTTCCTTTAGCGGATGTCGTGCCACGCGTGTTTGCGCAAAATGTCTCAATACACTCGCTTTCTCGACTCGCAAAATGCACCATCAGCCACTTGGAACCATGCGTTTTGCACGGTTGTACGGAGCCTGCTTTAGGAGGCAACCTAGGAGGCAACCTGTAGCCGCTCAAGTTAAATCGCCTCCCTGGATCGATTAAGCGCGCTTGACCTCTGGTTGGCCTTGGTCTAGCTAGAAGGAGAGGAACTTATGAAAATAGCTCGTGGAATTGGATTGGTATCGTGCGCTGCTCTCGTCGGGACGTTCGCAGGTTGCACAACTTACGTGCAGGAACCGCCTTCACGCACTGTCTATGCCCCGCCGCCGCCAGTTTATGTTCCAGCCCCGCCCGTGTATGTGGAACCGCCTCGCGTCTATGTGGCCCCTCCACCCGTATATGTGCCCCCCGCCCCGGTCTATTCCGCGCCGGCGGTCAGCGTGGAGGTTTCGGGGGGTCTGGAGATCCGCAGCGAAAACGATTTCTATGAGCCGCTAAGCCCGTATGGGCGTTGGGAAGTCGTGGGCGCGTATGGCCGGTGCTGGATTCCTGCCCGTGTCGAGTCTGAGTGGCGCCCGTATTGCAACGGGCATTGGGAACGCACGGAGGCCGGTTGGTACTGGGCGAGTGATGAACCTTGGGCTTGGGCGACCTACCATTATGGCCGCTGGGATTTGAGTGCGGAATTCGGCTGGTTTTGGGTTCCGCGAACGCGCTGGGCCCCCGCCTGGGTTTCCTGGCATCACGGTGGCGGCTACGTGGGCTGGGCGCCTTTGCAACCGTCGGTGAGGATTGTCCGCGAAGCTCCGGTGGAGGTGGATGTGCGTCTTATCCCCCCCCGGGCGTTTGTCTTTGTTGAAGAAAAGCGGTTCCTGGAGCCGGTTCGACCCACGACCGTGGTTGTGAATAACACGACAATCATCAACAAGACGGTGAATATCACGAATATCAAGGTCGTAAACAATACCGTGATCAACGAAGGCCCCCGAACTCAGGTCATTGAGCAGGCGACCGGACGGACAGTGCAGCCCGTGCCCATTCACGAGTTGCGCCGCAAAACGGAAGCAGCGGTCGTTGCGGCCAAACATGCTGCCTCGCCCACGACGGAACAAAGATTGTCTGTACCCATCCAGCCCCAGCCTAACCGTCAGCCAGCCGCCCAGTCCACTTTCCAGCCAACGGCCACTGCCCCGTCTAACCCCGCCCCTGCCGTGCAGCCTGCCACCCGGCCTGCCGCCCTCCCTGGCAGCGCACAACTCGAGGCGGAACAGCGCGCCAGAGATTTACACCAGAAAGCCCACGAAGAAGCGCTGAGACACGCCAAAGATTTGGAAAGGATAGCTCAGCTTCAGTCCGAACAACACGCGAGAGAATTGCAAAAACAAGCTCAGGCCGAATCACAACGGGCCGCCAGGGAACTGGAGCGAAAAGCTCAGTTGGAGTCGCAACAGCATGCTCTGGAATTGCACCAGAAGGCCCAAGAAGAAGCGCAAAGACACGCTAAGGATTTGGAAAAGAAAGCCCAGGTAGAAGCGCAACGACGAGCGCAAGAATTACAAAAGACGGCTCAGGAAGGCTCGCACAAGGCCGCCTTGGAATTGGAAAGAAAAGCTCAACTTCAGGCGGAACAGCACGCTCGCGAACTCCATCAGAGGGCTCAGGAAGCGGCCCAGCGCCCCTCGGGGGAGGCCGTTCGGCAACCAGGGTTGGTCCCACCGGCCCAGGTCAAACCCGAGCAGATCATAAATCCAAACCGCCGCCCACTCAAGCCCAGGAAAGACCAGCAACCGAAAGTTAATCCCGACCAGGTTCCGCCCGAAAAACCAGCGGTGCCCGTACAACCGCCGCCCCCCTAACCCACGCGCGCTCCCCACCGACCCTTTCCCCGGGAAGGACGAGTTCCACGAGTCCCTGTTTGCTTAAGAGCCTGTTTTGAAATTGCGTGGGGTCCTGCGGCGAGTGATTTTGGCTGTGGCCAAGGCGGCGAGGCCGGAGCATCCCCGCAGCGGGCTGTGATGGCTGAGTCAACGCAAGCCGCAGACAAAAGACCCGCCGCCCGGAGGGTTTTCCTACGCCCACTACCTTTGTTGCTCCTCGGTCACAGACCCCTGGCGGGTATGTTCGCTCGTCGCGCCTCGCCATCCAGCCTTTTCCGCGAAAACAGAACCACACGGAATTTTAAAACAGGCTCTAAGAGATCAGGGACTCGTGGAACCCGCCCCTCCGAGACTTGTGCCGATCCGCTGCCAAATGAGAATTGCTGCGTTCCATTTCTGGTTGCCAATTCGCTGTCGGAGACGATAGTTAAGGCGATTATGTCAACCTTTGGAGCGTCAATGTGGCGCTTGAATCACATTTGGGAAAAGAGGGTTTGTCAGGTTATGCGAACGTCCCGTTGCTCTCTGGGGCTCTTGTGTGTCCTTCTCCTTGCGTCCTGCAACCTCAAAGTGAACACGGCCGCGCCGCCGGAATTTCCTCCAGAGTTGTCCTCCGGCATTTCCTATACCAATTATATCGTGCCCGCGGTTCCCTGGTCCATCCATGTCGCGAGATTGAGCCGCTCCAACCATGAACTGGAGATCCACTGCACTCATGCGCTGGGTCGTGCGTTGGGTCTGAGCACCCTCAGTGAGCAAATCCGATCCTTCAATCCGGAGTGTGGGACGCCCGTCGCCGCCGTAAATGGCGATTTTTATGTTCGGGAGAAAACCTATGCGGGCGATCCGCGCGGGCTGCAAGTCCTGGAGGGGGAATTGATCAGCGCGCCGGTGGGCGGGGTGAGCCTTTGGATTGATTCTGCGGGGGCGCCGCACGCTTCGACGGTCGTGTCGCGCTTGAAAGTAACCTGGCCCAATGGCGCGACGACCTCGTTTGGCTTGAATGAGGAGCGGCGCAAAGGCCAGAACATGGTGCTCTACACCCCTGCTCTGGGCCGATCCACCCACACCACCGACGGTATTGAACTCATCCTGGAGCAAGAGGGAGGAGGTCCCGGGCTTCCCCTTCGCATCGGCGCGCTTTACACCACGCGGGTGCGGGAGGTGCGGCAGGCCGCCAACACGCCGCTGGCCACCAATACCTTGGTTTTGTCCCTCGCGCCGGGGGAGATGCAGACCCTGCCCACAGTGGAAGCCGGAGCGGTGCTAAAAATTTCCACGCAGACATCACCCGAGTTGGAGGGGGTAAAAACGGCCATTAGCGGAGGCCCTTTGCTCGTGCATGAAGGACGCCGCCAACGTTGGGGAAATCCACCCGGCGATGGCCCATTGGCGTATGCGGTACGTTCCATGACGGAACGGCATCCCCGCACCGCCGTGGGATGGGACGAGAAAAATTTCTATTTGATCGAGGTCGATGGACGGCAAAAAATATCCGTCGGCATGACTCTGAACGAACTGGCGGATTTCATGATCAGCATGGGCTGCAAGGAAGCGGTCAACTTTGATGGCGGAGGCTCAGCCATGTTCTGGTGCAACGGACGGATTGTGAATAGCCCATGCGACAAGCGTGAACGAGAGATTGCCAACGCCCTTGTGGTGGTGAAGAAGCCTCAAACCCAGGCAGAGGCCGGCGCTCTGGGGCCACAGTCCGCAACGAAGCTGGCCCCGTGAGGGATCGTATAGCGGTATTCCAGCAGTTGGATTGGACCAACTGCGCCGGGCTGGGTTATGGCCTAAAGGGAGCATGAACAAGGGTCCGATGTCGAAATCCTTACTGCTGGATCTTTAAATAAAAGCGTTTTCACCCGATGTAATTAGATGTATGGTCCCGTGTTGCAAATGATCTCCAAACTGAATCTTGCGCTGCTTTGCTTTGCTGCCCCGCTTTTGGCCTTTTCTGCGGGGGCGGCCACCAATGTTCCCGTCTTGGAATTCACGACGGTGCCTGCATACGGTTCGACCAGTTTTCTGATTGGACGGGCCCTGAATGTGAACCCAACGAATTATCGGGTCGCAGTGTACATCTACGTGGGCGGCTGGTACAACAAACCCCTGGCCAGCTCCCCTTTAACAACTATCCAGGCCAACGGGAACTGGAACTGCAATATCACGACCAGTGGGAATGACCCGCAGGCCACCCGCATCGCTGCCTTTTTGATGTCATCGACTAATCGGCCTCCGCTGGCCAATGGGACTAACGTGCTGCCCGCACAACTCGACCAACAAGCCGTGGCCAGCGTGATCATCAATCGCTACCCCACCGAACTCAATTTTTCCGGCTATAAATGGGATGTCAAAACCTCCGGAGGGAATCTGCTTGGCCCCGGCACCAACTACTTCTCCAGCGCGACTAACAATGTTTGGGTGGATGCTCAAGGGCGCTTGCACCTGAAAATCACCAAGCAAATCGTGAACGGAACTAACCAATGGAATTGCGCGGAAGTGGTTTCGCAACGGAGCTTTGGTTACGGCACTTACCGGATTTCGCTGGATTCACGGGTGGACAATATGGATCCCAAGGTCATCCTGGGTTTTTTTACCTGGAGCGATGACCCTGCCTTCGTTCATCGAGAAATGGATTTCGAGTTTTCCCGATGGGGCAACCCCAGCGATCCGAACAACGCGCAGTATGTGGTGCAACCCTTTGGGCTGGCGGGAAACCTCCTTCGTTTTCAGGTGCCGGCAGGCCTCAATCCGTCCACGTACAGTTTTAAATGGGAAACCAATCTGATCTCGTATCTGAGCATGCGCGGCAATTATTTTGCTGGATCGACCAATAGCGCGTTCAGTCAATGGGCGTTTAATAACGCCGCGCGCATACCCCAAGCTCGCGACGAAAATGCCCGGATTAATCTCTGGCTTTATAACGGCAACCCTCCGCTCAATGGCCAGGAAACAGAAATCATTATTAATCGCTTTGCATTTGTACCGTTACACCCCGCCTCGCCCACCATTATTTCAGCTCCGCATCTTACCAATGGCCAATATCAAATCCAAATAAAAGGCGAAACACAAGTAAGCTACTCTGTTCAGGCGCGGACCAATTTTAACCTGTCCAATTGGGCCACGCTCGGTCTCGTGAGCAGCCCGAATGGCGCATCCACATTTCTGGACACCAATGCTTTCCGCTACGGGCAGCGCTTTTACCGGGTCTTGATCCCGCCTCAATAAACGTCGGGTGGGGTGAACTCCGTGCTCGTCATGGGGATCCACTACACTGGACTACTAGTTTCTCTTCTCTTAATGTTAGGAAGGCAGGAGGCTGTTTGCTGGATTATGGCAAGCTGTTCGCGGCAAAGCGATAGCCTTTGGAACGGCCCCATGTGAGAGTCGAGGCGATGGCGCTTAGTCAACGAAAACGGAAAATTCTGCGGATGCTCGGGGCGATTTGCGTGGCGCTAATCCTCCTTGTTGTGGCTCAACCCCTCTGGCTGCCATGGGTCTTGCGCCCGCTGTGCGCGCGATGGGGGCTGAACTACGCCAATTATGAGAGGGCCGGTTACGGGCAATTTATTCTGCGTGGGGTGACCTTCAGCAGTGTGGCGGCCCGGTTCCAAGCCGGGCAGGTGCGAGCGCTCCTGCCGACTGTGTGGCTCTGGCACCGATACGTGGATCCAGAACCGGTGACTTATGTCGAAGTGCAAGACTGGAAAATCGAAATCATGGAGCGCAAGGGAACGTCCCAAGGATCGCGGATTTCCCTTTACACCAACGTCGCTGAATTTGGGTCCATCGTCGCGAAGGCGGGGAGTTGGCTGCCGAAGGCGTTTCTCACGAACGGCACAATTGCACTCCCCACTCAACTGCCGAATTGGGTGAGTGCAGCGCGCCCGTTCCTTTCTGCGTCGTTTGAAAGCCTCATCGCGTCGGCTCCTACAAGGAGCACGAACCAAATGTTGGGAGCGATCCTGAAACCGCAGACAGAACCCTCTTCGCTAATGCTTCGACTGCCTACGGCAGCTTGGGTGAAACGAAAGTTTTTCGCGGAAGTAGAATTCCCTGGCTCTAAACGGCGCGCGAAGTTAGACGCCCAATTGGGAGTTGCCGCTTACGAAGTCGCTTTTCATGCAGAACCCTTCCATTCCACAACCGTTCTCTCCGAAAATACAGCCGGCCTGCGTCTGCAGAGCACCACTTTTTGGTTAAGCAACCGTATCGATGCGAGCGCGCAGTTTGGTCGCAGGGGCAGCTTGCCCGAGCGGGCATTGGTGGAGGCAGATTCGTTCAAAATTCCGGCGGAACTGCTGGGCTTGGAAAATTTTCAGGAGGTGGCCGGTTCGTTGTCCTTCCAGTGGCAATCCAATCAGTTTGCCCTGAGGGTGTCGGCGTCCAGCCGGCCCCAAGCTCCCACCAACTCTTCCGCCATCGACGTTGAGATTCACTCGCATGGAAATACTGAGTCGGCCTATGTTGAGACAGCCAGGATTTCCTGTCCGTGGCTGACGGCTGAATTGTCTCCTGGCACCGAGATCAAATTTGCCAGTCCGTTTCTGCGGGAGGAAGCCGTTTTCAAGATGACGGCGGATTTGAGTCAACAGCCTTGGTTTGCTGCTGAAGGAAAATTGGACGGGCAAGTGAAGGTGCGTCCCGCCCAGAATAAATTTCCAGCACTTTCCTTCGCTTTCTCAGGGATGGCAATCAGCGTGTCGAACCTTCACACCAAGACTCTGGTCCTGAACGGAGAATTCGGCTGGCCCTGGCTAGACATAACCCACCTGAACCTGGTATTCCCCAATGGTTCGACGGCCTCGCTGAATGCGGAACTGGAGGTCGAAAAAAAAATTGTTCGTGGCGGACACCTGCGGATCGAAGATGTTTCCAGTGGTCAATTCCTTCCGGCGGGGTATTCCTTTGATCATGGATCTTTGGACGTTAGCTTCAGCGGGCCTGCGCAATCCCTGGTTCATACCGGACAGCTCAGCGCTCGGGATTTCACCATCGCGAGCTTGCGTCCGCTGGAAGTTCAGGCGGAGTGGCAAGGGGAAGGTCTTAACCTAAAGCAATCCAGAATTCTAGCCAGCCGCGGAAGATCCAGTTTGGAATTTGGGGGCTCGCTTGCGACCAGTAATAACGAAACCAAGGTCGTGGTCCAAACCCTCACGCTCCGGCAGAACCGCCAATCTGTGATGGAAATCGCAAAGCCCTGGCCCATCGCACTCCGACGGGCAGTCATACAGGCCAACGGTCTGCCCGGCCCCTGGCGCCTCCAGTTGGAGTCTCTCCAATGGAGGGCCCCGAATCGGGAACTAGCTTTGGAATCTAAATTGGATGGCTCCCATTCTGGCAAGCTCGTCATTACCGCTCGCTCGCTCGACGTTTCCTGGCTGGAAGATTTTCTCCCATTATCGTGGAGTGAGGTCCAGATCGATGAGCTGAATTTGCAGGCGGATTGGAACAACGGTCCGCTCAACTTGGTTGTGGGCTTGTCCGCATCCACGACCAGACACGGGTTTCCCCTTTCAGCCAAAGCGAGCTTTAGCGCAGACGGCAAGGGTGTGTCTCTCCACAGTCTTGCAATTTCCAGCCGGACCCAGCCAGTCTTCCGCGCGAAGGGTTTCCTTCCTCTGACCCTCACGCCAGGCCACCCGGAGCACTGGTTAAATTTTCTGGCCGCTCCGCCGATCCAATTGGACGTGGCTACTCAGCCCCAATCGATCTTCTGGGATGAGATTGCTGCCTCAACCGGAGTGACGTTGGTGGATCCTCAATTAGACGCGAATGTTTCTGGCACCTGGGAATTGCCGCAAGGCCATGTCGAAGTGAGAGTCGAGCAGATCAAGTGGCGTGAAAACCCCCCGGCCATTTCAGGGCTGGTTAAACGCCCGGGTGGGGGCCCCGCCCTTTCTTCACCGCAATCCAAACCCCTGGGAGGCACAAACATCTCGCTGGAAGACATGCACCTCACGGTGGAGTTGGACCGGGAACTGGCGCGTATTAAAAACCTGAGCGTGCTCCTGCAAGGCCAGCCCATAACCATGGCGGGCGAAATGCCACTCGGGAAAAGTTTTTGGATGGGAGTGGAACGGGGGAAGGTCTGGCCTGATTGGGAAAAAAGCACAGCGCGGCTCAAGATGGAAAATGCCCCACTTGCGGCCTTTGTGCCTTTGCTCCCAAAAGTATTGGGCCTGCAAGGAAAGCTGAATTTGGATCTGTCGCTCCTCCCTGGTGGGAAAGTGGATGGAGAATTGAAAGTGGCCGGAGGGAGCACCAAACCGCTCGCCCAGTTCGGAATCTTCCGAGACCTGAACTTAAACCTCAAATTCAGCGAACGCGCCATATCGCTGCAGTCCGTAAGCGCTTCAATCGGCGGCGCGCCTCTTCGAGCCAGCGGCCACGTGGACTTGCATGGAACGGAATGGCTGAAACGAGACCTTCCCCCGTTCCAAATCACCGTCCAGGGAGAAAACCTGCCCCTGGCGCGGGATCCCGGTTTTATTCTGCGCAGCGATGTGAACATCACAATTTCCAAAGGCCAGACCGGGCCCGCGATGGTTACGGGGCTGGCTCAATTGCGTGATAGTTTTTATCTGCGGGATTTGAAAGATTTGCTGCCCGTGGGAACGGCTTCGCCCAGCGAGCGGCCGCCTTATTTCAGCATCGAAGCAGAGCCGCTGGCTGATTGGCGGCTGAACTTGAGCCTGAAAGGAAATCGTTTTTTAAAGGTGAACAGCCCCCTTTTCCGCGGGCTTCTTTCCGCCGATCTGAAACTCATCGGCACCTTAAAAGATCCCATTGCCCAGGGAGAACTGAAAATTGAATCTGGCGTGGCGCAGTTCCCCTTTGCCAACCTGGACGTGAAACAGGGATTCGTTACCCTAACCAGTGAGAATCCTTATCGACCGCAATTGTTAGTCAATGCCGCATCGCGCAACGCGGGGTATGACGTCAAGATGGAACTGACGGGGCCCGCTGACCAGCCGTCAGTCCAGTTTTCCTCGACTCCGCCGCTGAATTCGGATCAAATTGCCCTAATGCTGACGGCTGGGGAAATGCCTCGCAATGAATTTATGTCCTCGCCGGGCCAAAGGGCAGGCCGGGTGGCTTTGTTTGTAGGAAAAAATCTGCTGTCTCAATTTGGCGTGGGCGAACAAAGCGGCCGCCTGACAATTCGGACCGGAGAGAATATTTCCGAGACAGGGAACCCGACTTATGACGTGGAATACAAACTGAACAAGCGTTGGTCTTTGGTGGGCGAACGCGACCAGTTTAACGCTTTCAACTTCGGTTTCCGATGGAAGATCTATTCCAAATAGAAGGGAGCCGAATTGGCTGGCGTCTGTTTCGAACGGCCAGCGGCTTGTTGCTCCTTCTATCGCTGCCGTTTATTTGTTTCTCTGCTGCCACGGCTGGGAAAGCCCTCGACCCTACCGTGCCCGTGAATGCGGAGGGGGCGGAAGTTCGTCCTCCTCCCTCCCCAAAACCCAGGGCCGCAAAACCCGCCAAACTGCAAGTCTCCGGCCATGGGTTTTTGCGAGACCGTCAACTGAGGAAGGTGCTCCAGGTGCTCCTCCTCAGCGGAAAAAAACCGGAATTTTACGACGCGAACTTTGTCGAAGATGCCGCTCTCGTTTTGGTCTCCACGGTTCGGCGCGATGGCTATTTAGCGCCTGCCTTGACAGCCCAGTTAACTTTGGAGGACGGACGCCAGCTCGGGTACACCTGGGATGAAGAGATGGAAAACCCATTGCCGCGGCCATTACGCATCCGCAAAATCCACTTCAAAATCCGCAAAGGTGTCATGTATCACCTCGAGGAGCTTAAGATTGAAGGCCTCACGGCCATCCCCGAAAAAAAGGCGCACGCGTTCTTCGTCGAAACGGGGTTATTGTTGCCCCTCAAACGGTACCGGAATTACACACCGGAGAAGCTTCGGCGAGGGTTATCCAGTCTGACCGATACCCTCGAACGGCAGGGATATGAACAAGCTGCCGCCACCATCAGCCGGTTGGCCCGGAACGACAAAACAGGCGCCGTCAAGGCGCAGGTCCAGGTTCAGCAAGGCTCCAAGACGCTCGTGCGCACGGTCCGCGAAGAGTTTTTTTTCAAAGGAGAAAGCACGCCGCGCGAGGTCCGGACTGTTTTCCCGGGCAAACCCTATTCCAGGATTTGGCAGCAGGACTTCACCCAGGCCTTAAAAACGAATGACTTCCATCACGGTTATCCCGATGCCACGGTGGAAGTCCGGACCCTCAAGCGGGAGCCGGCCGGCGCCGCAGTTGAATTGGATCTCCTTATGGAGGTCAGAGGCGGCGAGCAAATCACGCTGGGGAAAGTGAAGTTGGAAGGAGAAAAAAGAACTAAACCATCCCTTTTGCGGGAGCGGGTTCAATTGAAGGAAGGCGGCTTGTTGGATCGAATCAAAGTTGAACAGGGCCGCTATCGCGTCGCGCAATTGGGCGTTTTCGACACCGTGGAACTCAGCTATGAAACCGAGAATGAAAATACCCGCGATGTCACCTATCGTGTCAAAGAAGGCAAAGAGACGGACTTTAGTTTGCTTTTTGGCTATGGGAGTTACGAATTACTGCGCGGGGGGTTTGAAGTGGAGCGGCGCAATATCTTTGGCCTTGCCCAGCACGCGCGGCTGAAGGTCGTGCAGTCTTTCAAGGCTTCGAGCGGTGAGTTCGTTTACAACATACCGGAACTGGTCGGGCGGGATGTTGATGTTTTCCTCAATGGCACAGCCCTGCGACGGCAGGAGGTTTCCTTTCTTCGCCTGGAGTATGGCGGCGGGGCGGGCGCGCACAAATATTTCAAGGACATCGCCACCGACCTAAGTGTCCGATACAATTATCAGATTCTAAACGCCGAGCAAGTGAATGGGTTTGTTGCCACCGAAGGGGCGCTTAATCCAGCCGTGGGCGCCTTTATTACGGACCTGAGACACGACCGCCGCGACAGCCCCCTTTATCCCCATCACGGCTACAAAATCTTCAGTAACCTCGAATCAGCCACTCGATATTTAGGGGGAGATGTGGATTACGAACGGCTGGACCTTTCCATGTCCTATCATCAAGCGCTCGGGGGCGGACGCTGGCTCCACTTTGGATTAAGTCACGGAGCGGTTTTTGCGATGGGCAGTTCAAGTAATAATTTGCCTTTTACCCGGCGTTTTTTTCCGGGCGGCGAAAACTCAATTCGGGGCTTCCAGGAAGGCCGCGCTTCCCCGAGAGATGCGCAGGGAAGATATCTTGGCGCCGAAACTTATATTCTCGGCACCGTGGAGTTTGAACAAGCATTAACCCCCAAATGGTCGTTAGTCCTTTTTACGGATTCACTCGGAGAAGCGAGACAGATCCAGCATTACCCGGGGGATACCGCTCTCTACTCTGTCGGAGCGGGATTCAGTTGGCACACTCTCCTGGGTCCGATCCGTCTGGAATACGGGCACAATTTGAATCGGCGATCCGGTGATTCCGCAGGCACACTGCATTTTTCGCTTGGTTTTCCATTTTAGCCGCGAACGGAAAAATCCCAGCTACACACGGGTAAGAAAAGAACTCCGAGAGACACGAATTTCACGAACGGCCACGAATTGAGGCTGGAGCTTGGAACTTATTCCGTTTCCCGAGTTCTCCCTCCATGTCCCAGGCGAAAGCGGAATAAATTCCGCGTTCAGGACCGCAGCTCGACACTACGCGGGCCGGGTTCGGCCTTTGCCTCCGTGCGGCGTCGAATCAATAATGTTGAGGGCCAGGGAATCGCTCGGGACCGGGCAAGTCTCTGTCGTCCCAATCTGGATGCGCTCCCTGAGGATAATGTCGATATGTCCCGTGCTCGTATTCCGGCCGGCCCCGATAACCACCGCGATCTCGCTCGCTAGTGACACATCCGGACGTGGCAATCAACGTAATCGCGCTCAATAAACATAGGATCGTTTTCATAATTTGGATTTTGTTTTCGCCGCCAGGAAAGTTTCCCGGCTGGGTTCACCAAGATAAAACGAGCCCTATAAACCCGCTATAGGGTAAAAACCTGCCGATTTCATTGCTCTCGGCGCACTTAAATCTACGGGCAAAGTAGCTGGTTTTGATCTGCCCACAGGTGGCTGGTTTTGACCGCCCGCCGACACGCCAGGCATCGTCTCGCCGTCTGGAGTAAACAACTGGCCATCGATCACGCGCATCCAACCGCGCTCCCCACCGAGAAGGACGCGTTCTGATGTAAGGGTCTTATCCGCCCCCAAGTGAATGTCTTGACTCACGATACGGGATGCTGTCAAGTTCGACGCTGGGCTCATCCATCGGGCCCCAAACCGGGCCATCGCGGAGGGGAAACTATGGGGAGCGTAATTGGTAGAACCGGCTTGGGAAATTCGTCGCGCTCGGGTCAGTAAATTGATACACGCCACCTCCAAGGGCTGCGGGAGGGCCGAGCACGCTCCAGTTCGAGGAGGCCAGGGAAAGGTTCGTGCTCGTCACGACATTGAAAATGGTCGAACTGAAGTTAGTAATAGTAAATTGGAACGCCCCCCTGGCGACCAGACCTGCTCCTCCCAGTAAGGGCCGGGGAGTGAAGAATTGCGCCACGGACTCGATAATCCCCCCGGAACCATTGTACTCACCGCTGCTGGACCGCCCGCGGGCGCGCAGGTAAATGTTTTGTCCGCCCGGCAGAGAAAATCCATTGAGCTGCCAGCCCCCGGCGATCCGCGAGGCCTCCCCGAGCGGCGCGTAATTGGCGCCGTCCATGGATTGCGCAAATGTGACCTCTTCGATTTCGGGGCCAGCTCCGTTTCGGTTCCATGTCGCCGTGGCGCCGCTCTGGTTAAGCGCGAGCATCTGGAGCGCCGCCGTTCCGCTTGTGAGCCGTCCAATATGGGACCGCGTTATTCCCCCCAGAGTGGTAAAGTGGCCACCCACTAAAATTTTGCCGTCGGCCTGCACCGCCAAACTGGTCACCCAATCGTTCGCTCCTGGATCGAACGAGCCGTCCAGATCTCCGTTAGGATTGAGGCGGGCCAAATTGGTCCGCGGCTGGCCCCCCACCATCGTAAAGATGCCCCCGGCCAGAATCTTCCCGTCCGCCTGCAAGGCCAGGCTATAGACGACGCCATTGACATCCGGATTGAATGAGGTGTCCAAATCACCGTTAGGATTTAAGCGGGCGAGATTAGTGCGGGGCTGCCCCCCCACCATCGTAAAAAAGCCTCCTACCACAATCCTTCCGTCTGCTTGCGCAGCCATGCTGGCCACCCAGTCGTTGGCCGCAGGATCAAACGAGAGGTCCACGCTGCCGTCCGGATTGAGGCGACCCAGCCGGCTGCGTGGCTCCCCACCCAGGGTAATAAACCCACCACCCACCAGGATCTTGGCGTCTGCCTGGATGAGCAGAGTGGACACGAAGTAATTTGCTCCGGGATCGAACAAAGGGTCCGCACTCCCATCGGCATTTAGCCGGCCAAGGTGGTTGCGGGTTTTGCCGCCCAGCATGGTGAAATTTCCTCCTGCCAAAATTTTCCCATCCCCCTGCACGGCCAGCGTGGTCACCGAGTTATCTGGCCCCGGATTGAAATCGGGGTCGAGAGTGCCGTCAGCGTTGAGCCGGCCAAGATAATTGCGCGGAGATCCCAACGATCCCAAAGCGGTGAAAAAGCCTCCGGCCAGAATCTTACCATCACCTTGCACCGCCAGGCACCGCACCAAATTGTTCGCAGCCGGGTTAAAAAGGCTGTCCAAGCTGCCATCGAGGTTTAGCCGGCCCAGGTGATTGCGGACTGATCCGCTGGGGCCAAGAGTGGTGAAACCACCTCCGACCAAAATTTTCCCATCCGCTTGCACAACCAAGGTGTTCACAACTCCGTTCGCCCCCGGATTCAGAGTAACGTCCACACTGCCATCGCTATTTAACCGGCCTAGATGATTGCGGCTCAGCGTCATGAGGTTTGTGAAATTGCCCCCGGCCAGAATCGTCCCATCCGCCTCCACGACCAGGCTGGACACCACCGAGTCTGTCGTCGCAGTGAAGGAGGCATCCAGGCTGCCGTCGGCGTTTAAACGGCCCATATGATGGTGGCTCTGCGCAACCAAATTCGTGAAATCGCCCCCCACTAGAATTCTCCCATCCGCTTGCACAGCGAGACTTTCCACCGTAAAATCCGCTGCTGCGTTAAAGCTGGGGTCCAAGCGGCCATCAATGTTGAGCCGTCCAAGGTAGTTGCGTGTCTGCCCACCCAGAATGGTGAAATTGCCTCCTACCAGGGTTTTACCATCCGCCTGGACAGCCAGGGCCAAGACGGTCCCATTTGCTCCCGGATTGAAAGATACATCCAGGCTGCCATCGGGGTTTAACCGGCCGACCCGAGCACATGGTTGCCCCCCGAGCGTGCTGAAATCACCACCCACCAGGATTTTGCCATCCTGCTGAATCGCCAGGCTCAGCACGGGCCCGTTCGGCCTTGGATCAAAGAAGATGTCCAGAGTGCCGTCCGACTTCAATCGTCCCAGCCGCACACGGCTGCGCCCCGCGAGGTTATTGAAATCGCCCCCCACCAGGATCGCGCCGTCGGACTGCACGGCAAGGCTATTCACTTTGTTGTCTGCTGTCGTCGTGAAAGTTGGGTCGAAACCGCCATCGGCGTTGAGGCGGGCAATTTTGTTGTGAGGATGCGCCCCTAGCACGCTAAAAATTCCGCCCACCACAATTCTCCCGTCCGCTTGCACAGCTATGCTGATCACGCTATTATCCGCTCCCGGATTGAAAGGCGCGTCCGGGCTGCCATCCACATTGAGCCGCGCGATTCGATTGCGGGTTATTCCCCCTACGCTAGTAAAACTTCCGCCGATGAGGATTTTGCCATCCGCCTGGACTGCTATTACTTGCACTGCGCCATTGACATTCGGGTCGAAGCCATCCAAGGGGCTTTGAGGAAAAGCGGGCCGCGTCAGCACGCACGCTAGCGTGATGATGATAGCCGCCGAAAACAAGTCATTGCATTTCATAAGCAACCAGTCCTTGGTCATGGGATAACGTGCCGGAGGATGAAGGGTGAAATTTGCGAAGGCAAGTGGGAAATGAACAATTTTGTGTGAAGGGCAGGAAAAAACTGTGGCAGTGTCGATCCGCAGACGCTCGTTTAAGCTTTTAGGTGGCAGACGTGAGTTTGCCTCAGGGGCTGCATCGGGTTAGCTTGGTCGCGCCGCTTCTCGGGCTCGAAAAATCATTCGATTTTGCTCGCTTTTGACCAAATCTTAGGATATACCACTTCGCAATGTAGTTCGGTAAGAACTTTTCAGCTTGGGCTCGCAACTCAAATCTCGGTTCCTCACCCAATTAGTTGTGGCCGAGCTGAGTCTTGCCCCTGTATGTGGTGTTCTTTTGACTTTACATACGCGGGCAATTCAGGTTATTTTGTCGCGTTCATTTTTGATATGTATCTCAAGAATTTAACGGTTTTAGGCTTTAAGTCTTTCGCGGACAAAACATCCCTCAACTTCCAACCGGGCGTGACCGCCATTGTTGGGCCCAATGGGTGTGGCAAATCGAATGCCTCGGACGCGATTCGCTGGGTTTTGGGCGAACAATCTGCCAAGGCGTTGCGAGGCGGGGAAATGGCCGATGTCATTTTCAACGGCACGGATGGCCGCAAACCGATGGGTATGGCGGAGGTTTCACTCACCATCGGGGATGTAGATGAAGAACAGCTAAAAGCGGGCGGGGTGCAGCTGGCCTACAATGAAGTCACGGTCACCCGTCGAGTGTTCCGTGACGGGGGGAGCGAGTATTTTATTAACAAGACCCCTTGCCGCCTCAAAGACATTCAGCAGTTGTTCATGGGAACCGGAGTCGGCCGCACGAGCTACAGCATCATGGCACAGGGGAACATCACCCAGATTCTTTCGAGCAAACCCGAAGATCGCCGGTTGGTGTTTGAAGAAGCAGCGGGCATCACCAAATTCAAGTCCCAAAAACGGGAAGCGCTGCGCAAACTGGAATATACGGATCAGAATTTACTGCGCGTCTCAGACTTAATCCGGGAGGTCAAACGCCAGATTGGCTCGCTCCAGCGGCAGGCTGGCAAGGCGCGTCGCTACAAGACCCTGATGGTCGAGTTGCAGCACTTGGATACGCAGCTCGCGCGTCATCAGTTTGATGTGCTGCAGAGCGAAATCAGCGAGCGCCACGAGTCCGTCGAGAACATCCGCGGCGAGACCGAAGCCAGTTCAGAAAAAGTGCTCCGGAGCGAGAATGAAATTCATCAACTTCGCGAACGGCTCTCCGAGTTGGACCACCAAATCAGCCAGACCCAGCAACAGGGGCTGGAATTGAAATCCCAGAGCGATCGCCATGAAAGCCGCATTCATTTCGATGAAGAACGATTGTTGGAATTGGAAGCCCAACATGGCAAAGCTCTGAGCGAGATCGCTCAATCGGAGGAGCGCTGTCGCGCTGCCAGTGAGGAATTGACAGCCGTGACCGAGCGCCTGGCCGTTTCTGAGGGGACGCTGGAGGGACACCGGGAGTCGATGCAAACCAAACGGGATGCTTTGCAAGAAGTGGAAAATGAGCAACGCCAGCAGCAGGAGGCCCTCCGGCAAGAGCAAGCCAATGCGTTCGCGGCCGCCCAGCAACTCTCCCGCTCCCGCAACGAAATCAATGCCCTCGATTTGCAAAAGCAGGGCCACGTCGTGCGATTGGAAAAACTCTCTGCCGAGAAAATTCAGCTCGAAGAGGAACGCGCGCGGCTGGAAGCGCGCCTGAAGGAATTTGCGGCCAGCGTGGAGGCGCAAAAACTCAACGCCCAAAGCCATCGCGGCACGGTGGAAGAACGCCAGCAACGATTGCGGCAAATCCAGCAGGAAATTACCCAAGCCGCCCAGACCCTGGACAGCCTTCTGCATGAACAATCCGAAAAACGCTCCCGGCTGAACGTCCTCGACCAACTGCAAGCAGAGCATGAAGGTTTTAGCGCCGGCGCGCTGGCCGCCCTCCAACAGACCGAGGCCGTGGTGGGTTCGCTGGCGGACAGGATTCGTGTGCCCGACCAATATATCGCTGCCATCGAGGCGGCGCTGGGCCATCATTTGCAATTAGTTTTGACGGAGCGTCCCGAGGCGGCTCAGGAAATTTTGGCTGGCCTCAACGCCCATAAAACAGGCCGGGCCAGCATCGCTTCCCTGGCTCTTGGCCGGGCGAACGATTCGCCCCCTGCTCTCGGAAATGAATCGTCCTACCCAGCCACTCCAGAACTCGATGAGGCACTTTTGGACGTGCCATTTGAAACGGCCCCGGGTCTTTCCATCCAACAAAACGGCTCCTCCCCCATGCCGGCCAGCGCGGTCGTCGAGGCGGAGATCTCCGTCCGCCCCCTTGTGCAGCGGCTGTTGGGACTGACGCGCATTGTCCCCGATTTGTTGGTCGCGACTGAGGCATGGCGCGAAAGCGGCGGGGCCTTCCACTTTGTGACTCTTTCTGGCGAAGTGCTGAGCCGGCATGGGGTTTATACGGGCGGATCGAATAATGGGTCGGGCCAAGCGCCGGGATCAATCCTGGGCCGCAAGAACCAAATCGCCGAACTGCGGATGGCCTCCGATCAACTGCGCGAGCAAGCCGGCGACGCCAGCCGGCACAAGGGCGCTTTGCAGAGCGAGCAAACCGAATTGCAAGCCACCCTGCAACAAGCTCAGACCGAACTGCGCGCTCAGGAAGTCGCTATCGCCACGCACCAGGGAGAATTTAACGTGCTTCAGAATTCCGAGCGCGCCTTGCATCAGAAAATCGATACCGTCGTTTATGAAATCCAGAGCCTGGCCGCGCAAGAGCAGGAAGGATTGAAAAAGCGCCAGACCTTGGCGGCGCAGTCCAGCGAGTTGGAAGCTCGCGAAAGCGCCCTCCAGCAACAAGTTGTCCAGCTCACTTCGGGCGTGGAAAGTCTGCGCCAGCAACGCGACTTGACCAATACTGCTTTGACTGAAACTAAGATTGCCCTGGCGACCGAGGAGCAGTTGTGCGTTTCTTATCGCCAGCAGCAACAGCCCCTCGAGCAGCGCATCGCCGAATTGCGCCAACTGGCCCAGCAGCGCCGCAGTGAAATCGGAATTTTCGCCAGCCGCAAAATCCAGTGGGAGGCAGAGATCGAGGATTCACGCCGCCAGATAGAGCGATTGCGGCACGAGCGCGAGATCATTAATGCTCAGGCCGGCGAGTTGCTCTCCCAAAAGGTGGTCCAGGAAAGCGCCGTCACGGCCCGCGAAGAGAGTCTGCGCGAGCAGCGGCGGCGGCTAACAGAACTCCAGCAGCAACGGGGCGCCCTCGAAGTCGAACTGGCCCAAAAGAATATGTTCGTGCAAAACCTGCGGGAGCGCGTTCAACAGAAATACCAGGTCAACCTCGACGATATTCGCAGCGAATGCATCACCATCACCCTGGCCGATGAAGGCCCGCCAAAAATCCAAACCCTCACTCCCGAAGAAATGGCGGCGGCGGGCGTGGCTACCGATTGGGATGCGGTGGCCGAGCAAGTGGCTGGACTCCAGAAAAGGATCGATGAAATCGGACCGGTGAATCTCGTGGCCATCGAGGAATACGAGGAGACTGAGCAACGCCATCAATTTCTCACCACTCAGACCGAAGATTTGGTCAAAGCCAAGGCCCAGTTACTTGACGTTATCAATCGGATTAATGTCCAGACCAAGGAAATGTTCACTGAAACATTCAACAAAATTCGGGACAATTTTCGGGCCATGTTCGTGGAGATTTTTGGCGGCGGCAAGGCCGACCTCATTTTGGTGGATGAGGGCGACGTTCTGGAGAGCGGCATCGACATCATGGCCCGGCCCCCCGGCAAACAGTTACAGAGCATTTCCTTGCTCTCCGGCGGCGAGCAGACCATGACGGCCGTAGCCTTGCTCTTTTCGATTTATCAAGTAAAACCCAGCCCTTTTTGTGTGCTTGATGAATTGGACGCGCCTCTAGATGAATCCAATATCAACCGCTTCATTCGCGTTCTGCAACGTTTTCTGGCCCTTTCGCAGTTCATCATCATTACCCACAACAAGCGCACCATCGGCATCGCCGACGTGCTCTACGGAGTGACCATGCAGGAACAGGGTATCAGTAAAATTGTGAGTGTAAAATTCCACAAAGCGGACGAAACGGTGACCGGCCACTCCCCGGCGCCGCTGGAAAAACCCATTGAGGGCCGCTCCGTCGAAGAAGAAGAAGACAAACTCCAGCCCCGGGACGAAACGTTGGAAGTAGTTATGGCGAAGTAAATCCCTGGGTGATCAGCCGCGTCGGCGTTTGCAATTGTGCTGGCTTGAGGTATTTTGGCAAGGTGAAACCAATTCAGCTATTTCCGGCCATTCGGCGGGTGCTCGTCGCGCCTGTGATGTATCTGTTGTGTCTTTGTCTGCTCTTGATTTTCTCCCTTGCTTCCGAAGTCAAAGCCCAAGTGGTCTTTAACGAACTAATGGCCAACAACGTCAACGCCGTGACGGTTCCCTCGTCCGTGCCGAATGTCACGAGAAATCCGGACTGGATCGAACTCTATAATTCGGGAACTGCCGCCTACAATCTCGCGGGTTTCGGTCTGAGCGATACCAACTATATAAGCGGCCCGATGAGATTTGTCTTTCCTACGAATAGCATGAGCGTGGTACCTGCGGCGGGCCGGCTGGTGGTGTGGTTTGACACGGATTATGCTGCGCCCGGACTCCATAGCGGTTTCACTTTAAAGAGTGCAGGAAAACAACTGCATCTTTACACCCCTGGTGGCGGCTTTACAGCGGACTCCATCGTCTATGGACCTCAGGCGGCCGACCTCTCGATTGGGCGCGTGCCTGATGGCATCTCAGGCGCGTGGACGTTGACCCAGCCGACGCCGGGGCTGCCGAATAAGGCCTACCAGGCCGCGTCAGTTACAAACCTTATCATCAACGAGTGGATGGCAACGAATTCCACAGGATTTGACTGGCTTGAGGTTTACAATAAATCAACCAACGCCGTGGCCTTGGCTGGGCTGGTCTTTACGAGTGTCTGGCCGCTGCCTGCTACGGGACCCACCAACCGGCCCGTCGCGGCCCTTTCGTATATCGCCGGGCACGACTTCGTTCAATTGTTTTGCCCGGGAAACCAGTCGAAGAACGCGAACGACCTCGATTTCAAGCTAAGCCACAACACTGGGGAAACCGTCACCCTCTACCCAACAACCGGAAGCACCAATAATTGGATTGATCAGATCCGTTTTCCGGGCAATAACGCCGTCCCAGGCTACTGGGGTCCGGATGTTTCGTACGGGCGGTACCCCGATGGCTCCGCAAACATCATAAGGTTCGAGTCCACGAACACCTCCCCGGGATTCAACAATTTGCTGACTATCAACAATGTTGTCGTCAATGAGGCCCTAAGCAATACCGACCCTCCGCTGGAGGATGCGATCGAGCTTTACAACCCAACCGCCAATAGGGTCGATATCAGCTATTGGTGGATCAGCAATACGAAGAATAGCCCAAAGAAGTTTCAGGTGCCTCCCAACACCTTCATTGAGGCCGGCGGCTACAAGGTTTTTTACGAGCAGCGAGGCGTGACTGCCCTCCCTCATATCGGGTTCAATACCAGCGGATTTGGCAATTTTCCGGACTTCTCTCTTAGTTCGTCCAAAGGCGACTCTGTTCAGGTTTTCACTGCTGATGCCGCCGGAAATTTCACGGGCTATGAGGCCCACGCCAGCTTCGGCGCCGGCCAGAAAGCGGTTTCCTTTGGCCGGTTTATAACGAGCCTGGGACATGATTTTGTCGCCATGAGCAGCAACACTTTCGGGATGGATCACCCAGCCACCTTGGGGGAATTCCGTACCGGAACAGGAGGGCCCAATGCCTATCCGAAAATGGGCCCGCTCATCATCAATGAGATCATGTATCACCCCCCAGACATCAGTCCGGGAGTGGACAACACGCTCGATGAATACATTGAGATTTACAATATCACCACCAACACGGCCTTCCTCTACGACGCCAATGGCCTCTATTGCTGCGATACGAATCATAACAATTATGCCGACGGCCGCACCAATGCTTGGACAATCCAAGGCATCGTTAACTTTGATTTTCCCGCCAACATTAGCCTCGGGGCGGGCCAGTCCCTGTTGGTCGTAAACTTCAGCCCCAGTGGCAACCCCGCCCAGTTGACCAGCTTCCAGAATAAGTACGGTGTGCCCGCCAACGTGCAGATTTTTGGGCCCTATACCAACAAAGTCGGCAAGAGTGGCAGCCTCACGAACAGCGGCGGCCGCATCGAGCTCTTCAAACCGGATTCGCCGCAAGACACCAACCACGTTGACTTCAGATTTGTCCCCTATCTTCTTGTGGACAAGGTCGTGTACGCTAACGCCTTCCCCTGGCCCACTCAACCCAATGGCACCGGCAAGGCTCTGCAGCGGCTGGTTCCGGATCATTATGCCAACGACCCCGTCAACTGGGCGGCGGCTAACCCGACGCCCGGCTGGCAGCCACTCCACATTGACTCCGCGCAGCACCTCGCCGATTCCTTTGTGCTCGGGTTCAACGGCTTGGCGGGCAGTTCGTACTCAATCCAATACAAGGCGAATCTCGGCGCCAGCAGTTGGGCCCCTCTCACTAACCTTAGTCCCTTGGTCAGCAGCGGTCTGCAACAAATCACGAACGCTCTCTCCCCTTTAAACAAGTTCTATCGAGTTATCACGCCCTCGCAACCTTGAGCGGGGCGCAACCCCAAAAGGAGCGCCAGGTCTCCGCTCTAATGTCACGAAGATTTGGCGGGCCGCCGAGGATTGGCAGTCCCGATTTCAGCCCGGGGGAGCATCGTCCCGAAGAGAGATCCGACGATGTTCCTAAAGGCATTTGACGAACGGTTTCGGTTCCGGCATCCTCTGCGCCGTGAGCTCCAGGACAATTTTTGGGTGCGCGCTCGGGGTCATCTTCGGTCTGAGCGCGGACGCGCAGACCAACACCCCGAACCTTCGTTCTCTTTCTCTCCAGGAATGTGTGGAGCTGGCCTTGGCCCATAATCTCGACATCCAAATTGAGCGCTATTCCCCCCGGATTCTGCGCTACGAATTACGGGGCTTATATGGAGTGTATGATCCAGTTTTGAGTGTTGGGGCGACCAATGCCTTTACTAAGTATCCGGGCACTTTCGAAAACCAGAAGCTCAAGCAATCGAACCCCACGATATTTCCCGTCCTTCAGAACTTCACCACGAATATCTTCGGGCAGGATTTTCCCTACGAGAACAGGGTTGTCTCTGTTGGCCCGGCTTTGACCGGGCTGTTGCCCATGGGTTTGACTTACGACTTCTTCGCGCGTTCCGACCACGTCGATGGCAAATCCCTTGTTGAGCCGAGTTTGCTGGTTTTCCAGCATGACGCCAAAACCGGCGGCCTCATCCTTCCCGCCACCAATATTCCACACACCAACAATTATTACGCGATCGCAGGGGGCAACCTAAGTCAGCCTGTGCTCAAGGATTTCTGGATTGATCGCTACCGCCGGGACATCCAGCTTAGCAAAAAGAACTTGAAAATCTCGGAACTCGCCTTACGCGCGACCCTCATGACGAACGTCACTCGTGTGGTGACCAACTACTATGAGTTGGTCGCCGCCCGCGAACAAATCAATGTGGAAACGGTTGCGTTGCAGGCTGCCCGGCATCTTCTTGACGACACCACCAAGAGGTTCAAGGCCGGCGCTGCCACGGATCTCGACCAGCAGCAGGCGGAAGCTGCCCTCGAAAATATCCAAACAGATTTGTTTGCAGCCGAACAGAATTATGCGGCGCAGGAAAATGCCTTGAAGGACATGCTGACCGACGATTATCGTTCCTGGACCGGCGTCACCATCGCGCCTTCCGAAAAGCTCACAACCGTCACCGAGCTTCCTGCCAACCGCGCTGCAAGCTGGGCGAACGCCTTGTCGCGCCGGCCCGATATTCTCCAGATGCAGCTCGAGCTGGAGAAGCAGGCAATTTTTCTCGCATTTACTTACAATCAGCTCTTCCCAAGCCTGAATCTCGTGGGCAGCTACGGCTGGCAGTCCATCGAGCCCACTCTCAGCGAATCCTTGAACGGCCTCCGGAATGGCACCTCGCCGTTTTTTAGCGCGGGCGCGGTTTTTGCCATTCCTGTGGCGAATGTGACTGCGCGCAACAACCACAAAGCCAGCCAACTCGCCAGGGAACGAGCCTTTCTGCGTTTCAAAAGCCTCGAGCAATCCGTCATCGCCGAAGTCGATACGGAGGTGAAGGTGACCGAGAACACTTTCCAGCAGATTGCCTCGGCTCGGAAAGCCCGCGAGTTTGCCCAAGCGGCTTTGGAGTCGCTCCAGCAGCAATACACCGCCGGCACCACCAATAGCTACTTTGTGGTGGAATATCAGCGTTTGGCCACCCTCGCGCAGTCTGTGGAGATTCGCGCCCTGGCCAACTACCACATCGCCCAGGCCCAGCTTACCTTGAGCGAAGGGACCGCGCTGGAAAGAAATCAGATCCAATTTAAACAGAGACCATGACCTGCAAAGCGCTTTTTGGCCTGGTCTTGGGGTCGATTGTAGGTTTGACCGCTGAAGGTCAGACCACCAATCACAATGCCCGAGCCCTTTCGCTTAAGGAGTGCATCGAAATGGCCCTGGCCCGTAACCCCGACATCCAGGTTCAGCGCTATTCCCCTCAGATTGCCCGCTACTGGTTGCGCGCCTCCTACGGATTGTATGACCCGATTCTGACCCTGGACGGATTGGACACCACCGAAAAGCAGCCGGGTTTTTATGACCCCAGGAAGCTCCTCCAAACCACGGCGACTCGGACCAATCTGTTTTCGGTGAATACCCTGGGCTATGAATGGCCCAATGAGTACACGATTGCTGCTGCCGGTCCCAGTGTGCGGGGTGTGTTGCCAATCGGCTTGTCCTACAACGTATTTGCGCGATCCACTTACTACCAGGCGACGACCTTTGTTATTACAAACCTGCTTCTTCCACAGCAAAACCTCCCCCCTGCGCATAATAATCCCAGTTCCAACAACTGGTCTGCGAGCGCCGGTTTCACCCTGAGCCAGCCTGTGTTGAAGAATTCCTGGATCGATTTCTTCCGTCAGAACATTCAGCTCAACAAAAAAAGCCTGCAAATCTCCGAGGCCGTCTTGCGGGGTGAGTTGATGACCAATGTCACCTTGGTCGCCAGGGCTTATTACAAGCTGATCCTGGCCCGGGAAGCCGTTCAGGTTCAAACTTCCGCCCTGCAATCGGCGAACCAGCTCGTGGAAGACAGCCGCCGCAAAGTCCAGGCCGGCGCTCTCCTCCCCCTCGACCAGCAACAGGCCGAGTCCAGCTACCAGACCATTCAGACAGAGTTGTTCGCTGCCGAACAGAATTACCTCCAGGAGGAAAACGAGTTGAAAAGCCTTCTCACCGACAACTATCAGTCCTGGATGGACCTGACCATTGTTCCCTCGGAGAGCCTCGACGCGGTGGTCGAGTTGCCGGGCAACCGGGCCGCAAGCTGGGCCAATGCCCTGTTGCGCCGCCCCGATCTAATGGAATTGCGGCTCGAGTTGGAAAAACAAGACATCATTGTTGTGTTCACTCATAACCAGCTTTTCCCCACCCTGGACCTGGGGGGCGGCTACGCCTGGGCATCCACGGAACATACCTTCAGCCAATCGTTGAGTGTGCTGAGGGACGGCTCTTTTCCATCTTATTCCGCGAGCGCCATTTTTGCCACCCCGGTGGCCAATATCGCCGCCCGCAATGAGCACAAAGCCAGCGGGCTCGCCAAAGAGCAGGCCTTGCTCCGATTCAAACGATTGCAGCAATCCATCATCACCGAGGTCGATACGGCGGTCAAATTGACCGAGACCACTTTCAAACAGGTTGGTTCCACGCGCAAAGCCCGCGTGGCCGCGAAGGCGGCTCTCGATTCCGCCGAGAAGCAGTACCGTGCCGGCGCTCTCACCAGCTTTTTCGTGTTGGACTTCCAGCGCCGCCTGGCCTTCGCTCGTTACGCTGAGGTGCGCGCCCTGGCCGACTATCACATTGCCCAGGCCGGGCTCGCCTTGAGCGAAGGCGGGGTGCTGGAAAAAAATCACATCGACCTAAAGCTCGAATAGTTTGCAGCCGAAATCCAAAGTACTGTTGGGCCTGGCATTGGGGTCGATTATGTCACTCAGCGCGGCTGCCCAGACTACAAATCAGAATACTCGCTCTCTTTCCCTTCGAGACAGCCTGGAAATGGCCCTTGCCCATAACCTCAACATTCGGATCGATCGTTATGCGCCCCAGATTGCGCGCTACCAATTGCGCGCCGCCTACGGCTTGTACGATCCGCTTTTAAGCTTGCAGGCCAGCTACAGCTTCAACAAGCAACCCCCCACTTTTGATCCAAAGAAGTTCACTCAATTCAAACCCACGCTCCAGCAGGATTTTACCACCAATCAGGTGAACCAGGATGCCCCTTACGAAGAAACGATCGTTTCAGCGGGCACCGCATTGGCTGGGGTGTTGCCGACGGGTTTGTCCTACAATTTCTTCGCCCGTTCGAGCTATGAAGATGCCAGGTCTTTTCCAATTCCAGCCGTGGTTTTTTCCCAATCCGTTACGGGCCTCGTTATTTTGCCTTCCAGCAATATCCCCGAAACCAATCTTTTTTACCCACGGATCGGCCTCCAGCTCAGCCAGCCCTTGCTTAAGAATTTCTGGATCGATCTCCACCGCCGGAACATCCAAATCGAGAAAGTGAACCTGAAGCTCTCCGATCTCACTTTGAAAGAGGGCCTGATGAGCACCGTCACTGTTGTCGCTACGAATTATTATAATCTTATCTTCGCCAGGGAACAGATCAACCTGCAAACGGCTGCCCTTGACCAGGCCCGGCGGCTCCTTGAAGATACCCGCCGCCGGGTTCAGGGTGGCGTCCTGCCGCCGCTGGACCAGCAGCAGGCCGAGTCCAGCGTCGAAACTTTCCAGACGGCGTTGTTCAGCGCGGAACAGAATTACATTCGGCAGCAAAACACCCTGAAAAACCTCCTCACCGACGACTTTCAATCCTGGATGGATACCACCCTGGCCCCCTCCGAGAACCTCGAGCCCATTGTCGAGTTGCCGCCGAATCGCGCCGCAAGCTGGATGAATGCGCTCTTGCGGCGGCCAGACGTTCTTGCCATGAAGCTTGAGTTGGAAAAGCACGACATCAACCTGCGGTTTGCTTATAATCAACTTTTCCCCAGCTTGAACCTGGTGGGCAGCTACGGCTGGGCGGCCACGGATCACAGCTTTAGCCAATCCATGAACACTCTGCGGCAGGGCAGCTTTCCCTTTTATTCGGTGGGAGTGATCTTCAGCGTCCCCTTGGGCAACACGACGGCGCGCAACGACCACAAAGCAGCGCGGCTCGCTAAAGAACAGGCGCTGTTGCAGTTTAAGAGATTGCAGGAAGCCGTCCTCAAAGAAGTGGATACGGCGGTGAAGCTGACCGAAACCACCTTCAAACAAATCGCCTCCACGCGCAAAGCCCGCGAGTTTGCGCAAGCGGCGCTGGAGTCCATGCAAAGGCAATACGAGGCGGGCGCGGTGACCGGCTTTTTTGTGGTAGATGCTCAACGAGTGCTGGCCCTGGCGCGTTTTGCCGAGGTTCGCGCCCTGGCCGATTACAATGTGGCGCTCGCCCAACTCGCGTTAAGTGAAGGCGTCACCCTGGAGAAAAACCACATCGACTTGAAACTAAAGTAGCTTGACGCCGATGGCTGCTTAACCATGCAAGTTGCGGCGTTCAGGATTACGGACCAGTTCCACCGAAACCGATGACTGAGCACACGAGGACACACCCCCTGTGTCTGGGAGCCGTCCCAACTTGGCTTGTGCCGTCCCAACGGAGCTACCTGACAGAATCATGGCAAGACAGAATGATAACACAGCAGAAGAAGGATTCGGAGGGCAGGATGGCGGACAACCGGGCGACTCGCAAAAAAGATGCGTTACTCATCCGCGCTCCGCCTCGCGCCCTGCCCAGTTTTGCCAACTTTCTCCTTGCGGCCTCCATCGGCGACTCGGAAATCCGCGTGGTTAGCTTATTCCGCAGTTCAAAATACGGGCGCTCCGGCGTGCGATCGTCCTCGGTCGTCCGAAACCGGCTGCAAGCCGGCGCTATGAAGGGCGGCTTTCATGGCCGTTTTACCACACCTCGACCGGGCCTTTAGGCACAGGGATATGCTGGCGGCTGGCAACAGCCGGTTCCTGCATGAAAGAGGGGATCATTGGTGGCAGTCGATAGTTAGGCTTGAGATGCCCCTCGTCGTCAAGAAACTGCCGGCGCCAGTGGAGATATTTTTCCAGGAGATCATGAAACTCTGCTTTGCTCGAGACTAACACTACTCGTTTATTGAATTCATTGGCCGGGCCAAAACGCTTCGCATACCATGGCGCCACTTTGCGAAACATCCGGCAGCCGTGCGCTTCTCCAAAGACCTGGATCATCAAATCCAGATGGCGGCACATCACCCGCACGCGCTCCTCGAAAATCGGTTCGGGGAGCAGCTCGTCCGTGGCCAGGAAATGACGCGTGTGGACAAAGATCCATGGATTATAAAAGGCCCCGCGTCCGATGCTCACTCCCGCGGCCCCGGTCTCCTCCAGCATCATGCGGGCAGCTTGAGGGGTGGTCACATCGCCGTTGCCGATAATTGGGATGCGCGTGACCGCCTCCACCACCGCCCGAATGCCGGACAAGTTCACCCTGCCGCCAAAGCCTTGCTCGCGCGTGCGCCCATGCACAAAAATGGCTGCCACCCCGACGCCCTCCAGGGTCCGGGCCAATTCGGGGGCGGTGATATTCTGGTCATCCCAACCGAGACGCATTTTGGCGGTGATGGGAATCTTCACTGCGTCCACCATTCCCTTCATCAGGGCGGCTGTTTTGTCCAACTCCGTCATCATGGCGGATCCGCCACCGACGCGGCAGACCTTCCGGACCGGACAGCCCATGTTAACATCCACGGCCGAAATGCCGAGGGATTCGAGGTAGAGAGCTGCATCTCGCATTTCCTCGGCCACGGAGCCGAAGAGCTGCACGGCCAGGGGCCGATCAGCAGGGCAAGTTTCGATGAGCTTCAGGGCCTTGGCGTTTTTTTCCAGGAGCGAGCGGGCATTGACCAGGTCAGTGGTGGCGAGGTCCAACCCGCCCACCTCACGCAGAGTGAGCCGAAAAGGCAAGTTCGTGTAACCTGCCAGGGGTGACAGAAACAGACTGGAGCCGAGTTGCAGCGAGCCGATGCGCATGGCCCTTATTCTAGCCTGTATTTAAGCCTGCGCCATGAGTCACGGGGGAGAATGGGGGGCCTTATTATATTCAGCCGTGGCCTGGGGCAGGTCTGCCTGCAAGGCTTTGATCCGCTGGTCGTCCAGGGGATGGGTGCGAAGGAACCATGGAGTAGTACCCCCCGCTTTACGGTTGAACTCGGCAAAACGCTGCCAGAATTGAACCGCTTCCTCCGGATTATATCCCGCCCGAGCCATGAAAATTATTCCAATGTGGTCCGCCTCGGATTCTTGCTTGCGGCTGTGAGGCAGCTCGCGACCCAAAGTTGCCCCTAAACCATAAGCCTGAGTGGCCAGCGCTTGCACCTTCGGATCCGTGGCCGCCAAACCGGCGCCGAGGGCCTTTCCCCCGCTTTGCAACAACAACTCCTCACTCATCCGCTCCGCCCCGTGATGAGCGGCGGCATGGGCCACTTCATGCCCCAGCACTGTGGCCAAGCCAGCTTCGGTTTTCGTAATGGGAAGGATTCCGGCATAAACACCCACTTTTCCGCCCGGCAGGCAGAAGGCGTTAGCTTCCTTGCTGTCAAAGACCACGAATTCCCATTGTGCATTCGGCAAATCGGTCGAGGCCACGGCCGCGATCCGTTTACCCACTCTCTGGACGAGGGCATTGGCTTCGGGATCTTTGCTGATGGGCACGTCCTGCTTCATCTTGTCGAAGCTGCTCAACCCTAGCTGCATTTCCTGCCCGGCAGGAATCAAACGCAATTGACGGCGGCCGGTCTCAGGGACGGTGGTGCAACTAACCAGCAGGGCAATGTTTGACAACGAGATAAAATATAGAGTCAACCTTTTCATAGCCCTATTTATAAACAGATCGCCTAACTCTTAACAAATTAAATGTTTGTACAACGCGAAAACGGGCGCATCGTCATACCACCATAAAAGAGCGCCGATGACCAAGCGTTTGGCCCGCCAAGATTAGATGTGGAGGCATAGACCTCCAGTCACCGACGGATGTTAAAATCCGCCGGTGATTTTAAAGCGGAATGGTCAGGCCACCGTCCTGATCGGGGAGAGTGGCTGAGTATGAAAAATTGCTGTTGATTAGCGGCGGCCACGATAACCACCGCCCCCACCACCACCGCCGCCGCCACCGCCCCCACCGCCGCGATAGCCACCACCGCCGCCACCGCCGGAACGCTCCTCGCGTGGACGGGCTTCATTGACGGTCAGAGCGCGTCCCTTGAAGTCTTTTCCATTGAACATGGAAATTGCTTTAGTCGTGTCCTCCTCAGTGGCCATTTCGACAAACCCAAACCCGCGTGGTTTGCCGGTGGCCCGATCCTGCATGACGTTTACTGAATTAACCGGACCGGCTTGCGCGAATAAATCCTGCAAGTCGTTTTCGGTTACATCGAAGGAGAGGTTTCCAACGAATAATTTTGTGCCCATATGTATTTTTCTGCCCTTTAACTCTGCTGAAGATGTACGTTCCCAATGAGTGGGTTTCAAAACCGTCCTGCTCCAACGAGCACGATGGACGATTTTCCGCATCACGACGCATTGCTGAAAGCGGCCAGAGGCTATTAAATCCTGTAATTCCTTCCGATGGAAGTGAAAAGTTCAAAAATCTTTTGAGACAATTTTATCTATTTTCATGGGCCGCGACTCCAAAACTGTTAAAAGGTTGACAATAAACCCACAATCCCATTAAACCTCACTCAATCAGGCTGTTAATGAACCCCGCCAGAGCCACCGGACCAATCTCGGAGGCGCACTGATGGCCTTATATGCGGTAGAGCCGATCTGACACGAGCCGCGAGGGCCCAAAGCAACATTTATCTGGTCTCTTTGATACCCGAATCCATGCGATCCCACCAGGTTTTGCATCTGCTCCGCGCCTTCGAGTCTCGCAATGTGACGGCCATCGGTCTGGGCGCCGCCGCGCCGATCGTCTGGCAGCGCGCCCAAGGGGTGCATGTGTGGGATGCGGACGGAAAAAAATATTTGGATCTGACAGCCGCCTTCGGAGTCGCTGCCGCCGGGCATGCCAATCCCCGAGTGGTTAAGGCGGGGCAACGGCAAATGGCCCAACTCCTCCACGCGATGGGCGATGTCCATCCTCACGCGCGCAAGGCAGAATTGGCTCGCGAACTAAGCCGGATTACTTTCGAGCGCTGGGGCGGTTCCAAGTCCAAAGGCCAAAGGCCAAGGGCCAAAGCCGTTCGCCTGAGCGGAAAGACCATCTTTTGCAACTCAGGCTTCGAGGCAGTGGAAGCGGCGCTAAAAACGGCGATATTGGCTACCGGCAAACCAGGCGTCATCGCCTTTACGGGCGCGTATCACGGGTTGGGTTACGGAGCTCTGAATACCACGCACCGCGATCTCTTTCGGGCGCCGTTTCAGCGGCAACTGGGTGGGTTTGCTCATTTCGTGCCCTTCCCGGCAGATCACAGCTTCTCTGTTCATCGCCAGAGGGAGGACGCGCGCCTCGATTCTATCGAGCAAGCGATTCGCCGATTGTTCCGCCAACATGCTGTCGGCGCGATTCTGGTCGAGCCAGTCCAGGGCCGAGCTGGCCTCCGCGTTCCACCGCCTTCGTTTCTGCCCCGGCTTCGACATCTTTGCGATGAACATGAGGCGCTGTTGGTGCTGGATGAGATTTACACGGGGTTTGGGCGCACGGGGCATTGGTTTGCTTGCGAGCACTCGCGGACGATTCCCGATCTGATCTGCCTGGGCAAAGCGTTGACGGGCGGATTTCCTCTTTCTGCCTGCGTGGGCAACGCCGAGATCATGGACGCCGCATGGCCCCAGTCCCGAGGCGAGGCGATTCACACCAGCACTTTCCTGGGCCATCCGGTCGGTTGCGCGATGGCTTTGGCCCAGATTACCGAAATTCGAGAGAAGCGATTGGTGCAAAAAAGCGCCCGGCTCGGGAAGTTTTTGCTGAAATCCTTGTCCATCCTCCATCCACCCTCCCCGCTTCTCTGCTCCGCCCGGGGCTTGGGACTGATGGCAGGTTTGGAACTCCGTTTCACAGACGGTTCTGCGGCGACAGCTCCGGCGCTTAAGCTGATCAAAACCATGTTGCGTCATGGCCTCATCCTCCTGCCGGAAGGAGAGCACTCGAATGTCATCAGCTTCACGCCGCCGCTCACCATTACCGAATCGCACCTGGAGCAGACGGTGCGTCATTTGGAAAAAGCCCTTCAATGACTCTTTCAGAGATGAAACAAATTCTGGCGGCGGGCGGCGTTCGACTGGCTAAATCCCTTGGTCAAAATTTCTTGCACGATGCCAATCAACTGCGGCGCATCGTGGCCGCGGCCGGACTGAGGGAGGGCGATCGGATCCTGGAGATCGGCCCTGGCCTGGGTCCGCTCACGGAATTGCTCTTGGCCAGCGCCAGAGAATTGCTGGCGATTGAAAAAGATCGACGGTTAGTCGAGCTTCTTCAACGCCGTTTCGGGACTGCCCAGACTCTTTCGCTGGTCCATAAGGACGCCTTGGATTATCTCCGGCAACATCCCACGGACTGGTCGGAATGGAAACTGGTCGCCAACCTTCCTTATTCGGTTGCTTCGCGCCTCCTGGTGGAACTGGCGCAAATGGAACGAGGCCCGCGGCTTATGGTGGTTACCCTTCAATGGGAGGTCGCCCAGCGATTGCTCGCCCAGGCGCGGGGCGAGGATTACGGAGTACTGACCCTGCTGATTCAGCTTCGGTATCAACCGGACGGCTGGTTCAAAATCCCGCCTTCCTGTTTTTTCCCCGAACCGGAGGTCGAATCCGCCTGCATCAAATTGATTCGGAGAGAGGAGCCGTTGCTTCCCCTGGACCAGGGGAGAATTTTTTCCAAGATCGTAAAGCGCGGTTTCTCGCAACGCCGCAAGATGATGATGAAGCTCCTCAAACAGGATTGGGATGCCAAAGCGATGGAGGACGCTTTTGATCGCGCCAGCCTCTCTCACCAAATTCGCGCCGAGGCGGTGGGTCTCGACAAATTTGTGGAACTCACGGAGATTTTGGCTCAGGCAAAGCCGAATGGTGATGAATGAAGAAATCTTCGATGTGGTTAACGAGCGCGATGAAGTGATCGGCCAGGAGCGCCGCAGCGAGGTGCATCGCCTCGGTCTTCAGCATCGCGCTGTCCATGTTTTAATTTTTAACGAGCGCGGCGAGGTCTTCCTCCAAAAGAGATCCATGAGAAAGGACACCTTTCCTGGGTTGTGGGACTCTTCGGCCTCCGGCCATTTGGACACGGGCGAGACTTATGATAATTGTGCGGTGCGGGAAGTGCGCGAGGAACTGGGGTTGGAGTTGAGCGTTCCGCCCAAACGGCTTTTTAAGATCGCAGCCTGCTTAGGAACGGGCCAAGAACACGTTTGGGTTTATCGTCATGACGCGGCGGGGCCCTTTCATCTCAATGTGGAGGAAATCGAGAACGGGAGCTGGTTCGCTCCGGCCGCCGTGACGCGGTGGATGCACGAACAGCCGCAAGAATTTGCGAGTGCGCTGCCATTGATCTGGCAGCGCCTCCAACCAAAGTAGCGGAAGCTTTCCATGCGCGCTGTTTGGCTTTTGGCGCTTACTGAGAATGGCTGTCGGGGCTGTAACTCAAACCGACCCTGGGAAGTACGGCGTAGATCGCAAAATGCCGATCTGCAGGCGGGCGCTCCGGGCGGAGGCGTATCACACCAAATTATTCCGAATTGAATAGTGGGTCAATTCGGCGTTCGTCTTCATCCCTGTTTTTTCCAAGATGCGAGTGCGATAGGTGCTGACGGTGCGCACGCTGAGGGAGATTTCCCTGGCGATGGCACTGACCGTTTTGCCGGAGGCGATCAGGCGCATGACCTGGAACTCGCGATTGGACAACAATTCATGGGGGGGCCGGCTGGCATCGACAGAGATGTAAGCGGCCATGAGGTCGGCAAGGGAGGCGCTGATGTGGCGGCCTCCATTGACGACCTTTTTAATCGCGCCGACGAGTTCCTCCGGAGCGCTTTCCTTGGTCATGTAGCCGGAGGCGCCGGCCTTCAAGACACGCACCGCGAACTGATCTTCCGGATGCATGCTTAAGACCAGCACGGGCAGTTTAGGACAAGCCTTTTTTATTTCTTTTAACACCTCCAAACCACCCCGCCCCGGCATCGTAACGTCGAGCACGACGACGTCCCATTTTTCATTCCAGACTTTGCCGAGCGCTTCCTGGCCCGTGCCCGCTTCGCCAAAGGCGGCTCTTTTAAAATCATCGGCCAGAATTTGTCTCAAGCCATGCCGTACTACTGCGTGATCGTCGGCGATGAGAATCCTCAGTGGCTGATGGGAGGGCGCCGCGGGTCCTGGTGAAGGGGATTTTGACCGTGACGGCAGTGCCCGCGCCGGCTTGGCCGCTGATGGTGAGTTCGCCGCCGAGCAGAGCGGCCCGCTCTCGCATGCCCAGGAGCCCGATCGATTTCGTGTTTGAGATCTCATCAGATGAAATACCGCGTCCGTTGTCCTTTACCTCCATGGTTAAAGATCCTTGCTCCTCCTTTAACACCACCTCCACACGCGTGGCGTGCGCATGGCGAATGACGTTTGTTAGCGTTTCCTGAAAAATGCGGAAAAAAGCCGTGTTCAAATCCTGGTCGAAAGGGGTTTCGGTCACCTCGGTGGTGACGAGACATAGCAACCCGGTGCGCCGTTGAAACTCCTGCGCCTGCCATTCCAAGGCGGCTCCCAGGCCCAGGTCATCGAGAATGCCGGGGCGCAATTCGGTGGAGATGCGGCGGACCGTTTGAATGGTGCTATCAATATGGGCGGACATGGCCTTGGTCTTTTCCTGGACGGACTTGAGCTTCTTTGGGAGCCGGTTAGACAGCCAATAGAGATCCATTTTTAGACCGGTCAAAGCCTGGCCCAGTTCATCGTGAACCTGGCGGGAAATGCGAATGCGTTCATCCTCACGCACATATTGGAGATAGACCGAGAGGGCGCGCAAGTGTTTATGGGACTTGCGGAGATTTTCCTCGGCGCGGCGACGTTCAACTCGCGCTTCAGACTCTCGCAAGGCGCGCAACACTGCTGAGGCCAGGCGGGTGAGGCGGTTTTTCAAAACGTAATCCGTGGCGCCGCTCTTAAGCATCTCGATTACCACTTCTTCCCCGAGTGTGCCGGTGACGAAGATAAATGGGATATCCGGATATTTTTCCTGGGCAATGTTCAGAGCGCTTAGCCCATCGAAGCCCGGCAAAGAATAATCCAGAAGAATCAGGTCCGGAGGCCGGCCCGCCAGCTCACGCAAAAACCCCGCCTTTGTTTCTACGCGTTTGAGCGAGAAACTCACGCCTCCCCTCTCTAAGGCAAGCTGAATCAATTCCGCGTCCGCCACGTCGTCTTCAAGCATCAAAATGTGAATTTCTTTCTTCACTCAACAAATCTAACCGGGTTTACGACTGGTTACTCAGGCGATTGGAGCAGGCAGTAAAACCGCCGCGTCCTGGCTCGCATCAGCCACGCCCTTGGAACTAATTCGTCGTGAATGTGCCCGTTTCCTGGGGGTTCAAATTTGGGACCAAATAAGTCCCGGCGACGGAGGACGTAAAGGTGAATTGCAATGTTGTGCCATCCGAAAGGGTGACCGTGGCGGCATTAGAGGCAGTCTTGTTGTAAGTGAAAGTGCCGCTATCGAGATGACGGCCATTTTCCGAATAAGAGTAAGCGCCGCCGCTGCCGCTGCCACCCGTAAAGACAATTTGCCAGGTGGTGGCGGTGCCCCCAATGTGGCCGTTAAACGTTTTCCCGCCGATGGAAGCAGGAGCCGGGTCGCCGCCCTGGCCCGTGCCTCCGCCCGAATTGCTGCTGCTGCCCGTGCCGCCTCCTCCTCCACCTCCACCACAACCGGTCATGGTAAAAATCAGGACGAGGAGCGCAAGGAATGCAGAGGTAAGAGGAATGTTAGTACTTTGAGTTTTCATATTGTTAGTTATTTAGGATGTTTTTGGCGTTTAGTTACCTATTGATTTGAAGCACCGACGATGAAAGTTTCGGCATTGTGGCCGGCCCCCGCTTTCAAAAAAGGGGTGAAGCCAGGAGCGGCCGGGGGGGTCGATCTTGTTCGGTTATTGGCCGCTTTGGCAAATTCAGCGTCACGAGTCATAAGCCGGAATATATCGGTAATGGCGTTGGTGTCTTCCGGGATGTTAACCTGATTCGTCAGCAAGGCCGCATAACTGTGTTTTTCAGCGGGATGATACCCGTGCATGGCGCGGATGGGCCGCTCTCCCATGTGGCTAGGGACGATCAAGACCCCCTCGCGCACCAGAAAAATCAGTTGGCCGAAATAACGGTCAGGGAAAAGCGTGTGCAACTCTTCCAATTCCTCATCGGGGAGAATGCGGCCCTGAGGCACCTGATCCAGTTGCTCGACAACCAACTGGCGGGCCCGCTGGTTGAAAAACCAGAAGCGCGCCATGGTGGAATCGTAAACCACCGCATAGTCCCGGCCCATCTCCAGGCCCAAGGGCGCGATCTTAGCTTTGAGATCCAACAATTCATCGCAATTGGCCATGCCGTGATCACTGAATATGTAAAGGCGAATTTCCCGGTAATGCTCGCGGGCCGCTCGCAGCACCTTATGAATCCACTGGTCATAGACGAGCAGCTTGGCCGCCACCGCTGGAGCCCGGTTTCCCACCATGTGGAGAAGACCATCCAGCTCCGGCCAATAAACAAAGGCGAAATCAATCGATTCGGCTTGAATGCTGGCATTGAGGCTGACCAGGTTTTCGCTCTCGCCTCGGGCTGGATCGCTGACATGGTAAGGAATGTTGCGCATCTCCAGAAAGTCAAAAATGTTCCCGCCCCGGTTCATCCCTCCGGGTTGAAGGGGGCTTTTTTTCTCTGTAAAATCAAAGAGAGGCAGATACTTAAAGGGCATGTTGTAGAGATCGAAATAGCCGCGGAATTTTAACTGTACCTTGACAAACTTGCTCAGCCAGCGCCGGAAAATCCGGCGGCTGGTAATGGCGTTGGGCAGGAAGCGAAGCGGGCGCAAGGCCTTGAAGGGGGAATGGCCAGGGTCATAGGCAAAATAGCACCAGTTGCGATGCTCCACCGGGTAAGTCCCGGCGAGTATGGAGGGCACGCAAGCGGAGCTATAGCCAAAAACGGAAGTAAGCCGCCGCCGGTGCGGCGCAGATGAGCGGGCGAACGGCTGGTCTTGGATGATTTCCCATCCGCAAGCGTCGATAAACACAAACAAAGGCAATACCGCTTTCATTTGGCTGCGTTGCTCGTTCGATGCTGAACCAGGGAGAAGAAAGCTTGCTCAGGTGTGACGGTTTGGGATTGGAAGCGACTCTTGCGGATAATGAGGCGATCTCCTCCCGCGGCACAAAAATACTCGGCCCTGGCGATTCGGCGGGAGAGCTGGATACTGCAACGCGCCATTCTCATTCAACCTCCCTGTTTAACACTCGAGTGGGAAATGGCATTGGCGACTCTTCCTCTTGCTCGATGTGATGGGTTCTGAAGAGAGAGGCCGCGATGGCGCGAGCGAAGATAGCACAATCCAGCTTCCAATTGGCTTTGACGGCGTAAAAGCTGGCATGGGCTCGAGCTTCATCGCTGAAGGCTTGGGCGCAACCGGTGGCATCGGCCAAAGAAATGAGGCCGATAGGCGCGGTCAGCCAGAGGCGTTCTGAATCGTTGCGCAGGGCCCCGGCATCCTCCGGGCTGATCGGTCGATTACCCACCCAGGTAAATTCACCCCGCATGATATTCCATAATTGAGGCCAACGACGCAGCCAGCGGCTGACGCTGCCCAACTCGTAGTAAATCAGCTCGTCATTAAGGCTGGGGGCTGTTCCGAGTCGTGGACAGATCGCAATTTTCTGACGGAGAGCCGGACGACCGCGCCTTTTCGATCTCCACATTACGCAAGCTGCCGCGGGGAATGTGCCGACCATTAGCCAGAGCGCTGCCAGGCGAGCCATCACGTTAGGCCGCTTCAGGTGGGTGCGACGCCGATGCAATGGGCAGAGCAAAAGCGGGTCGGCTAACTCGAGGCTGGAGCCGGTACGCCAGTTAACCAAGGTGCTGCCGCAGGCCAGCGAATCTCGGAGATCGGTCAATGACCCGACAAACGTTTCCGTGCCAACGACGCTGTGGGAGATGGTGGCGCCCGATTCGACGAACACCCGGTCCTCCACCACGACCATGGGCCCGATGACAGCTTGAGGCCCAATCCAAACATTTTGGCCAAGCCAGCAGGGCGCGTGAAGTTGAGCGGTGGGGGCAATCCGTGTCCGCAACCCGGCCCAAACACCCGGCTGAATTTCGTGAATTCCCACTCGCAGGGGTGAGGCGGTGTGAGAAAACCAAGCCAGCACCGCGGCAAACCATTCCCCGTAACTGTTCAGCAACGTGTGAGAGGCCATGCCGGGCAATTGATCCAAAAGGACCACGTCCTTCGGATCGGGCAGCCAATCCTCGCCGGAGGTTTCGCGATATTTTGCCCGGGCTTCGCTGATAGTGAGTTCGCGGACCTCTGGCATGACCTCCACGCGCAGGCCCCAACGGGCGCCATCGCCCACATGGGCGCGCACCTCTTCCGAACGGTCCGCAGCGAGCACCTGAACTTCCCTGGCTCCGAGAGAGGCCAAATGTTCCAGCCAATATTCCAAGAGGCTTTGCCCCAGAATAGGCACCACGGCCAAGGGAGCTGATCCGGCCAGTTTAGCCAAGGCTGGACGTTCGGCAGGACAGATGAGAACAGATTTCATCAGCACGCTCCTTTTCCCGACAACACGGCGGGCACTGTTTTGGCGAGGATTTTTACATCCCCCCAGAAGCAGTGGGTTTCGATGTACTCCACATCGAGCAACACCTGGCCGGAAAAATCGATCTCGCTTCGTCCGCTAATCTGCCAGATGCAGGTAATGCCGGGTTTAACGAGGAGTCGGCGGCGATGCGCGATCGAGTAAAGCGCGACCTCACGCGGCAGTGGCGGGCGGGGGCCCACCAGGGACATGTCGCCAATGAGCACATTGTAAAGCTGCGGCAATTCATCGAGAGAGAATTTGCGCAGCCACTTTCCAGTTTTCGTTATGCGCGGATCGTCCCTGATTTTGAAGGTGACTCCCTGCGCATGCTCATTGCGAACGAGCAGCTCTTTTAAGCGCTCTTCCGCATCGAGGCACATAGAACGAACTTTGAACATTCTAAACTCGCGCCCCCATTGGCCAACCCGGGTCTGCGCAAAAAACACTGGCCCGCCGTCCTCCAGCTTGATCAGAATTGCGATCAGTAAAAAGATGGGGGCAAGAACCACCAGGGCGAGGAGACTCGCGCCGGCGTCCAGAGATCGCTTGGCACCTTCCGCGCCGACGATTAACCAGCGCCAGAAGAACAGGTGCCACTGGAAATTAAGCCAGAGACGCCAGCGCTCCCAAGGATGTTGCAGGGCCGCATATCGATGAAACAGCAGGGCGGTATTTTCCAGATTATTCATGGATGCAAGTTGGTTTGGAAAGGGCCCGCGTCAGCTCGAAACCTGTCCCGTGTCCAATCGGGATAGAGCGAGCCTGCGCCGGGAGGGCCCGGAGTTGATCGCAGAGTTGGTGAACTTCCGAATCCCGGAGGGGCTGTTGCAAGATGACGTCCGCCCGGCGGGCTTGGGGAGCGACAAACATTTCGTGCATGGGCCCCACAAGTTCGCGGAATTGGCGCTGGATGGACGCGCGGCACCGTCCCCGCTCCGCCATGTCGCGATTCAAACGGCGCTGAAGCCGGAGCGCGGCAGGACAATCTACAAAAATCGTAAAATCAAATAAACCCCGAATGGCAGGGCGAAGCAGTAACCAAAGGCCCTCCATCAAGACCAGTGGTTGGGGGCGCCAAATTTCCCGCCGAAGGGCGCGCGTGTGGGTCTCAAAATCGTAGCGGGGCAGGCGGCAAGATTGGCCCGCCCGGCAAGCCTGGAGAACTTCCTCCACCGCCTGCCAATCCATGGCGCGCGGGTGGTCATAATTGATAAGGGCGCGCCGGCCCGCGGAAAGATGCGAACGGTCCAGGTAAAAGTCATCCAGCGAAAGGCGGGCGGCCTTCTCGCCAAAAATCCTTTCTAAACGATCGGTCAGCCAGCTTTTTCCTGCTCCGCTGCCCCCGACGATGGCCACCAGGCGTGAAGTTGCAATTCTCATGCGTTCACCTTTTCCTGCGCCTCAGACATCACGTCTAAAAAGCTCCGTTCCAAACCGCTGATATAATCTGAGAAATCAAAACGCTGAGCCAGGAGGCGGGCCCCGCGCTCGCCCAGGTGGCGAGCCAGCGTTTTGTCACGAAGCAACTCTTCGACTCGGGCCGCAAAACTCGCGCGATCCATCCAGGGGACCAGAAAGCCATTGTAACCGGAGATGAGCCACTCCCGAATTCCCCCGGCGTCAAAGGCAACCACCGGCAACCCATAACGCATCCCTTCCAACCCGGCGGCGCCAAAGGGCTCGGGCCATACTGAACTCATGACTACAACACTCGCTTCACAAAAATAGCGTTGAAGCTGCTCGTGAGGCACGAAGCCGAGAAAATGCACCCGGGCTTCCAACTTCAGCCGCCGGCTCAGCTTCTCACAATAAGGACGATGATTTCCCTCCCCAACGATAAGGCATTCGAAAGGGATATGGACCTGAGCGAGCGACTCGAGCAGGACATCGACGCCTTTCCCGCGGATGACTTGCCCCACATAAAGGACCACATTCCGGTCGTTGAAGTCGCTGCGCGAGCGCGTCTGAGGGGTCTGTGGGACCGGGGGGTGTATTTCGATTTTTAATTCGTCAAACCCATTTTGGACCAACTCCTGTTTCATGTAGTTGGTCGCCACAATCATGCGGTCGAAACCCTGATTAAGGCGCAGCTCCCTTTTCTTGGCCGGGTAGCTTATCCATCTCACGGGAAAGCGCGCTCCCCTCTGGCGGGCGATTGAAGCCCCGCAGCCATAAACGCAATAAGGCGAGGCCGGCCGGGTGCAGATGGCCCGGTTGAGCACGCTATATTTGTAGCTTCGCATGCAATAGAGGTCGTGATCGTGGACCATGCGAACCAATGGAAGATCTGCCTCGAGCAGGGCTTCCAGCACCTCCAAGTCCGGCATTTTATGCACGTAAACCAAATCTGGTTGAAAATCCTCCAGTGCCTGGCGAACAAGCGCCAGATTGTCCTTGGGATTGAGGGCGCGAGCATTTGGAAAGATTTCCCGCCACGATAGCTGGCCCTGGCCGGTAGGGGGACCATGAAGCAAAGCGAGGCTGTGCCCACGAATTTTAAACGCGCGCGCGACGTCCAGGAGGTTCGTTTCCGCGCCTCCAAAAGCGCCAAACCGTTCATGCACAAAAAGCAGTTTCATTTAAGATGAAAATTGAGACACCCGCCCGGGCCTTTTCCAGACCGGCAATGCACGTCCCGTTGTTCCTATCGATTCCACCCCACAATCCTATCCTCTGCTGGCTTTAATTATAATCGGGTTAAGACCTTAGTTGGGAGGGGGCGACACCCCAAGGGCACAACTGCCAGTGAATTGAGGAGCGCGGACTTCAGTCCGCTCCCGCTGCCCACGCGAAATGGCAGAAAAGCGGACTAAAGTCCGCGCCACCGCCATTTTCTTCCCTAATTCAACGGCAGTGCCCCAAGCCACAGGCCCCCGGCAGGGCAGGGGGTTCAACTCGCGCGCTCGTGAAATGGCTGAACTGGCCCTTTACGGGTTTTCTGGCGCATTTGATGCTGTCGTGAAGCCTGTGCCAGCCAACTGGCGCTTTTCTTGAACTTATTATGTTAATTTGTGACGAAGAGAATCAGATACTTGCCTTCTTGAACGGAAATCCGGACGCTTTTTATGCTGCTGGAGAAATTTGTCGCAAGGCGGGAAACAGGAAATTGACGGCTAAGAATCCTCGCTGGGCTTTGCCATTCCTCGTCACGCTGCGGGATAAGGGGCTTGTGGAAGCGGACCCCCAGGGTCATTACCGCGTATTCGTCGACCACCGGCCAAAGCCAGATTGACCAAAGCGAGCGCCGGACTGGCTCGAACTCCACCTGATTCGGGGGCGTGCCGCGCTTGCGCCTCAGCGCTCTTGCGTCCACGGTATGTGGTATGGCGAGCGACAACTTCAGCGACGCTGCTCTGGTGTTAGTGGGGCATGGTTCCACACAAAATGCCCAATCCATCGCGCCCGTCTGCCAGCACGCCGATCATTTGCGCCAGCGGAATATATTCGCCGAGGTCCTGGAGTGCTTTTGGATGGTGGAGCCAAGCGTTGCGGGGGCGCTGCGGCGGGTGGGGGCTCGCCGCGTTTTCATCGTGCCGCTGTTTATCAGCGAGGGCTATTTCACCCAGGAAGCCATCCCAGGGGAGCTTGGTTTGAGAGCGCAAGGCCAGAGTGACTTTGCTCGTGTGCAGCAACGCGGCCCGCAAACGCTTTATTATTGCGATCCCATCGGCACCCACGAAAGCATGACTGGCGCGCTGTTGGCGCGGGCCCGGCAGGTAGTAGGGCAGCATCCATTTCCCTGCGCGGTCAAGCCCGCCGAAACGGCGCTCTTTATCGCCGGCCATGGCACTGGCCGGAATGAGAACTCTCGCCAAGCCATCGAAAGGCAGGTGGAACTTATTGGCAAGGGCGGAAAGTATGCGGAAGTGTACCCCGCGTTCATCGAAGAAGAGCCGCGCATTGCGAATTGCTATCAAACCGCCCACGCCAAAAACATCGTCGTGGTTCCGTTCTTCATCAGCGACGGATTACACACAGTGGAAGACATTCCCATCCTGCTGGGTGAATCCGCGCGCCAGGTTCGTCAACGCCTCAAAGCAGGCCAGCCAACGTGGCGAAACCCAACTGAGCGAAAGGGCAAACGCCTTTGGTACTCAACCGCCATCGGGAGTGAGCCCCTGATGGCGGAGATTATTCTGGAAAGAGCGAGGGAGATGGCCCGGAGCACCAGAGCGATGAGTTGACGGCCATGAGCACTTAGGGGCGATCAGGGCAGACGCATTAAAATGTTAGGCAACCAGGCAAATTTTGCCTTGTACTTTTGGAATCGATGTATAAATGAGCAAGATGCTTGAGCATCTTGAATCAAACACTAATGACGAAACGAAATTGGCAAAAACGAGTCTGGTCGCGCATTTTGCGCAAATGCCAGACCCGCGTGTCGAACGACGAAAGGAGCACGACCTGCTCGACGTTCTGGTCATCGC
>JBBRPK010000002.1:0-93677 GCA_038228235.1 Verrucomicrobiota bacterium
CCTCGCTTGTGGAAATCAATGTGCCCCCTGCCGTTGCGACCGGGGAGAAAAAGAAGAGTGAGAAGCTGCCCCCGGGCAGTTTCACTTTCCGGCTCAAGAAGGAGGAACTCAAAGAAGCCGAACTTTACGACGGACATTATCTTTTGCGCAGCAACCTCAGCGACAAGGAACCGGAATGATTGTGGAAACTTTACATCTTGCTGGTAAAATCGGAGCGGTTTTCAGGAGCTTCAAGAACGACCTGGGATTGGGTCCGATTTACCATTCGGTGCAACCGCGGGTGGAGGCGCACATTTTCGTGTGTTTCCTGGCCTACTGTCTGCATGTGACCCTGCGACAACGATTGAATGCGCTGGCCCCCGGACTGACAGCGAGGGCGGTCGTGGAAACGTTGGCTGGGGTAGAGATGCTGGATTTGGAAGTGCCGACCAGCGATGGGCGCTGGCTGTCGAGCAAATCCACAGATCTTCAGGGAGAATTGTCGCGAGTATCGAAAGTCGGGTTAGGTCCGAGTTCGAGCCCGCCCATGGCAAGCGATAAGTGATGGATATTTGGATGGCCGAGGGGTGGCATTCAGGTGAAGGAGATCGGCTTCGGGCCTCAAGGCTTCATTTGGGGAGAATAAGAAGCGGAGGCGCGTCGGTCGCTACGAGGTTCGCAACAGGATCGTCTTATAAAGTAATCTTCGGGTTATGGTGGTGGCGAAAAAGCCGGTGCCGATTTTGAAACAGATACCATACGATGATGATGTTAATCACCAGGACCACGGCAATAAACCAGGAGAATCTTCCCGGCCGCATCATTTCATAGATTTCGATAGGAATGAAGAAGGCAGATTCGCCGATGGCCATCCAGCCCGCCCAACTCACTCGAAAGATCATCCCAGTCCCTTCAACGAGCGAAAACAGGCTATAGACCAAGCTCCCTGCCGCCGCCACGAGCAAGTTGGCCTCGGTTAATTGGCCCACTTGCTCCGCCAGGTGAGTGAAGAACTTGTTGCCGGGATGGACTCGAAGGGTATGGAGCACCGATTGAATGAATGGCCGGGCGAGAAAATCCTTATACTCCTGCGGCAGGTCGTTATCGGACAGCGTATATAAAACGATGGCCAGGGCAAAAAAGGTTGCCCCTTTCGCCAACTTGAAGACGATGATGCCGAGAAACGTCGGCGCCGGCTTCTTTAACAGCTCGGTCTGTTCGCCCATCTAACGAATTTTTTCCAGAAGTTGCGGTATTAGTTCGTCGATCGGCACGCGGGTTTGCTGCATAGTATCGCGGTCGCGGAGCGTAACGGTGTCCTTTAACTCGGGTTTTTCGCCCAGAGTGTCAAAATCGATGGTGACTCCAAAGGGGGTTCCTGCTTCATCCTGGCGGCGGTAGCGACGCCCGATGGCCCCGCTCTCGTCGTAAAAAACGCTCATGTGCGGACGCAACCGATCCCGCACTTCCTGGGCCTTGTTGACCAGTTCCGCGCGGTTCTTCAACAAGGGGAAAACGGCGACCTTGATTGGGGCAATGCGAGGATGAAACCTCAAAACCACGCGTGTTTCGAGCTTGCCCTTTTCGTCCGGCACTTGCTCCTCCTTGTAGGCATTGCAAATCAGGGCCAGCACCATCCGATCCACGCCCGCGCTCGGCTCGATGACATGTGGAAGATATTTTGCCTTCGCTTCCTCATCGAAATACTCCATGGACTTGCCGCTGAAAGTTTGGTGCTGCTTGAGGTCGAAATCGCCCCGGGCTGCGATGCCTTCGAGTTCCTGCGTGCCGAAGGGGAACTTGAAAAGAATATCCACGGTGGCCCTGGCATAGTGCGCCAGTTCTTCTTTTTTTTGCCAATACTCTTCCAGCGTGTCCCGGCTTAAGCCGATGCTCTCATACCACTTGAGCCGTTGCTCGACCCAATACTTGTGCCAGACCTCCCAACCCCAATTTGGCTGCGGGGATGATAGATCAGGGCGCTCAGCAGCCTTGGCCACTGATCCGGCGAGCTTCTCGACCGTCTCGTCCGGCCGGATGAAAAACTCCAGCTCCATCTGTTCGAACTCACGCGACCGAAAAGTGAAATTGCGCGGGTTGATCTCATTGCGAAAAGCTTTCCCAATCTGGCAAATGCCGAATGGGATTTTCTGTCGTGAAACCTCCAGAACATTTTTGAATTGAGCAAAGATCGCCTGAGCCGTTTCCGGGCGGAGATACGCCAGGTTCTCAGGACTTTCGACCGGGCCGACATAGGTCTTCAACATCAAGTTGAATTGGCGCGGCTCGGTCAGCAAACTCCCGTTCTCGGGATTGTAGCGAGTCGAGTTTTCGACAAGTTCCGGCGGGGGAAGGTCCTGCGGTTGGGGACCGTCCACGCCGCGTTGTTGATAAAATCGGCAGGCCATTTTTCGTCCGTGCTCCTCCGGCTTTCCGGCAGGCACCAGCACAGAATAAGGTTCCGCATAAAACTCTTTGGTCGCGCCATCCATCGCGCCGGAAAATTTAAAAACTAATCCGCTCTGCGGCTCGATCTGATCCGCGCGAAACCGCTTCTTCGTCAACAAGCAATCGACCATCAGGTCAGTAAAAGTGCTGGTGTGTCCGCTGGCTTCCCAGATTTTCGGATGCATGATGATGCTGGCATCCAGCCCCACTACATCCTCACGCCATTGTGTCAGCCACCTCCACCAATAATCCTTGAGGTTGCGCTTCAACTCGGCGCCAAGCGGGCCGTAGTCCCAAAACCCGTTAATGCCGCCGTAAATTTCTGAGGACTGGAAAATAAACCCACGGCGTTTGCAGAGAGAGACGATCTTCTCCATCTTTTCGTTGATCTTGGTCTCGGACATATAGATTGGCCAGCTTTCGTGAAGAAGCTGGCCATGTCAAGAAACGGCTTGGACAAACAGCCTCGTTTCATGATGGCTCGACCCCACCTTGCTTCCTGACAACAACGGTGAATTTCGAGATTTGAGAAAGCTGGGTCGTTTTCTCGAATTAGTGAATTCTCTTTCTGTGCACATAAAAACATTGCTGCTGGCCTGAAAGTTTCGTCTGCTCAGGGGGAAAGCAATGAGTTTGCTAGTGCATCCTCCAGGTAACGTCCAGTGTATGATCAAATTGACCTTTTTGCCGGCGCCTCCAATTATCCTGTCGCTGCTGCTCCTTCTTTTCACAATCCGCCTCGGAGCCGCCCCGGCTGAGGCCAACGGCCCGCTCGCCGCGGAGAAAGCAAGCGGAAAGCCGGCCGTCGAAGTGGGAAAAACCGCGGCGGGGCCCGTGGCGAAAAAAACAGCCGTGCGCATCGTGGTTCTCAAGGGCGCGTACCAGGATCATCCTCTGGCGCCCAGTTTTGATCCCATGTCTTTGCTTTCGGGCGAGATCGATAAGCCAAATTCCTTTTTTGCTCTCTGCGAAAAGCTCGATGAGTTGGCGGAAGAAACGGCGATTCAGCATGTGCTCTTTGATCTTTCGGCGCCGGACTTTAAAATGAATCTGGCGCAACTTTCTGAATTGAGCCGCCACATTCATAAGCTGCAGGCGGCCGGAAAAGGCACGTTTGCCTGGCTGGAGACGGCGGATAGTGCTCATTATTCTGTGGCGTGCGCCTGCCAAACCATTGTGATGGCAGACTTGGGGATGTTGGATCTGCCCTCGCTTGCCATGTCCACACTGCACTTCCGCGATGCCATGGACTTGCTGGGCGCGAAGGCCAGCGTCGCTCGCGTGGGAGATTTTAAAGGCGCCGTCGAGCCGTTCACGCTTTCGGAGATGAGCGAGGGTTTGAGGGCGCATTACAAGGAAATGCTTGCCAGCATGAATGATGCTTTGGTGGAAAAAATCGCCGCCGCGCGCAAGTTGGATCGCCAACAAGTCCGAAAACTCCAAGGGGAACGGCTGTTCACTGCCAAAGCGACCGAAAAGGCGCATCTGGTTGATAGGCTGGCGCCTTATGGCAGCGTGCGCCAAACAGTCGCCGACCTCATCGGCGCGGAGGTGAACTGGGTAGTAGCGCCCAAGACGCAGATGAAGCAGCTCTCGTTTTTTGACTTGATGGGCAAGTTGCTCGGAGGCGGCCAGGAGCCGAAATTGGATGAGCCCGCTCTGGCGATTTTGCACCTCGACGGCCTGATTATCGACGGGGAAAGCGAGCGGCACGGTTTGTTAGTATCAGGCCCTGTTGTCAAGGCCATCGAGGACTTGCGCTCCGAAAAAAATGTCCGGGGCGTGGTAGTAAGAATTAATTCTCCCGGAGGCTCGGCCACAGCGAGCGAAGCGATCCGGCGCGCCTTGGAAAAGCTCGCTGCCAAAAAGCCCGTCGCCATCTCAATGGGCAATCTGGCCGCTTCGGGTGGATATTGGGTCGCGTGCCTGGGCCGTCCCATTTATGCCGAGCCCGGGACAATTACAGGCTCCATTGGCGTTTTCGCCTTGAAGTTAAGCTTTGGATCTTTGCTTAAAAAAATAGGAGTCCGGGTGGAGAATGTGACGTTGGATGACTCGGCTACCTCCATGTCGATGGAACGGGTGTGGTCCCCGCCGGAACAGGAGAAGATGCAGGAATTTGTCGAGAATCTCTACGACAAGTTTTTGCAGCGGGTTGCAGAATCGAGGAAAATGGAGGTTCAAGCGGTCGCCCCCATCGCAGGGGGGCGAGTCTGGTCTGGCGTCCAGGCACGAAAGCTGGGCCTGGTCGATTACCTCGGAGGAATGGATGACGCCCTCGCAGCGGTCGCTAAAGAAGCGGGCCTCAAGCCCGGTTATGAAACCATTCATCGCCCAAGTAAAAAGTCCCCCTTCGAGAAGTTTGACCTCTTTGGGGAAAGCACCGACGAAATCCGGCTCTTGCTGACGACGAGCGCCAGAACATATTTGCAGCAAATGGGCTTTGCCTTGTCTGTTCCCCTCCATCTCGCGACGGAAAGCCTGTCCGGTAAACCAGGGCAGGCGTGGCTCTTGTCTCCAACGGAGATCGTTGTCCGTTAAAGGGGGCGAGTTCGTGCCGAGGGTTCAAGGGGAACGATCTTGCGGGTCCATGTTGAGAAGGCGCGGGCCATTTTTGATCTTGCCAGGAGTTAGGCAATCACGGCGGGACTTTCGCCCGCTGTTGAATGGAGCGTCAGTTCAGTGCCTGAGTTGTTGAACTCGCGTCGAACATAACCCAAGGCGATGTGCGATCTAAACTTGGGAGAGGTGACGGCGCTGGTGATGTAGCCTGCTTCTTTCGCACCGTAAAAAAGCTTATCCCCCTTCTTTGGCAGCTCTTGCAAATCTCCAGCTAAACAGAGGCTCCTCAAGGTTTTGGCAGGCTGGCCATAGGTGCGGATGCGGGCAATCACTTCCTGGCCAATGTAGCAGCCTTTGGAGTAGCTAATGGCGCGGCTTTCGATTCCGGTTTCCGGCGGCAAGTTCGTCTCGTCCATGTCCGCTCCAAAGCGAGGAATTCCCGCTTCGATCCGAACCGTCTCCAACGCTTGCCAGCCACAAGGACGGCCCGCCGCGCTCTTGGCGGCGGCTAATAGTTTCTCGGCGGCAACTCTGAGGTGGGACGCCGGCACAAACAGATCAAAACCCATCGAATCCCCTCGGGGCTGATTCATGCAATAAAGCTCGCCCAGAGCGGGGCTATTGCTTGTGGTGAACTTCAATCGCTCAGCCGGCAACTCCAACTCCAAGCCGGCGCTGGCGATGACGTTTCCGGCCTGCGGCCCCTGCACGGTCAAAAGCCCATAGTGAGGCGCAACATCAATCACCGTAACGTCCTCGGAAATCACGTATCTCTCCAATCGGTCTGTGACGGCGGCGCTTAATCCAGGTTCAAAATCCAACAGCAATTCGTCGAGCAGGCAATAAACGTTCAGATCGCTTTGCATCTTGGCTTTGGCACTGGTCAAAGCGGCATAGCATCCTTCGCCGGGTTTGAGGTCAGTCACACTATTCGTGACCTGGCCGTGCAAAAATCGGTTTCGATCCGCGCCCCCTAGGGAGAGACGCCCTCGAAAACTTAAATCCAAAACCCCTGCGCTGTTTCTCAACGCGGCATATTCCGCCAGCACGTCGCCAAAACTTTCAACCGCTTCCATGCCGTTCACCTCAGTGAATTGGCCGCCGAGTTCTTGAAGATAGTCGTGCAGCGAAAGTTCACTCATAAGAATAATGTACCCAAGAGCCGCAAAATGACCAAGCGTCACGAACCTTTTCCTTTACTCGTATAACACGACAGGCAGCTATAGATATGGGGTTAAGAGGCGGGCAATCCCGTCCCGCAGACGCACGGGCAGGGTCCTGCCATCGACCTCCTCTATGGTGACCGCGCGCGCCGACTGCCGCTTTACTTCAATCAAGGACTCCAGACGCTGGGCCAGTTCAGTGTCGTAGCACTCCACATTATATTCGAAGTTGAGGCGTAAACTGCGCGGATCCCAGTTGGCCGTTCCGAGCAACACCCAACAGCCGTCCACGAGCATTAATTTCGAGTGATCAAAGGGCGGCGGCGTTAGCCAGATCCGGCATCCGTGAGTTAATACTTGCCACCACATTGCGCGGGAAGCCCACTGGACGAACGGAAGATTGCTCCGCGAAGGCAGGATGATATCCACCTGCACGCCCCGCATGGCCGCCAGGTTCAACGCAGAAACGAGCGAGGGATCGGGTAAAAAATAAGGCGTCACAATCCGCACCGAATACCGAGCGATAGAGAGCGCACCCAGGAGCATCCAGCGCAATTTCTCGTAATCCTCATCTGGCCCGTCGGGCACCCCGCGCGCCAGCACCTGCCCGGCCCGTTGCGGTTTGGGAAACCACCATTCGCCCCGCAGAGATTCGCCTGTCGTGAACTGCCAATCATCGGCAAACACTTCCTGCAACTGGGTGACGACTGGGCCTTCCATTCGGAAATGCAGGTCTTGCACGGGCTTGGCAGGATGGCGTTGGAGACAATGCCCCACTCGGATATTAATGCCGCCGGTGAATCCCACCCGGCCATCTGCCACCAAAATCTTTCGATGAGTGCGCATGTTGATGGACATTAGATGCAAAGAGGGAAAGGTCGGGAGAAACCGCGCATATCGTATTCCTTCCCGCCGCAGGGCGTGAAGAATTGTGGGCCAGGAATACCTTGCTCCCGTGGCGTCAATCAGAAGACGCACTTCCACTCCCCGACGAACGGCGTCGCCCAAGGCGCGCGCGAAAGCCAGCCCGACTTCGTCACGATCGAAGATGTAAGTGACCAAAGAGAGAGTGTGGCGCGCTTGCTGAATCGCCGCCAGCATGGCTGGATATGCTTCGTCGCCGTTGACAAGCGGCTCGATCCGATTCCCGAGCAGCAAGGGCAGATGTCCAACTTCCCTCACCACCCGGGCTAACGTCTGAAGGTGTCCAGTGGAGCCGGAGAGATGCCGGCGCAGCTCCTCCGGCGGGCACTCGGCCTCGGCGCCATAGGCTCGATAACGCTGAAAGCCGCTCCGCAGGGAAGTGGCCTGACGCCGAAGCCGGTTGACGCCGAAAATAAAGTAAAGCACGGCCCCCACCAACGGGACCAGCCAAACAAACCCGACCCATGCGATGACCGAGCGAGAGTCGCGTTTGTAAAGAACCGCATGCCCCGAAGCTATGACGGAGAGGATCAAGGCAAGCCCTGCGACACCGATGTGCCAGAATTCACGGGCCAACTTGAGGAGCGCCACTGCTAAAACCATGGAGGTTTCCCTAACATTGAATGTGAAAGGATACCAGGTTCATCTGCGATGCACGAGGAATCGATGAAGGTGAAAAATCCTCCACTGAGTTGCAACCTTGTGAAAACCTACTATCTTCTTCATAGGCATGAAACGGCCTGCGGGGTTGCATTGTTGAACAGGATAGCGCGGCCGTTAAGGGAAAGCGATTGATATGATACTCGGATTTTTTTGGATGGATTATTGGTGGCTGGCAATTCCAGGTGCGGTTCTGGGCATCTATGCGCAAATCAAACTCAGTTCCACCTATAACAAATATGTCAGTATCGCCACGGAATCCGGGCTGACCGGCGCGCAAGCGGCGCGGGAGATTCTCGATCAGGCTGACCTCCAGAGTGTGCCGATCGAGGAAGTAGGAGGCCATTTAACGGACCACTATGATCCAACCAAAAAGGCGCTCTTTCTGTCGTCAGAGAACTATCATGGCAATTCCATCGCCGCGGTTGGCGTGGCGGCGCATGAATCCGGCCATGCCTTGCAGCACAAAGCCGCCTATTTTCCATTGCATGCGCGCATGGCCATGGTGCCGATTACGCAATTCGCCAGCGTCGCGTGGCAAGGGATTTTCTTCGCTGGTCTGATCTTTCACGCCTTCTTCTATAAATTCCTTGGCGTCGCCATTGCCATTTTCACCATCATCGCGCTCTTCCAGTTAATTACTCTTCCGGTGGAGTTTGATGCCAGCCGCCGGGCCAAGCAGCAGTTGGCGCGGTTGGGTTTGCTTCGCGGCGAAGAAGGCGTTGGCGTGAGCAAAGTGTTAAACGCGGCTGCTTTGACCTATGTGGCCGCGATGGTAAGCGCCGCCCTTCAACTCCTGCAACTGCTTCTAATGGCGCGCGACCGGGATTGACGAACCAGAGTAGTTTCGCCCAATCAGCGGCTAGCTCCGCCAGCGGCACCCCTGCTTCGGGACCACGAATTGATGCTAGTGATTCCATAGCCATTACCGGGATAGCTGTGCTGCTGCGCCTTCTGTTTAAAGGCGGTGAAATTGAGTTTGCCATTCGCAAAGGCGTCCACGTCGGATTTCCGCGCGCGCAGGGCGAGCACGGTCCCTTGGCTGGGCGCGCGCAACAGGTCCACCTGCCGTGCTGCCGCCCCAGCCTGCAATTTTTGATCTTCAGCCGCAACATCCACCGAGCTTTTTCGCGGAGAGGAGGCCTCTCCACGGGCTGGAGGGGCATTCTGACCGGGAGTGTTCGAGGTTGAACTTTTGGCGCGGGACTTCCTGATTTGGACGGGCGTTGAGGGTTGGCCAAACACGGTGATGGCGATAAAGTCATCGGGTTTGAGGTTGTGAATGTTGGCGGCGTTCTTGAGCGTTTGCAATAACACTTTTTTCAATTCCTCAACCTGCTCGGCATTGTATTGAGAGCCACCGGAAACCAGCGTCATCTCCGCTGAACGTTGTTCCGTTTCGGCGTACAAATCTCGTTTGGCCTTGTCCCATTCAGTATCAGCGGCGGGTTGCGCTTCCTTTGGTTCGGGTGCGCTCGGCGCGAAAACGGGGAAGCGAACTTTAATCATAAACAAGGCGCCGAAGCCATCCAAGTACATGCCGCGCACCGAACGTCCATCTGAAAAGAGGATGGGGATGCCCGATCTGACTTCGGGAGTCTCCTCCCCAATCCCGTGTTGCAGGGCTCCTTCGATCACATGAGTCATGATGTTCAAGTCTTCCTCCAGGGCGCTGATGGTGTCATCCTCACCCTCAGAGAATCGGACCACTACTGGCGGTATGCCACTGGAGTTGCCGGGGCCCAGGCCAGCGCCGCCATTCCCGTAATAATTTCCGCCGCCAATCAGGCCTGCCCCATAAGCCTGAGTCATCAGTGTAGCCGCCGTTTTTGCGCGGTTCAGCGGTGGAGTTGTGGCAGGCTCAATAGGGGTGGCTGGTGGCAAGAGTGTGGGCGGATTTTGGCCGAAGGCACTCATCCCCAGCGCGAAGATGGTTGTGGAAATGAGCAAGATGGTTTTCATAAATGGGTTACTGAGTGTTGTCGGCGCTCGGCGTGAGCGCGGTTAATTCGAGGAGTTTCATGCGGGCGGCGCGGATCCCCTCGTCGGTGAGAGTCGCGACTGTTTCCAAATCTTTGCGGAGCGAAACAAAATCGCCGTCGTGCTGTTTGCGCAGGCTCTCGACCAACTCAGTCACCGCCTGCTGGTCTTCGGTGCGCGCTGAGCGAATGGCAGTGATAAGCTCCTGCAAAGCTTGAGCAGTGTCGGCAACCGTAGCGTCGATGGTCTCACCTTTCACTTTGGCGAGGGCGGCGTTGGAGTCTTGCTGAAGTTGAGCGAGCTTGATTTGCAATTGCCCAGTCAGCTCCTGGCGGAGCTGCTGGCGAAGTTCCGGAATGAGGGACGCTTTCAGCGAGTTTTCTAAACTGGCGCGCCATTGGCCCATGTCAGGCGTGGCCGAAAACCATCGGCCAAAACCCAACCCGAGGCCCAACACCAGGACGGCGGCAGCAGCCAGATTGAGCGTGGGATGGAAAGCCGAGAGTGATCGCCGACTCGATTGAGGGGTCTTCCAGGCATCAAGCCGGCGCAAGCTCCTTCGCCAGGCGGCCAGTTCCTCGGCGCAGCCTGGACACGCGTTCAAGTGTGCGGCGAGGTGTGTCTTTGTTTGCGGGTCCGCCTCACCAAAAAGGTAAGGGATCCATTCTTCACGTTCGGGGTGTTTCATAATGCTAAAATTTCCTTCGGGTTAAATTGGCGCGGCGCCTTTGCGGGCTGCAATGAAGCCTTTCCGAACTGTGGTTCGAGCAGCCGCGTTAATTGGGCCAGGCCCTCCGCCATGCGAGAATTGACCGTGCCATCGGGGATGTCGAGCACCTCAGCAATTTCCCGGAGTTTAAGATTCTCGTAATGGCGCAAGACCAGCACCGTGCGATAGATTTCCGGCAACTGAAGCAAGGCTGCCCGCACTAATTCAGCTTCTTCTTGTGCCTGGACTTGCGCCTCTGGGGTCGAAGGGTCGATCACCTCCAGGCGCACCCTTGTTCCCTCGTCAGAGCCTTCCTCATCCAGCGGGAATTCGTGGCGGCGCTGTACCCGCCTCAGTTCGTCATAGCAAATGTTCAGGGCAATCCGCCACAGCCAGCTTGAAAATCGGTGGGTTGGATCGTAAGTCCGCCGCCGGTCAAAAATACGCACAAAGACTTCCTGGGTCAGATCTTCGGCCGTATGCGAACTGCCGGTCATGCGCAAACAGAGGCTGTAGATGCGCTTTCGCCAACGCTCCACGAGCAACCCAAATGCATGCAGGTCAGCTTCCTCGCGCGCGCGCCACATCGCCTGTTCGTCGCTCAGGGAAAACCACGATGCCAATCCTTCCACAGTTTTCTTTAACATGGGCTCAGTGCGTTAATAGGCTTTAGCCGGGACATTCTCGATTCTTCTGGGTCCGCCATAAAGTCGTCATTGAGTCATACGCTGGACGGAGGGCTTTTGGTCGAAGGAATCTGGGGAAAGCCCTTGAAACAGTCCCAATGAATCCGCCTGCCCACGGCACCCCGCTGAACGGGGTATTACTAATAGGAGCGGGGGTTGTGCAGACTCAGACATTTCTGAAATTTCCAGATTAAGCCCAAGTCACTTGTCCCTTAGGCTCATCCAAAATGATGCTGCGCAGGAAGCTCATGCCTTTTTCCAAGCCTTCCTTTGCCGTCATCAGGCTGTCCTCGTGTTCCATGGAGAGGGCGCCATCATAGCCGGCCATACGAAGGGCAGAGAGGAAATTGCACCAAAAATGACGAGAATTGCCGTAGCCGACCGTCCTAAAAATCCAAGCGCGGTTGGCTTCGTCGCTGTAATGTTTGGTATCAAGCACGCCATTACGGCGCGAGTTCCACTCATGAATGGCAAGGTCTTTGGCATGAACATGCCAGATGGCTCCTTGAAGGGCGCGCACAGCGGAGCATGGCTCGATTCCCTGCCAGAATAAATGGGACGGATCAAAATTTGCGCCGATACTGGGGCCGGCGGCTTTGCGTAACTTGAGCAGCGTCTCCGGATTATAAACCAAAAAGCCAGGATGCATTTCCAAGGCGATTTTGTTGACGCCATGTTTGTGGGCAAACTCAGCCGCTTTACACCAATAAGGGACTGCCACTATGTCCCATTGATATTTGAGGATTTCGAGATAATAGGCCGGCCAGGGGCAAGTAACCCAGTTGGGCTGTTTGTCACCCGGAGCGCCCCCAGGGCAGCCGCTGAAGTTGATGACAACCTCGACGCCCAGATTGCCAGCCAGGCGCAAAGCCTTGCGAAAAGCAGAATCATCAGCGGCCGCAAGCTTCCGATTGGGGTGAATGGGATTGCCCGCGCAATTCAGTGCTGAGATCTGCAGCCCGCGCGAGTGGACCATTTGCAAGAGCACTTTGATCTTCCGTTTGCTTGCCAACAACGCATCCACATCACAATGAGTGGCGCCAGCATAAGCTCCGGCCCCCAATTCCACGGCTTTGGCGCCGAGGTGCGCCACGTAATCCAAAGTTTGCTCCAGGTTCATGGAACCCAGAATCACCGTGAAAACACCAACTTTCATAATTCTTGCCGATTTTTTTTATAAGCTTACGCGTCCCTCCAATGGTGAGACAATCCCAAATTGTCGAACCACGGCCCAGTGACAAAGTCCATCCGGGCTGGAGCGCCAGCGTCCTCGCCGGCCTAGACGGTAGTGGCGCATTCCAGCCCAACGGCGTTTTTCGGCGTTCCTACGTCCTCAGCCGGCGAGGACGCCGGCGCTACTTTGTCACTCCCCGTGAGGTATCAATGCTGTTGAATTAGCGGACACCCCTCTAAGTAAACCCTCGCAGTTGCACCGGTGTTCCCGCCGGTAAAAAAGGCTGATTTGCTGAAGGGTGGACACCAAACGCGAGTGGCGCCTGTAGAGTGTCCACTCTGTAGGGGGTCCGGGCGTCGCGACCGAAAGTCGCTTAATTCAACAGCCCTGGGGCACGGGCGGCCAATCGTCAGGAGGCTAGTTCGTTCGCTGCTCGATAATTGAGAATCGAAAATTTATTTGGAATGGATGGGCATCGCGCTAGCGACTCTCATGCCGCAAACCTTCCTCCGCTAAATCCAAGTCGTGTTGAATCCGGCGCAGGACCGTGTCGTTGATGACTTGTTCATTGCGGAGTTGGATGATGGTGCGGCGCTCGGTTTTAAGAGTTTCTTCCAGCAAGCTGTGATAGGCGCTTGTATGAAGGGTCCTGGCTTCGCCCCCCGTCTCGGAAACTTCCAGTTGGCGAACGCGGTCTTGGTATTCGGTGCGCAAATGCGCCAAGGCGGCCTGGTCATGAATTCCTTTCAACTCGTCCAACCGGGCGAGCGCGGCCTGATTGGCCTTCAGGCGGGCTTCTCGTTCCTCCCGGTCGTGAATGCCGTCATCCACCACCTTCAACCAACAGATCAGGGGCGGCAGACTCAAACCTTGCAGCACGAGCGTAGCGAGGATAACGGCAAAGGTGAGGAACAGAATGAGATCGCGAGCAGGGAAGGGCAACCCGTCCTGGACGACCAGCGGCAAAGCCATGGCCGCGGCCAATGAAACCACACCGCGCATTCCCGTCCAGCCCACGATGGCGACGTGCCTCCAATTGGGATATGGATCACGCGCACGAAGATTTTTGCTTAGCAGGCGCGGCAGGTAGGTGGCTGGAAAAACCCAGATGATTCGGATGACAATGACTGCCAGACTAATGAGGGCCGCATTCCAGGCGAGTTGAAGCTTCGGCTGGCCGGAAAGGTTGCGCATCACTTCAGGCAATTGCAGCCCGATCAAAATAAAAACGAAGCCATTCAACAAAAAGACAATCATTTCCCAAACGGGGTAGGCCTGAAGCCGCATCCTCGAATTGATAATTTCCGGAGAGCGCCACCCGATATAAAGGCCCGCGGTGACGACAGCAAGCACCCCTGATAAACCCAGCCGGTCGGCGGGAAGATAAGCCGCGAACGGGGTAAGCAATGAAATAGTCACCTGCACAGGAGGGTCGTCTAGTCCCCGTTGGATCTTCGAGGCAAGCCAGCCGATGGCCAGGCCGATGAGGATTCCGCCGACCCCAGCGATTACAAAATGCTCGGCCGCTTTGCTCAAGGAAAAGGCGCCTGTGACTACGGCAGCAATGGCAAAACGGTAAGTGACAAGCGCCGTCGCATCGTTCACCAGGCTTTCCCCTTCCAGAACCGTAACAATACGCTGGGGCACACGCAGCCGTTCCGTGATGGCGGTGGCGGCCACTGCGTCCGGCGGGGAGATAATGGCGCCAAGGACAAACCCTGCGGAGAGTGGAATTCCAAAGAGATAATGCGCGAGCCAGCCGATGGCAAGGGTGGTGAACAAGACAAGGCCAACTGCCAGCAAGGAGATAGGGCGCAGATTGGCGCGGAAATCACGCCACGAAGTGAAGAGAGCGGCGGGGTAGAGCAGCGGCGGAAGAAAAAAAAGGAAGACGAGCGCAGGATCAAGCCGCACCCGCGGCAGCCCCGGGACGAGCGCGAAAAACAGGCCGCCTATGACAAGCAGGATCGGGTAAGGAATCTGGAGCTTGTGGGCCAGCAAAGCCAAGGCGGCCACCGCCACCAACAACCCCAAAACTGTTTCTACAACATCCATGCTGCGGCGAGATTCTAAACATTTACGTGGGGTGGGGGAGCTTTAACCCGCGGCAACCGTAAGCCGAATCCGGAGAAACGAAAATCAATCTCCTCTCATCGCACCTTTCGACTTGAGATGGCAACCCAAGTCAACCCATCTTCCTGTTACTTCGCTGGGGGCGGCGATGGTCTGGCAAGCGGGATGGGGGGAACATTGTCGGCCTTGTCGGCGGACTTCGGCTCCTCCTTCTTCTCAGTCGCTTTGGGCTCTTCTTTCTTTTCCACCAGCAAATCTTTGCGCTCCTTGAAGAGAGGATCAATCGTCCACTTTGAGACGACATAGGTCCATTTTTCGTAAGCCTTCTCGGTCTTTAACTTCTCTTCCAGTTTTTTGATCTTATCTTGAAATTCCTTGTCGAGCTTGGTCTTGTCTTCCGGCTTTTCGTCTTTGCCGGGCGTGCGCTCTCCCGCGAAATTTCCGCTGACCGCCAATTGCAAGTAATACTCGTCCTTATCAGGGCTAACTTTATTGCCGGATTTGACTTCGTAATTGAGGCCGTCAAGGGTTTCCAGCCTGGCGACCATCGGCTTGTTCAACCCAGTCTGGTCGGGAGTAGAGTTAGTGGCGACATCGCTGAAGGAGGGAGAAGAAAGGGCGTTGTTGACCCAGGAAATTTTTCCGATATCGAGCTGTTCGCCGGTTTTGACTTCGGCCAGCTTCCAATCGTTGGTCTCGCTGTCGCGGGTCAATTTCCAATTATTAGTCGCGTTGGTAGTGGTCACTGAAATAGACTTAAGCTTCTCGACTTTGAAGAAGTCTTTGTTGAGCCATTCTTCGGGCTTGGCTTCGACGTTGCTCAAAGGATCAGAAACCACGGCAATGCTCTGCACGTCCGTTCCCACCATCAGGTATCGTCCGTCGGGCCAGCCACCGCCGCCGCCAAACTGCGATTCGGCGCCGCCTTTGCTCTCGCGCATGTGCTTCTTGCCCAGCAGAAGGGAGTCGAGGATTTTCCCCGCCTTGTCCTTAAACTCGACTTGAGTGCCGGAGTTGGTCCCTTTGTCGGGGGGCAATAGCTCCAGCCGGCCCAGTTTAGTGGGGCTGACTTCAATGGTTTGGACGACTTTCAAATCCCAAACTTTGCGCAATAACTCTCTTACAGTGTCAAAGTTGGCTGGATAATCTGCGCGTTCCTGCACAGCCCAGATGTCGTTCTTCTTGGCCAGATTGAGCTGGCCCTGCGCCTGCTTGATGACGATGCGCTCGACCTCGTTCACTGGAAAGTTCTTGATGACCTTTTGGCCCAGCTTTTGGGTGGCGTCTTCCCAGGAACTATTGCGAGCTTTATAGGAATAAAGGCCGAAGCCACACACGACCACCCCTGCCACAATTAATAGAATAACTTGTTTGCGATTCATCGTTTCTTAGCGCGTTGTCCTTTGAGAAAAGCCAGCCCAAGCCCAAAGGCCGTCACCAGGAAAGGCATCCCGGCGATATTTACCCACTTCAGCCTGTTCTCCAACGATTCCGTCTTGCGTTTGAGTTGTTTTTTCACTTCCCGAAGTTCGATCTTGGCGCGGGCTTCCTTTTCTCTAAATTTCTTGATCTCCTCCTGTTGCTCATTCGACAGCACAAAGTTCTGGGCGCCTTTTTCCTTCTTCGCGGCTTGTAATTCGTTCAATTTCTGCTGAGTTTCACGCAAGCCATCTTCCAGCTCTTTCCTCTTGCTCCGAAAGGCCTCTTCCGCTTGCGCCTGCATTTTATCAATCTTCTCAAAAGGACGATTGAGGGTGGCGCGACTGCGCACCGAAATCAGGTTTTCGTCACCGGCCATTTGCTCGACAAGGTTTTGCGCGAGGTTCAGGTTTCCATTGCGCGGCGTGGCAATTTTTTGCCCGAAGAAGTTCTGGATTTGCACGCAGAACTGATCATAAAGCATATCCGCGTCGCCGATCAAAACAACGGCGTTTTCGCTTTTAGATTCTTTCCACGAATCATCCGCTTTCTTTTCCTCCTTTTTGGCCTCGTCTTTTTTCTCATCCGGCTTCTCTGTTTCCTTGGGTTTCCCGTCCGGAAATGCCGTTTTGAATTTTCCTGTCAGCCGAATGGCAATGGCGTAGGCCGTGCCAGAAGGCTTGAAGTCTTTGGTGATTTGTTCGCCGGACATTTGGGCCATAAATCCTTCCACGAGCTGCGAGTCAGCAGTCGTCTTCAGCAACACCGTCTCCTTAAGGTCCTTCGCTGGTGTTCCAGTGAACACTCCGGAGAAGGGAACGAGCAAACTGTCGATTTGGCTGGTCACGACGTCATCTTTATTGATTCCCTGTGGTTTAATGGAGAGAACCGCGGGCGCCGCCTCCGGCTGGTTATTCCGGTTCATGAAACGGCTGGTGAAATTCACATCGGCCACCACTTTGGAGGTTTCAAACGTGATGCCCCAGGCTTTTAGAAGTTTGTCCAGCGAGCTGCCGGTGCCCATAGCCGGCATCATGGGGTTTTGCGGCTGGCTGCTATGGTCCATGATCGAGAGGCCGTCCAGAAACGCGATTAATTTGCCGCCCCGCAAAACGAATTGATCGATAGCATACTGTGCCGCGTCCGTGATGTCCTTGGGATGGACAACAAGCAGGACTTTGATCTCCTCATCGATTTTGTCGGAAGTCATGGGCACCTGCCGGAGCGTGAAGTCATTTTGCAATTCGGTAACGAGGACCCAGGGTTCCTGGGGCTGCTGGCCCATGCGCGCCATCATGGGGTTGTTTGGCATGCCAAACATCGGCAGAGGGGTCATTAGTCCGACGATTGGTTTCTGCGGGTTGGCTACTTTGGAAATAGCCCGGGAGATGTCGTACTCGAGAAGCCTCTCGCGATTAGGAGGCAGGGCGGGCAAGGCCACCTTTTGTTCGAGATAGCTTATGGCCAGCCCGAAATAAAGATTGTCTCCAGTAGGCAACATCTGGCCTTCAATCCCATCCAGGTGGGCCGAATCCTCGGCGTCAGAGTCTGGTTTGGGATTGAGCTTTTTAATCTGCACCTTACCGCCTGCAGCCTTTTTATATTCCGCGAGCAGGTCCTCAACATGCTGAGCATAGGATTTGAGGGCGGAGTCCATTTCCTTCTCGCCCTGCGAAAAGTAGAAGCGGATCTCCACCTTCCCATCCAGATTCTTCAAAATCTTTTTGGTTCCCTCCGAAAGCGTATAGAGTCGTTCGTGAGTCAAATCGATGCGCTGTTTGAAGGTGCCAATGATGAAGTTCACCACCAGCACGATGAGGAGCATCGCTCCCACGCCCACCACCGAGTAGAGAATTGTTTCAATTTGTTTCTTTTTCATGGAAGTGTGGAAATCACGTTTAATGGCCGGAGCGCAGGTTGCGAATAATCACCCCGGTGGTGAAGAGAGAGAATCCGATAATGGAAAGGAAGAAGATGAGGTCTCGCAGATCTAGCACTCCCTTTTGAAAGTCTTCAAAATGGGGATAGACACTGCACGCCGCCACCGTTTCGACCAACCAGTTAGGCGCCCAACTTGTGAATAAATTGGTCACGGGCGGAAAGCCGGCCAGCAGAAACAAGAGGCAAATTACCACCGAGATGATGAAGCTAATGACTTGATTGCGGGTCATGGCCGAAGTCAGGCAGCTTATCGCCAAGTAGGCGCCGGCGAGGAGAAAACTGCCGACATAGCCGCAGAAAATAATGCCGTTATCAGGATGGCCCAGGTAATTGACGGTGATGATGGCCGGAAACGTGAGCACCAGGGCTAACGCCAGGAAAGCCCAGGAAGCCAGGAACTTACCGACGATGGCCTGCCAGGCGGTGATCGGCATGGTGAGGAGCAGTTCCATGGTCCCGAGCCGCCTTTCCTCAGACCAAAGCCGCATGCCGGTGGCGGGCACGAGCAATAAATAAAGCCACGGATGCCAGTAAAAAAACCAGTAGAGGGAGGCCTCTCGCCGTTCCAGCAGGAAGCCAATCATGAAGGTAAAGAACCCCATGAGGAACAAAAACAAAACGATGAACACAAACGCCACAGGCGACGCGAAGTAGCCGGCCAGTTCGCGTTTGGCGATGGTCTGAATATTAGCCCAGGATCTCATTGCGCTCCTTCCTTGGCTGTGTCCGGCAATGTAATAGTTCGGAATACTTCATCTAGACGTCCTTCTTCGGTATGTAATTCTTCCATCTTCCAACCTTCTTTGGCGCTGACTTCGCCCACGTTGCGCGCCAGCTCCCCGTTCTTGCTGGAGCCTTGCGGATAAACACGGGCCCAGACGCAGGTCGAATCTTCCTTGACGATGGCGGCTTTGCGAGCGTTGGGAATTTGGCCCAACTTCGCTTTGACGATGTCCGAGTTGATGCCCAGGACCCGCAGCGAAACGGCCCCGGCAAAATCGGACCTGGCCTTGAGCTCCTGCGGCGTGCCGTTGGCGACGATCTTGCCCCGGTCGATGATGATAGCCCGTGAACAGACTGCTTCGACTTCCTCCAAAATATGCGTGGAAAAAATAATGGCCTTTTTCTCGCCCATCCGGCGAATCAGGTTTCGCACCTCGAATTTTTGGTTTGGATCCAGACCATCGGTCGGCTCATCCAGCACCAAAATCTCGGGATCATGAATAATCGATTGCGCAAAACAGGTGCGATGGCGATAGCCTTTGGAAAGGGTGTCGATGCTCTGATGCAATACCCCTTCTAGAAAGCACATCTCAACCGCTCGATGCACCGCTTTCTTTTTATCTTCCCCTCGCAACCCGCGCAGTTCGGCGACGAAACCGAGAAACCCACTCACGGTCATGTCCGCATAGGCGGGCGCGTTTTCCGGCAAATAGCCAATCAAACGTTTCGCCGGGAGGGGATTTTCTATCATGTCGAAACCGCCAACGAAAACCGTCCCCGAGGTAGGCGGGATAAATCCCGTGATCATGCGCATCGAGGTGGACTTCCCCGCGCCGTTGGGCCCGAGGAATCCGAGCACCTCGCCGCGCTCCACCGCAAAAGAAACGCCATCCACGGCCCTTTTTGGCCCAAATGTCTTAATTAAATTCTCGACTCTTATCATGCTGGTTTACCCTGTTAAATCCGAACAGTTGTTGACATAGCCATTGGCCTTCTGCTTGTAAAGGGCTTTTTTCATCGGAACTCACTCACACCAAGCCACAGCGACCCAGCTTTGGCAATACCTAAAACAGATCAACACGAAAATTGTTCAAAGAATTTTGCGGTTTCGCGGTTCGTCCTTGACGATTGCCCCTGACCTGTTTTCATTCTTTCTATATGCATAGGAATCGCTCCTGGAAAAATGTTGCTGGAGCCGGCTGGAGCCGGCTGGCCGCTTGCGCTTGGACTGCATCCCTTCTTGCTTCGTCCGAGGCTCGGGCGGGAGCTTTGGAGAATTATATCGCCAAGCCGGACACCAATTATGCCTGGAAGCAACTCGGCCAAAAAGAAGACGCCGGATTTGCCGTCACTCATCTGGAACTGATCTCGCAACAGTGGCGCGAGGGCGCCTGGCGCCACCACCTCCAGGTGGTTCGTCCCGAAAAAGTTCGTAACCCCGGAATCGGTTTTCTGTTTATCACGGGCGACGGCGATGGTCAGAGAAATCTCGGCATGCTCAAGATTCTGTCCGAGCGCGCCGGAGCGATAGCCGCGGTCGTCACGAAAGTCCCTAATCAACCCCTTTATAACGGCCTCAAAGAGGATGGGCTGATTGCTTATACCTTCGACCAGTATCTCAAGACGGACGATGAAACATGGCCGTTGCTGTTTCCGATGGTCAAGAGTGCCGTGAGGGCGATGGACGCAATTCAGGCTTTCGCGCAACAGGAATACAAACAAACAGTCGAAAAATTCGTAGTCAGCGGCGCCTCCAAGCGCGGGTGGACGACGTGGCTGACCGGCGCTGTGGATGCGCGCACGCAGGCGATCGCCCCGATGGTAATCGATATGCTGAATATGCGCACGCAGGCCGCCTGGGCCGAAAAGGTCTATGGCAAACAGAGCGAACAGATCCGCGATTACACGGATTTGCACCTGTTGGAAAAGCTGGACGATCCGCCGATGGTGAAGTTGCGGAGCTGGATCGACCCCTACAGCTACCGGCAGCGTTACAACATGCCTAAGCTGCTCCTCCTGGGCACCAATGACCCCTATTGGACGGTGGACTCGCTGCGCAATTACTGGAGCGAATTGCCCGGTCCGAAGTTGGTTTTTCAGACTCCCAACGCCGGCCACGATCTGGGCGGGGGCAAAGAGGCGACTCGAACGCTCGCCGCCTTCTTCCAAATGATCGCCGATGGCCAGGATTTGCCCACAATGGAGTGGGAGCTCAAGGATGGGTCCAAGACCGCTGAGGTGACGGTGAAGGTCAATCGAGTGGCCAAGAGCATTCGGCTTTGGACAGCGGATTCCGAGCAGCGTGATTTTAGAAAAAGCAAATGGAGCAGCCGCGAATTGGAAATCAAACCTGGCAGCAGCAAGGCGGCCGCGCAGGTTGAAATTCCGGACAAGGGACATCGGGCATATTTGGCCGAGGTCGTTCTTACCACCTCTACCGGGGAGGAATATCGTCTTTCTACTGAAGCGCGTGTGACGCCGGATGATATTAAGTAGCATTAGAGTCTGCCGGTGGAGTGCGTCCATCACTGAGTTGCTGGTGTGTTTTTCCTCGCTCTGTTCAGGAGCCGAGGCCGATAAACTCTGGGAACGGCTCGCGCCGCACTTCACTCCTCCTCCGGAATATGCGAACCAATTCGGGACCTACAAATCTCCGCTAACGTTCGAGGATGGGCGGGTCGTCAGGTCCGCTGCTGACTGGCAACGGCGGCGTGAGGACCTGTTAGCCTCGTGGCACAAGATACTGGGACCATGGCCGCCTCTCATTGAGCGGCCAAAGATTGCGTACCTAGAGGCCCGCCATCGAGAAAACTTTCTTGAGCAGCGCATCGGTCTGGAGATTGCGCCGGGCCAAACAATGGAGGCTTACCTGCTCATTCCCGAAGGCAAAGGACCATTTCCCGCAGTAGTCGTTCCTTTTTATGAGCCTGAAACGAGCATCGGCCTGAAACAGCCGCTTCTGGACTTTGGCTGCCAACTTGCCCGGCGCGGCTTCGTCACTTTATCACTAGGTTCGCCGGGGGGTGATGCCTGGAAACCCGAGACGGGGCAGGCGAAGTGCCAGCCGCTTTCATTTCTGGGTTATGTGGCGGCCAATGCTTGCAACGCCCTGGCGGCGCTTCCTGAAGTGGTTAGGGAGCGAATCGGAATCGCCGGCCATTCCTATGGCAGCAAATGGGCTATGTTCGCTTCTTGTCTTTACGAAAAATTTGCTTGCGCAGCCTGGAGCGATGGCGGCGTTGTGTTCGATGAAAGCCGCCCCAACGTGAATTATTGGGAACCGTGGTATCTCGGATTGGACGCATCGCACAAGCGCCCGCCAGGCGTGCCAGGTAGCGACAACCCCCGCACCGGCGCCTATAAGCGCTTGATCGAGACCGGACACGACCTCCAGGAACTGCACGCCTTGATGGCGCCGCGCCCTTTTCTCGTGTCCGGCGGCTCAGAAGATCCCCCGCCGCGCTGGCAGGCCCTCAATCACACCATTGCCATCAATCAGCTTTTGGGCTATACGAATCGCGTTGGCATGACCAATCGCAAGGCCCACACGCCAACGGCGGAATCCAACGAGTTGCTCTGCCTCTTTTTTGAGTATTTCCTAAAACCGCATACCCGCGAAGCTCATGCTCAATGAGCCGAAGCAAAATGAAACCGCTTGCATCGACGTCCGCGAAATCGTTCAATGGGTCCATGTCTTCTGGTGCGCCGGTGATCTCAAGATTATTGATTGTGGATGGGTACGCTTTTGCCTATCGGGCGTTTCATGCCATTCGCCAGCTTTCCTCTCCGACGGGGGTGCCAACCAATGCCATCTATGGTTTCATCAAGATGCTGGAAAAAATGCAGGCGCGGCTTTCGCCCAGCCACTTGTTAGTGGTCTGGGATGGCGGGTTGGCGGCCGAGCGCACCGCTGCCTTGCCTGAATACAAAAGTCATCGCCCGCCTATGCCCTTGGATCTGGGACCACAAATCGATGGTCTGCAGCGTTATCTTGAGGCGGCAAAAATTCCCTTTTACTGCGAAGACGGCGTAGAGGCCGACGATTGGATCGCGGCGATGACCCGCCAAGCCAGGATTGCGAGGCTGCCGGTGGTTATCGCCAGCTCGGACAAGGACTTCATGCAGCTCGTTTGCTCCGAACAGGTTGGTTTGCTTAACCCCAACGACAAGTCAGAAAAAATCTGGACGGCGGAGGATGTGCGGGCCAAGACCGGGGTGACCCCTGAGCAGATCGTTGACTGGCTCAGTCTCATCGGGGACAGCGTTGATAATATTCCAGGGGTTCCTGGAGTTGGCCCGAAGACAGCTACGGATCTCTTGCAGCGATTCGGTTCTGTAGAGTGCCTTTACGGGAGGCTTGAAGAAGTAAAATCCGACAAATTGAGGGCAAACTTGCGGGTGGCCTCGGAGATTGTTCGACGCAACCGGGAGTTGATTCGCTTAAAAGACGACCTAACGGACGTCTGGCCACTGGAGAGAACACTTCTCGCTCCCCCCGAAGCTCCTCGCTTGCGGACGCTGTATGCAGAGTGGGGGTTCAGAACCATGCTGGAACGGGTTTCTGCCAGTCTCGAACAACCCGCCTTGTTGTGAAATCGAACAAGGTCCAAAACTGCAATTCGATCACTCCCAGAGCATGAAGAAACTTTTTCTCCGCATCCTAATCGGTGGCGTGGCCCTGGTGGTGGTAGCGCTGGTCGTGTTCTTTTTTTCCCTCGATTCCATTGTAAAGAAACAAGTGGAAACGGTTGGACCCAGGCTGACCAAAGTGGAGGTCCGTCTCGGCGGTATTCATCTGTCTCCCTTCTCCGGGCGAGGGGGCTTGAGCCGCCTGTTCATCGGGAATCCTGAAGGCTACAAAACCCCTTCTGCAATCAAAATCGGGGAGATCAAAGTGCGGGTGGAGCTTTCTTCTTTGCGATCGGACGTCCTGGTGGTAGATGACGTCAATTTCCAAGCCCCAGAGATCACGTTCGAGGGCACCTTGAGCGGGAATAATCTGAGCAAGATTCTGGAGAATCTTCAAGCTGCCTCCGGAGGCCAAAAGCAGGAGGCAACGGAGAAGTCAGGCGCAAAGAAGGAAAAGAAATTCTTCGTGAAAGACTTGCAGGTGAACGGAGGAATCATAAACGGCACCATCGACACTCCGCTCGGCGGCAAGTCGGCGACACTGGCGTTTCCTGGCCTGCATCTGCAAAATATTGGCTCGCGCGAAAACGGCGTGACGGCGGCCGAATTGTCGAAGCAGGTTATGAAGCCCCTCCTCGCCATCGTTACCAAGGCCGTTGAGGAGAGGTTGGTAGATTTCAGCAAAAGCTTGCCGAATTTGGGAGTGGGAACTACCGGTCAGGTGGACAAAGCGGCTCAAAAACTGAAAGACTTGTTTAAAAAATAGTTTGGCGCCAAAATCGGATAAAAGAAAGAAATCGTTATGAGCATGATTAAGGAATTCAAGGAGTTCGCCGTGAAGGGGAATGTCGTGGATCTCGCTGTCGGCATCGTCATCGGAGCCGCTTTCGGCAGCGTGATCAACTCTCTTGTGAAAGACGTCATCATGCCGCCGATTGGCCGTTTGATGGGCGGAGTTAATTTTAGCGACCTTTTCATCAATCTGGATCACTCCAAAACGCTGCCCAATGGGGATCCGATTGTGTCACTCGCGCAGGCGACCCATCAGGGTGTGCCTGTGATTGCCTATGGCCAGTTTATCAACGTCGTGATTAATTTTGTCGTCGTGGCCTTCGCGATCTTCATGCTGGTCAAGGCAATCAATGTTTTGAAAAGAAAGTCTGCTCCGGTGCCCGCAACTCCCCCGGAACCCTCAGCCCAGGAGAAACTGCTCATGGAAATCCGCGACGCCATCCGCGCTCGCAACTGAGAATGGGACTTTTCCGGCGTCGAGTTCTACAGATATTTCTCTGCGTAAAGGAGTGGTCAGGCGGCGTATCCCAGAGTCGGGTGGGGAACCCATGAAGATGAATCAGCCGCCATGACCGGATTCCAACAACACGATCAGTATGCAGATTCTCTTGGCCTAAAACATGACCGATGGATGACATTTTGGTCATTCAGCTAAGAGGGCCAGAGCCGTTTTCTACACGATTTCCAGTCGGGTGATTTGTTGTTGGCCATCCTTTCGCCGCTGCCCTTAAATCTCCCCCGCCAAAGCCCTGACACCAATAAAGTTGTTGTGCTTACCTGAACCCGGCATAGGCTTTTTCGAGGCTCATTGTTACTGAGGGATTAACAGGTCCCTTTGATGACGATCCGGACTCTGAGGCGGCTACTTGACCAATAGGGTTATCCCCCATATGCAAGAGCACCCGATGGCGTAGATTAGCTCCGATGAAAAATTCTAAAATTATAATGTTGGTGGCCATGTCGGCCGTGGCGTTGTCATGTCTGATGGTCGGGTGCGACCGTGAGGTTTCCAAGACCCGGACCGAGAGCGTCAGTGGCGACGGGACGGTTAAAACCAAGGAAAAGACTGTTACGGAGTCCTCGGACGGCACCGTCACCAAAAAAGAAGAAACCAAAAAGACCACCCCTCCTGATAAGCCTTAGGTGGTCCATCGAAAAATCGTAGCGGCAACCGAATCCCCACTACGACGCGAGGGGATTTGAGCCTATCCATGCGGGAATAAAACGTCCTGAGGGCACATCCGGGGTGTGTTGTCATCGCCGCGATGAGAGAGCGCAGGTGCCACCCCGGATCGGCGGCCTAATCCGGAACTTTGCCTTGAATCGCAATCCGTTCCGTCCCGTTCTCAATCATAAAGCGTCTTCGGAAAACAATGGCCCATTGGGAGCGAAATCTTTTCAAAAGGATTCGACTTGCCTCGGCCCGTCGTTTTTATAACTTACCGGGGCATGGCAGCAACTGATTCACCCACTGTTCGGATGGAAGATCATTCCTCCCCGGGGATCTGAAAGGAGTGTTTGCCTCCTCCCGGCGCGGCCTCGATTCCCCCGAACATGCGGACTTTGTTAAATGAGTCAACCCAATCTGTGACTTGGCTTCGCAGCGACAGGCCCGGATGTTAATTGCACGGGTGCCGCTGCCGCGGTCCGTAGTTCCTGTCCGCCGGACCGACAATTTGGCGGTAAACGGCGTTTACCTGGCACGAAATCGGTTTTGCCATAGCGGGTTGTTCCCGTGCGGTTGAACGAATGTCTGGAATTGAAGTCACCACCTTGGCGGGGGCCGCCGCCGCCGCGGGAATGATCAACGCCGTGGCGGGGGGCGGAACGCTGATTACTTTTCCAGTCCTCATTTTGGCCGGCACTTCGGAGATCGTGGCCAACGCCACAAGCACGCTGGCCTTGGTCTTCGGGACCTGCGGGAGTGTTTACGGTTTCCGGTCCCAAATTGCGGCGGTGAAACCGTGGCTGAAACGGTTCGCGCCCATAAGCCTCCTGGGCGGTTTACTCGGCGGCCTTCTGCTCACTCGCACCCAGGAGGAAACGTTTGCCAGCATGGTGCCATTTCTCATCCTTTTCGCCACCATTCTGTTTTTGGCGCAGGGGACTTTCCGCCGCTTCGCCGGACGGGCCGGCGGGGCCCCGGAAGCTGCCGTTCCCTCCCGGCGCGGAGTTGGAACCGCGATTTTGTTTCAACTCCTGGTCGCTATTTATGGCGGTTATTTCGGGGCGGGCATCGGGATTCTCATGCTCGCTTCTCTGGGGCTGCTCGGGCTTGTTAACATTCATCAGATGAATGGACTAAAAACGGTCTTGGGTATGATCATCAATGTGGCGGCGGCAGTTTACTTCATCTTCGCGGGCTTGATCGACTGGCCAAAAATGAGCGTCATGACTATTGGCACCGTGGCGGGTTACTTCCTCGGCGCTCATTATTCTCAGCGTATTTCGCAGCAGCGGGTGCGGCAGATCATTACTGCGGTCGGCTTCACCATCTCGGCGGCAATGTTTTACAGACAGTTCAGATGACCCCAGTGGAGCATGGAATTCATCCAGTGCACAGAGATTAGGGACTTTTGGAACCCATCCTTCCGAAGATGCGGTTGCGCGTCACCGTGCAGGCTGAAAGAGCGAGTTCGAGGGTTGTTATTTTGCGCGATGGCGATCGAATCCACCAGCTTGCTCCGAAGCGATGCGCCTAGCTGGTGGCATCATGAGAATTGCTGCCTCGCTCCCAGAGGTCAAAATGATAGAGAGCAACCACGACGAGGGAATGGGCAATTTTGCCAGCTCGGATGAGGGCGGGAATTTCGGAAGCGGGCACCAGGCGGGTTAATAAATCCTCCCCGCTGTCGAACTCGGTGGGATGCTGAAGCCGGCAGTTGCGCGCCAGCACCGTGAAACAGGTGTTGCTCATGATGGCCGGGTTCGGAAAAATCTTTCCCAGGATCTCGGCCTGGTCAGCCTCATAGCCCGTTTCTTCCCGCAATTCACGCAGCCCCGCAGCCACAGGGGAGCTATCTTTGGCGTCGATGATACCGCCGGGAATTTCCAATTCCACCGTATTGGTGCCATGACGAAACTGTTCGACCATGACGAGCTGGCGCTCGGGCGTAAGAGCCACCACGTTGACCCAATTCAAACTGTCGATGACAAAGAAGTCATGCTCCTTCTCGGTACGCGGAGAAATCTTCAGGTCCGAACGGATACTGAAAATACGAAAATCGCCCAGGACCTTGGAACTAATTTTGGGCCACGGTTTAAGGCTGCGATTCATTTTGGTCCAACTGCCATCATCATAGTTCAGCGGGTTGCTACAGCCCTTTCTCCCTGGCGGCCCAGCCTTGCCGCATGAGGTTGAGCAAATGGCCGAGTGCTTCCTCGGTTGTTTTGTTTTTTTGCGCCGCCAACTGATGAGCGCGTTTTTCCAACTGAGTTGCCATTTCGAAGGATTTGTCCGCCGGACAACCCATCGCGACGAGCAAGGTCGCAAGTTGCTCGGTTGACGGCATAGGAAGCCACCAGGACAGGGCTACTTAGGCGAACCAGCAGACACGATTTTGATGCTCTCGACACCTATCCGGCTTGTCGGCTTGCTTTTTTCGCCGCCCCCGCCGGAAGCGGTCGCCACATCGCCGATTTTGCCGAGGACCTCGTCGCCTTTAGTCAAAGAACCGAAAGCAGTGTATTGGCGATCCAGAAACTTCGCCTCGCCAAGGCAGATAAAAAACTGACTTCCTGCCGAATCAGGGTTTTGGGAGCGCGCCATGGAAATGACGCCGCGAACGTGTGGCTTGTCGTTGAACTCAGCTTTGATCTGATAACCAGGTCCACCAGTGCCCCATTGTCCTTCCGCGCTCGCATCTTTCGTCAACGGATCGCCGCCCTGAATCATGAAACCCTTCATAATTCGGTGAAAAGCGGTTCCGTCGTAGTAGCCCTGGCGAGCCAGTTTTTTAAAATTTTCCACGGTCTTGGGTGCCACGTCCGGCCAAAAAGAGATTACCATTTCACCCAGAGTTGTCTTAATCACTGCCACTTCATTATTATTTGTGTTCACTCGACCTTTCGTTTTCTGCGATGCTCTCGGGGTTGGCTGCCTTCGCCGCCAATCCTGTTCACAACATTTGTTCCTCTCCAAAACATTGACCGAAGCGCTGCGTTTGTCACGCGGATTCGATCCCGCCCATAAACGCCGGCTGGCAGTTGGCCGTATCGCGAATTGCCAATCCGCCTTGCTTCATAGCTCCACGCAGCGATCGCCGAGTCGATTGCCAACCGTCGCGCCGCGTCGCGACGCTTTTGGATTGCAAGAAAGACGTGGTTTTACATAGGCTGTGGCTGGAATGTGTTCAATTTACGCTTGTTTAAGAATCTCTCTGTTTTGTGTGATGACAGCCATCGGTGCCGCCGTTCTTAGTACGGCGGCGAGGGCCGAGGATGCCAATCTCAAAATCACCAAAGCGCAGGAGATAGCTACGGTCAATGCCATCAACAAACGAATTGCCGCCTCCAGCAAAGAATCCGCCGAGGGAGAGATGAAGCTCTACACCAACACTATCCCGGGAACCACTGCCAATTATGCAATGGTCCCAATAAAGGGCGGCGAATATACGATGGGGAGCCCGGATTCCGAGCCGGGTCGCAACCCCGATGAAGGCCCACAGCACAAGGTCAAGCTCGATCCTTTTTGGATGCAGCAATGCGAGGTCACCTGGGATGAGTACGAAATATTCATGTTCTCGGAAAACAAGACAAAGGACTCCACCTATGCGAGCGCGGAAGCAGATGCCACTTCCAAGCCGACCAAGCCCTACGTAGAAATGAGTTTTGGCATGGGCAAGGACCGCTTTCCCGCCATCAGCATGACCCAGCACGCCGCTAACAAATATTGCGAATGGCTCAGCGCCAAGACTGGGCATTTCTATCGGCTGCCTACCGAGGCCGAATGGGAGTACGCCTGCCGGGCCGGCACCACGGACGCCTGGTCCTTCGGCAACGATGGGGCGCAGTTGGTCAATTATGGATGGTTTGCCGATAATTGCGATGACGGCAAGTACCGCAAGGTGGGTCAGAAAAAGCCAAATCCATGGGGCCTGTATGATATGCACGGCAACGTGGCCGAATGGTGCCTGGATCGTTACCAGGCCGATTATTATAAACTGGCCAGGGACACGGTGATAAATCCCTGGAACAAGGGCGCCCAACCCGCCAATCCCGCCGACGCTCCGGGCGATGTGCCCGCTGTTTCCTGGAATAAAACAGCCAAACCCTATCCCCATGTCGTGCGCGGCGGAGGCTTCGATGGCGAGGCCGCCCTATCGCGTAGCGCGGCGCGCCGTTTCTCGGATAAAACCTGGAAAATCCAAGACCCGCAGTTGCCCAAAAGCATCTGGTATCTCACAGACGCGCAATTCCTGGGTTTTCGAATTGTGCGCCCGCTAAAGGTCCCTTCCGCGGCGGAGATGTTCGAATACTGGAACAACGGCGTGGCCAACGAATCAGGTGCAGGGGGGCGATAACCTGCCGCTCGTTTCCTCGTTTTATTCTATGTCCGTAACGCGCAGACAATATCCGTTTGATTTGATCGAACCCAAGTGGCAGGAACATTGGGAGCGCCATGAAAGCTTTCGGGCTTGGAATCCGGGCGACACGATTCCGCGCCAGCATCCTTTTGCGCAGCGGCATGCCCCAGGCAAAACGTTGCCGCCCAAGTACTATATTCTCGATATGTTTCCTTACCCGAGCGGCGCAGGCCTGCATGTTGGGCACCCGGAAGGCTACACCGCCACCGACATTTTGGCTCGATACAAGCGCGCGCTGGGACTGAATGTTTTGCATCCCATGGGCTGGGATGCCTTCGGCTTGCCCGCAGAACAATATGCGATTCGAACCGGTCAACACCCGCGCAAAACCACTGAGGAAAACATCGCCAATTTCAAGCGGCAAATAAAATCGCTGGGCTTCAGTTATGATTGGCATCGTGAAATCGACACGACTGATCCGGCTTACCTGCGGTGGACGCAATGGATTTTTCTCCAGCTTTATAACTCATGGTTCAACCCCCGCACGAACCAGGCCGAGCCGATTGCCACACTCGCTTGCCCTCCCGAAATGAAAACAGAGACGGACAAGCGCACCTATCGAGCTTCGAAACGCCTCGCCTATGTCTCTGAAATGCCCGTTTGGTGGTGCGAGCAGCTCGGCACGGTGCTGGCCAACGAGGAAGTCACGGACGGCATGAGTGAAGTTGGCGGCTACCCGGCGGTCCGCAAACCGATGCGCCAATGGATGCTTCGAATCACGGCCTATGCCGAGCGCCTGCTCCACGATCTGGAAACCATCGATTGGAGCCATTCTCTCAAAGAGATGCAAAGGAATTGGATTGGCCGCTCCGAAGGCGCGGAGATCGCTTTTAAGGTATGCAGAGCTGGCTCGGCAGAGAACACCGATTACTTCATCAACGTGTTCACGACGCGTCCCGACACTCTCTATGGCGCTACCTATATGGTGCTGGCGCCGGAACATAAACTGGTGGACCAAATCAGCACCCCCGAACATCGGGAGGTGGTGAGACAGTATCGAGCACTCACCGCCAGCAAGAGCGACCTGGAGCGTACGGAATTGGCCAAAGAAAAGACCGGCGTTTTCACAGGCGCTCACGCCATTAATCCGCTCAATGGCGAGCAGATTCCCATCTGGATTGCAGATTATGTTTTGTTGAGCTATGGCACGGGGGCCATCATGGCGGTGCCGGCTCACGATGCGCGCGACCTGGAGTTCGCGCAGAAATTTCACGTTCCAATTCGCCAGGTCGTCCAGGCGCCGGGAGGAGAGGAATCGATCGGTTTTCTCGGCGAGGGGACCAGTGTTAATTCCGGCTTCATGACCGGACTTCCTACCGCCGAGGCCAAAAAGAAGATCATCTCCTGGCTGGAAGAACAGGGCTGTGGTCGCAAAACCATCAACTATAAACTGCGCGATTGGCTCTTCAGTCGGCAACGATATTGGGGAGAGCCTTTCCCTATCATCTGGAAAAACGGCCATCATGAAGTCGTGCCGGAAACCGATCTGCCTGTTTTGCCGCCTGCCCTGAGCGATTTCAAACCGACCGCTTCGGGTGAGCCTCCCCTGGCCCGGGCCAAAGAATGGGTCAACCTGCCGGGAGGCGCGACGCGCGAAACTAACACCATGCCGCAGTGGGCGGGGAGCTGCTGGTACTATCTGCGCTTTTTGGACCCGCGCAACGAGGAGATTTTTTGCGGGCGTGATGCCGAAGCCTATTGGATGGGCGTAAGCAAAAGCTCCCCATCGAGCGGTCTCCTTTCGGCGACTGCGGACAAGGCGCCTTCCGGCGTGGACCTCTATATTGGGGGCACAGAACATGCCGTTTTGCACCTGCTCTACGCTCGCTTTTGGCATAAAGTGCTCTTTGATCTGGGCCACGTCTCCACGGCGGAGCCGTTCTTTAAACTAGTCAATCAAGGACTGATCCTCGGGGAAGATGGTCAGAAAATGTCCAAGGCGCGTGGCAACGTGGTCAATCCCGACGACATGATCCGCGATTATGGAGCCGATTCACTTCGCCTTTACGAGATGTTCCTGGGTCCGCTGGAAATGGTCAAGCCGTGGAACACCGCCGGAGTGGAAGGCCCTTACCGTTTCCTTGGCCGCGTGTGGCGGCTACTTGTCGATGAACAGAGCGAAACCGCGTTTGAACAGGGGTTGGCGGCCGAGCCGAAGAAAGGTCCGGAACTCCTGGAAAAAATTAAACTCACGTCTGCGATCAAAGACGTTGAGCCGAGCGCGCCGCAACTTAAAGCCATCCACGCATGTATTAAAAAAGTCACCGAAGATTTGGAAGGCCTGCGATTCAATACCGCTATATCTGCGCTCATGATTTTCGTGAACGAAGCAATGACTTGGAAAATGAAACCGGTCTCCGTGCTGCGCGATTTTCTCATTCTCCTCCAACCTTTTGCGCCTCACCTGGCTGAAGAACTTTTCGACAAATTGAATCTCCAGTCGGCAATCCCCTTACCCTACCTGCCCTGGCCCGTTCATAATCCGGCGTTATTAGTCGAAGCTACCTTGGAGATTCCCGTCCAGATCAACGGCAAGGTCCGCGATCGCATCGTGGTGCCCGCCACGGCAACTTCGCAAGAACTGGAAGAGGCTGCCCTAGCCTGTGAAAAAATCAAATCACTTATCGAGGGGAAGACAATCAAGAAAATCATCGTCGTGCCCAAAACGCTGGTAAACATCGCTCTGGCCTAACCCCAGCCCAATTTCATCCCACAGCCGGGTCGGCGATGGCATAATACTGGCGCGGATCCCCTGGGCATCGATTCGTCCCCAGAAACATGCGCACTAAATGTCGCTGCGCGGTGAAACCAAGTCTTTTGGCGAGAGTTACTGCGGCGCTATTGGCGTCTGGAATGTCCCAGAAGACAATTTGGCCGAGCGCGGGTGTCAACAGGCTGTGGACGAGTGGCTCATTAGAGGAGGTGGAGCGGACAACCAGCGGCCCCAAATATCGCGCCCGCGCGCCTTCTCGCAGTGTTCCGTAGCCTGCCATGCCCTGATTCGTTTCATGGATCAAAGTCTGAGATCCACCGCCGAGCAGGCTCTGCAAAAAGTCCCTGCGCGACGCTCCAAAGGCTGCTCGATCCAATACTGATACCGCTTCTGCATCGGCATCAGTGTATGCGCGCACCTCTTCCCTGGCCTGCGAAGGCGGTATCTTGACCGTTTGGCACTCCCACCGCGTCAGATGCCATTCTTTTTGAAAACCCAACCGTTCGTAAAGCAATTTACCCTGAAGAGTGGCGTCGAGTTTTATGCACTCACTTTCGCCGCTACGCAGATGGTCCAGGCAACAGGTAAGGAGGGCCCGTCCGATCCCGCGTCCGCGAAAATCAGGCTGGACAAGCACCATTCCTATCCAGGCCAGGTCCTGGCCGTAACAAATTGTGGTGGCAGTGCCCGCCGGTGTCCCGTTCCATTGGGCGATGAAGCAACCGTCGGGAGATAACGCTAACAGTCGCTTCCAATCCTCGATGGTCTGGTTCCATCCCGCCAGTGCGCGCAACGAATCCGCGAAGGAGAAGTCCGCCGGGGTCATTTTGCGGAGAGAGATGCCACGTTTCATTCAAATGCTCACGGCTCATCCTTTCAACCATTCATCGCGATGCGCCTCTACAAAAGTGTCGTCGTTTAGATGGGGATAAGCCTCGTAAACGCGGTCAATTTCTTGGGCCTGGCCAGGACTTAAAGTCTCGGCGTGATCCAGGCACCAGATGCCCTCCAGCAAGCCTTGCCGGCGCAGGACCTCATGAATACCCGAAATGCATCCCGCGAAGCCGCCGGCCACATCGAAAATCGCGGCGTTGGCATCGGTGAGTTCAATATTCCGGCGCAACAATCCCGATGAAATAACTCCTCGCTCCACCGCCAAGTGGCACTCCTGGAGCAGTTCGACCGCTTGCCGGGTCCATACTGCCCATTGCCCCAGCAACCCACCCGCCATCCGGCGTTCGGCGGAATTGGGTTGCGCCGCGGTGTTCCCTGGCCCCGCTACTCCGCCTTTGGACGCCTTTTCAGGTGTGGTCACAAATCGAAACGGCGTGAGTAAGTCTAACACGATGTTATCATCATTACCCGTGTAAAGCGCGATGTCGTTGCGGCCCGCTTCCGTCACAGCCCGGATCACGTCGATGGTTTGATAGCGATTGAAGGGAGCGATTTTGATTGCGACGACATTTTCGATCTCCGAAAAACGGCGCCAAAATGAAAATGGCAGCAGCCGGCCTCCCGCCAGAGGTTGGAGATAAAACCCGATGAGTGGAATGGCATCAGCCAATGTGCGGCAATGGGCGAGCAACAGGTCTTCGTCAGCATGTTTCATCGCTCCAAGATTCAAGAGCGCCGCGTCATATCCTAAACCGCGAATAAGCGCCGCTTCGTGGAGGGCTTGTTTTGTCCGCCCGCAGATGCCGGCAATCCCGACCAAGGGCACGTTGGTCTTGATGCGAGCCCGAGTCATTTCTTCCGCTGCCAGCTCAAGCACCGGTTGGAAGAGACCGATCTTTGGGTCGCGGATGGCAAACTGCGTGGTGTGCACTCCCACGGCCACGCCTCCGGCGCCCGCGGCGATGTAGTAACGAAACAACCCTCGCTGCCGGAGCTCGTCCAACTTACGCGCGGCGGTCAGGGCGAGCGGACACGCCGGGATAACCAGACCGGTTTGGAGGGATCTTCTCGCTTCTGGTGTCATCTCAAAAGCTTCCGCCGCGGGATTCAAAATGCGTGGGTTTGTTAAGCGTAGGTTGTCCGCGCATTATCCAATCGGCGGTCCACCGGATCATTTGTGGCGCACTGATGCGCGGCTTCCCGAAGAGACGAAATGCCTGCTGCGCATTGTTGAGGAGCGCAGTGGGGCTTTCTGCGCCTTTGAACTTCACGCGCTTGCCCATTAGCTTCCCGAACTGCTCACCCACCTCGCGCACGCTTAACAACTCCGGACCCGTGACGTTCAAGATTGTCGGAGGGAAGGCAGCTTGGCCCAGGGCCTGAAGCGCCATGTCATTGGCATCTGCCATCCAGATTGCATTCAAATGGCCCATCGCCAAATCGACGGGATCCCCGTGCCGGATATTCTGGGCCAGGTCCACGAGGACACCGTAACGCAATTCCGAGGCGTAATTCAGCCGGATGAAAACCATGGGGATATTAGCAGAGCGGCAAAAGTATTCAAAGATGCGCTCCCGTCCCAAACAACTCATGGCATATTCGCCGATGGGATGAAGATCGTCCGTTTCGACGGAGCCGCCGGAAACCACCGGCGTCAGACCATAAATATTGCCGGTGGAGAAAACGACCATCCGGCTGCGCGGATATCGTTTGCATAGCAGGGAGGGCAGGTGGGTATTTATGGCCCACGTCAAAGCTTCACGCCCCTTCGATCCGAATTTCATCCCGGCCATGAAGATGATGTTAGGCGCCTCGGGAAGAGCCTCCAGTCGAGATTCATCCAGGAGATCTGCCCGCGCCGTTTCGATTTGGTGCGCCTGAAGTTTGGATTCAAGCTCAGGCTCACTGAACCGGGCCACGCCGATAACACGCCGCGAGACGCCTGCCAATTCCGAAGCCCGCTTGGCCATGCGTGCCAGCGAGGGTCCCATCTTTCCTCCCACACCCAGAATAAGAATGTCGCCCGGCACTCGCGAAAGACTTTTCATCAGGGCCTCGCTCGGCTCGCTCACCACCTCTTCCAACTGATCAACATCCCGAATGGGGGGCAATCCGGTTTCATGGGCGGCAGTGTTCATCTCTGATGGGCTTTGTACCGCACTGAGGTCCGAATGACAATAAAGGCCTGAAGGGCGTCAGGGCATCATTCCCAATGAATCGTATCTTTATCACATCTAACAAAGATAAAGAAATTGAAGATATGGCATGATTACCATACTTTAGCTGGCATGAAGATGACAATGTTTATCGACGATGCTTTGCTGGCGCGCGTTATGGAGGCCACAGGCACCACGAACAAGACGAAAGCCATCGACTTGGCTTTGAGAGAAATGGACCGGAGAGCGAAGCTTGTGAAACTGAGCGCAGCCGGTCTGGGCTTGGCGGCAGACGCGCTGAAGGACGCGGTTGACCCTGCCTATAATCTGGAGAAAATACGCCACCGTGAAACCGCTGTCCATTATGGCCGTAAGCCCAGTTCTCGTTGATAGCAGCTTTTACATTCGGTGCCTGCGCCGGGGGATAGATCCATTAAGGCGGCTCGCGTTTCCCGCCGCAAGCGCGGACTTGGCGGTTTGTGGCATCGTGCGGTGCGAGGTGGGGCGTGGGCTTAGGCACCCGCTGGTGCGCCAGAAATTCCATGCCTTTTGGGATGTGATGATAAATATCCCGGCGGATGATCGTCTTTATGAACAGGCCGAACAAATGCTCTGGGACCTTGATCGCAAGGGAATTACGATTCCCCTGACGGCTGTCATCATCGGCTGTTGCGCCCTCCAGATCGGCGCCGTCGTGCTGACTTACGATCAGCATTTCCATCAGATCCCTGCCGTCGTTGCCACCGATCGGTTGGATGATTGAAAAACAAAATATTGACCTTGAGATGAAGCGGATATTTCTTCTCGACGCCTTCCGCCTTGATGTTAACTTGTTTTACGTATGTCAATGTCTGCTCCAGTCGCGCCCCAAAAAATCAACCTTCGCCGTCCCGACATTATGGAAGCGGTGCAAGCGCAAGTCCTTTCGCATTATCGCAGCGAATTGGTGGATCGGATTCGGGCGCGAGGTCATTTGCTTTCCGCCGACGGGATGACCATCAAGCTCGCCAAGGAATTCGGGTTTTGCTACGGTGTCGAACGAGCCATCGACCTCGCCTACGCGGCGCGGAAATCGTTTCCGCCCGATAAGCATATCTTTCTTCTGGGAGAAATCATCCACAACCCCGAGGTCAACGACCAGATTCGCAATCTGGGCATCCAAACCATTTCTAACAAACCGACTGATGAAGAAATTGGCCGCTTGCGTTCAGAGGACGTGCTTATCATTCCGGCCTTCGGGACCGAAGTGGCTACGCGCCGGAAGTTGGAGGCCAAAGGTTGCATTCTGGTGGACACGACCTGCGGGGATGTGATGAGCGTATGGAAGCGGGTGCGCCAATACTCAAAGGAATCCGTCACCAGCATCATTCATGGCAAGGCCAAACACGAAGAAACCAAAGCCACCACCTCGCAAGCCACGGCGTATGGAGCGGGCCATTATCTGGTCGTCTTTAATCTCGCCGAAACCGACTGCGTTTGCGATTACATCCTTAACGGCGGGGATAAACAGGTGTTTTTGGAGAAATTCCGGGGAGCTTATTCTTCCGGGTTCGATCCCGATGTCCATCTGCTAGCTATTGGTGTGGCGAACCAAACGACCATGTTGCGCGGAGAGACCGAGGAAGTTCAACGCCGCCTGAAAAGCGCCATGGAAAAAAAATATGGCCCGGCCGAGCTCGATAAACACTTTCGCTTCTTCGACACCATCTGTGGCGCCACTCAGGACCGGCAGGATGCGCTCGAGAAGCTGCTTCGTGAGCCCATGGATTTGCTGCTGGTCATCGGCGGCTACAATTCCTCGAACACCTCGCATCTGGCCGAGATGGGAGAGGCCAAGCTGCCCACGTATTTCATCAAGAACGCAGCCAAAATGGTTTCAGAACGGGCCATAATCCATTACAATCAGCATTTGAACACAGAAGTGGAAACGCGAGATTGGCTTCCTGCCGGCAAAATTACTGTCGGCATCACTGCCGGGGCTTCCTGTCCAAATAATCTCATCGAAGACACCATTCGCCGCCTCTTTGAGTTGCGCGGCGTTTCCGTGCATGACTTATTGAAGCAGAGTTAAGCCACAGGTGGAGGCGCCAGCTTTCCATTCCACACTCCGCCTGTCGTGCGCCGCGTTAAAATCATGCCCTGTGCCCGCCTCGAACTCGAAGAACGCGAACGCCAATTTCTAGCCCCCTTCGCGCAGTTCAGCTCTGAAACACGCGGCCGCAAATATGGTGAAGACCCGCCCGAATGGCGCACTCAATACCAACGTGATCGAGATCGCGTCATTCATTCACGGGCCTTCCGCCGCCTCGAATACAAGACCCAGGTTTTTCTCAACGGCACGGGCGACCATCTGCGCACCCGTTTAACTCATACGATCGAAGTGGCCGGCATCTCCAGAAACATCGCCCGGGCTTTGAAATTGAATGAGGACTTAACGGAGACCATCGCCCTCGCTCACGACTTGGGGCATTCACCTTTTGGCCATAAGGGCGAAGAGGCGCTCGATACGGTCATGAAAGCCCACGGAGGATTCGAACACAATAGGCAGAGTCTCCGAGTCGTCGAATTCCTCGAACAGAAGTATCCGCTCTTTGGTGGATTAAATCTGAGTTGGGAAGTGCGGGAGGGCCTGGTGAAGCACTTCACAAGCTGCGATCATCCCGCCAGGCGGAAAGGCTTTCCCGCCAAGTCTTCTTCCCTCGAAGCTCAAGTGGCCAATCTGGCGGACGAGATCACCTACTACAGTCATGACGTGGAGGATGGATTGACCGCAGGTCTCTTTTCTGAAAAGCAATTACGCCGCGATGTGCGTCTTTGGCGGGACGCCGCCCAGGCGGTGAAGAAAACCTATGGAGATTTGCCCGACGAATCTCGCCGCTATTTTATCACCCGTTGCATCATCGACAGTCAGGTGAAGGATGTGGTCTGGACTACGGAGAAACGTATCGCTGCGGCTCATGTTTGCTCCGCGGACCAAGTGCGGCTGCAACCGAAACCGCTGGCCCAATACAGTCCAAAGCGTCGTGAGCTGAACCTCGAATTGCGCGGCTATCTTTATCGAAATCTTTATTACAGCCCCGAAGTCCATGAACCGAATCGCCGTGCCGTGCGGCTCTTGAAACAACTTTTCAGGTATTATCTGGAGCACCCGCAGGAGATAGGCGAGCAAGCCCGGAAAAGAGCCTCCCAGGACGGTTGGCCACGCGCCGTGTGCGATTATCTAGCCGGCATGACCGATCGCTACGCCATTCAGGAGCATCAGAGGGTGTTGGGGCGGCAGGTTTGAGGTCGGAGAAGATGGCAACCCAAAGCGTCGCGACGGAAACTCGCTTAAGTCAACAGCAGTGGTCCCTGGCCCTACTTGCCCGCGCTCCAACCCCCGTCAATCAACAGAGCGGTGCCGGTAATAAAACCTGCTTCATCGCTGGCCAGGTACAGCGCGGCGGCGGCGATTTCGTCGGGTTTGCCCATGCGGCCAAGAGCCTGAGTTGCAGACATTTCGCGGTAGGCCTGCTGCGGGTCGGGATACTCTTTCAGGCGTGCTGACACAAAAGGTGTTTCCACGCGGCCCGGACAAATGCAGTTGACCCGGATGCCATCCATCGCGTGATCCAGGGCCATGGTCTTGGTCAATCCCACCACCGCGAACTTGGTCGTGCAGTACGCCAATCTGTCGCGCACTCCCAGGACACCCCCAATCGAGGCAAGGTTCACGATCGCCCCCGACTTGCGGGCAATCATGGCAGGCAGGAAGGCCTTAGTGACGTTGAAAACTCCGCGCACGTTCACCGCGTAGAGGCGGTCCAGGTCTGCGCCGGTGGTTTGAAGCAGGGTGCCGACGTGGCCGATGCCCGCGTTGTTCACAAGAATGTCCAGCCGCCCGTGACGCTGGTGGACGCGCTGAGCAACTTGCGCACAATCCGCTTCCCTTGTCACATCCAGTGGGAGGAATTCGGCCTGTCCCCCTTGCGCTTGTATTCGTGAAACAGTGATGGCGCCGCCTTTTTCATCGCAGTCAGTCACATAGACGAAAGCTTTGGCGCGAGCGAACTGTTCGGCAATGGCAGCCCCTATGCCGGAGCCAGCGCCGGTGACAAGGGCGATTTTGTCTTCGAAATTGAACATAATCCAAATATTAATCCGCAAGTTGAGGAACAGCCTGAGGCTCCTCCCGGTCGCGCAACTCCGGCAGGTAGAGCGCAAGCACGGCGGCCGGCAGAAACAGAAATCCGGCGTAGAAGAGCGTGAGCCGATAATCCAATCCCACCGTCCCCTTTTCCACAATGCTTTTGTAACTAAAAAGGCCGAAAAGAATCGTCCCCAGACCCGCCGCGATCCGCCCAATATTATAACAAAACCCCGCGCCTGTCGTTCGAAGCAAAGTCGGAAATAGCGGGGGCAAGTACATCGTGAACAGAGCGAACACACCTTGGAAAAATCCGGGCCCTACCAGCCAGTAAAAAAGGGATTCGGGCGACCGGGCCGTATAATATGTCCCCAGCATCGCCAGGAAGTACCCGAAACACATGATGGCGATGGCGCGGCGGTAGCCAATCAAGCGCGCAATCACCGCCGCCGAAAAATTGCCCACGATGGATGCAACCATCACCACGTAAAGAGCTTTATAGGCGAGCCGGTTTCTTTCTTCGTCGCTCCATTGGAGGATCTCCGGCAAATTTCGCACATGGACCTGATGCCAAAACATGAAAGCCCAATGGGCAGTCAACGAAACCGCGCACACCAGGATCACGAGCAGGGTCGTGCGGCGCACCTCGCCCCGAAATAAATCCCGCGCTTTCGGCTCGTGATGTCCGGCGCGCGTCTTGGCCGCGTGCCATTCCTCCGGTTCGGGGACGGCTCGCCGAATCCAGAAGACCAGCAAGGCCGGCAAGACCCCGACCAGAAAAAGATAGCGCGGCTCCTTAGCCACAATGCTTGACAGCAGATGGTTGGAAAGCACGGCACCTAAGACCCCCACGTTAACCCCTGTTTGTAACACGGCGGCAATCCAGGGGCGCCACCGGCGAGGCCACGTTTCCGATAACAGAGACGCCCCCACCGCCCACTCTCCACCGATGCCAAGCGCCGAGAGGAATCGAAAAGCCAGCAGGTGCCACCATTGGTGAGCGAAATAAGAAAGGCCGGTAAAAAGAGCATAGGTCAGAATGGTCAGACTCAAGGCGCGGCTGCGTCCAAGGCGGTCGCCGATTCTCCCGAAAAATCCGCCGCCCAATGCCCAGCCAATAAGGAACCCCGCCTGGATAATCGAGGCATTTAATCCAACGTTGGGATTGGTCCGCTGTGTCATCATGAGCTGCGCGACAAAGGGGACCGCGACCAGCGTGTAAAGATGCATGTCCAGGCCGTCGAACATCCAGCCCAGCCAGGCCGCGATTCCGGAGCGCCATTGCTGTGGTGAGAGATCCCGAACGGTTTTCACTTCCGTTGGCGACGGAACCGCTGCTGCTGGGCCGGGTTTTGTTGGCGCCGGGGATTTCACAGGGGTGTTTTATCGACTTCTCACTCAATCAGCCAGAGCTTTCTACATCGGATCCCAAATCACCACAACCTCACCGGCACGCTCAACTGGCCGGCGCGATTGATTTGGTCTTCCCGCGCGTCGAGTTGTTGGAAATAATCCACGTTCACGACGACGTGGTTCGTGCTCCGATACGGGCGGGGATTCATTGCATCGCCGCACGGACACTCACGCCAGTGCGTCGCGGCCCACATGATGGTGTTGAGCTTTTGCTGAGCGCGTTCGGTGAGCTAAAACGGCCTCGACTTGTCCGGGGCCATGAGCGTCTTTGCGAGAATTGGGATTCGCCGGATGCGGATCATGACTTCAGCGCCCTCATTTCTTCGCAGCAACCTCTCCCGGAAGCGCCATGATTTCCTCGTCGCTCAGCGCGCGATTGTACAATCGCACTTCATCAATGCGGCCATTGAAGCAATCCACCCACGTCTTGCCTTTGCTGTTGGTGTTGCCACCGATTATGGTGGGGTTCTCATCCGCGAATTGGAACGGCCCGCTGCCCGCCGCTGACTTCACGAGCTTGCCGTTCACGAACAGCCTCAACGTTTTGTTATCGTAAATGCCCGCGATATGAATCCATTCACCCGCTGGCATATCCTCGTCGCTCTTGACGTTCCTGTAGTGCGCGCCGTCGGGGTCGATGGAGAACATTGCCTTGTTCTTGACCACGGCGAGACCGAAGTATTCCGAAGGGCCGTCCTTTACCTCGCGCGAAATAATCATGTTCCACTTCGCATCCACCGCGCGATTGACCCAGGCCGAAATCGTTATGCCCTCCTTGAATTCGTCGAGCAGGACCGAATGCGGAATCTCCACCAGCGCATCCTGTTTGCACTCGATGGCGTTTCCCGATTTGCCCGTCACGCGAACCGCTCCGAGCAATTTGCCGTGATGATTACCCCCCGAACTGTCCGTGACCGGTGCGCCGCCAGTTTCGTCAAACTTCCAGTGACCGACGAGTCCCGACGAAACCGGACTCGCAGCCGTGGCTCGCGAGTCGTTAGCGATGCAGAAAAGATTTTTCTCGGTGCGGATGAACAACTGCCCCTGCGAGACGGCGGTGGACGCCTGCACTTTTTCGCCGAGCGGATTCTTTGCCAGCACTTTGAATTCCGAGCTGGCTGCGATGACCGTAGTCTCACCGTTGTCGCCGAGGAAACAGATGCGGCCTTCGGCGGCGACGGGCGAGGCGGAGAAATTCCCGCCGACGCGTTCCTGCCAGACAATTTCGCCCGTCTCGGCTTTCATGCACGAAGCCACGCCACCGTCAGTGATGGCAAAGAGATGAGGTTTAACATAGAGCAACGACGGCACCTTCGGCATGCCTTTCTTCTGTTCCCAAACGAGATTTGCTTCCTTGAGGTCGCCCTTGCCGCCGAGCCTGAATGCTTTAATCGTCTCCTTTCCACCCCACCCCCCAGACGTGAACGCCAGGCCGTCGCCCAGTACGACAGAGGGAACCTTGCCTTCGCCGATGACTTCACTGCTCCAAAGGCGTTCGCCGGTCTGCGCGTCAAATCCCTGCACAACATCGCCCGCTTCACTCACGACTTCGGTCATGCCTCCGTGTTCCCAAATCGTTGGGCCGCCGTGAGAAATGCGGGAGAGACCGCGTTTGCCTTTCCAGCGTTCCTTTCCTGTCGTTGTGTCGAGCGCAACGATGAATGACTGGTCCCACGGTCTTTGCCAGCCGAGCTTTTTGTCTTCCCCCTCGCTGCTGCCGTCACGCGCCATAATGAGCAAATCGCGAAACAGAATGGGTGACGACCCAAGGCCGTGCTCGCCATAAAACTTATAGTCGCGATTCGTCCACACGAGTTCGCCGGCAAAGTTCACCGCGGCGAAGCTCCCGTCACCGAAGCACGCATAAACGCGCTCGCCATCCGTCGCAGGCGTCGGCGTGGCGAAAGTGTTGCGCTGTTGTTTGTGGCGCGGAACTTGTTTGAGGACCTCTTTGTCCCAAAGAATTTTCCCCGTCCGGCGATCCAGCGAGAGTATGCGGCATGATTCGCCATTGTCCGTCGCCGTGGTCACGAAGACGCGCTCGGCCCAGACGATGGGTGACGACCACGACTCGCCGGGGATGGCGGTCTTCCAAACGACGTTTGATTCCGCGCTCCACGCCAGCGGCAGACCTTGCTCGATGGAGATGCCTTGATGGCCTGGCCCGCGAAACTGCGGCCAGTTTTCAGCGTGAAGCAAAACCTCAGGCAGCAACAGCACGGCGAGGATGTGGGAGAATATCTTTATGAGCAGTGGAATCCTATTTCTCCTGAAGTTTTACCGCACATCCCGCCCTCCGCGCAGGCTGCTTTTCGATCCGGTAAAATAAAGTTCCCCCGCCCCTTCGTTGCCGAAATCCGTCAGCCTCCACGAAGCCGTTCTGCGCAAACACGCGTTGAATCGCGCCGAGGTCGCCGCTACGCGCGCGGTCCGCCAGCGCCTGATGATCCGAAAGCCAAAGTGTCCAATTGTTCACCATCAGGGTGATGCCGGTTTCGCGAGCCAGGCGGTCCATCTCAATTGCGTCCGCCAGTGTCGAGGCCATCGGCTTTTGAAACCAGACGTGAATGTGCCGCCGGGCACAGGCCCGCATGATTTCGAGATGCTCATCGTTCGGCGCGGTCAAAAGCACGGCGTCGGGCTTCATCTCGCCAAGCATCGGTTCGTGATCGGCAAAAAACCTGATTCCGGCTGGCAGAGCCGCTTCTGGTTTCACAATCAAATCGTCGTGTGGATCGGCGACAGCCACGAGTTCCGCTTCCGGCTCGGTTGCGGCCTGTTCCATGAAACTCCACGCGCCATCCAGTTCTAAGCCAATGAAACCCAGTCGTGTCTTTGGCAAATCGGCCGCGGGGGCAATCGAGCCGCTGAACAACGCTAGAAGGAACAGTCCGATGCGAAGTTCGTTTGTCATGGGTTGAGCCGCTTTCCGCCCGGTTCGGGAAAATTCTTCGTCGCATCGTCGAGCACAAGTACCCAGTCGAGCGCTTCGCCCGGTTTCGGTGGATTGAACTCTCGCTCGCCGGTGTTTGGGAATTCCCCAATCGCTTGCGCTGAACCGTCGCGCGGATTGAACCACGACGCTTTCACTTTCTCCCCCGTGAGCTTACTCATGTTCACGAAAAACTTCCGTCCCACCGGCGCATAGACCATCGCGTAGCTGCCCGACTCGTCGCGGGTGGCGGTAAAATGCCGCGTGCCGGCACCGGGTACGCTCGTCGGCACGCGGTCGGTGACGATGACCGAATCGTCCGGGATGCGCGTGAGAAAGGGCCGTGATTCGATGAGCGCGCGGCCATGCTGCATCTGGGCCGCGCCCGGCTGGTCGATGGCTTCGCTCCACGACAGCAGCGGGTTGTTAATGGGTTTGCCGCGTTTCGGATCGAACATCTGCCAGACGGAGTGGTGTCCGTAGGTATGGCCGCACGCACCGCTGAACAAATCCCAGTAGAGCGGACGCCGCACATCGGCGGCGATGGAGTGGCCGAGGGTCTTGGCATTAAAGGATACGGGATGATCTTCGTAAATCGGTTCGCCATCGACCACCGGCTTGATGGGCGTACGGTCGTAGTCTGTGCGCGTCTGATCGTAGCGCCCGGTGAATTCCGCGACGTGGCCGTTCTGACGCATGTTGAAGTCGAGCCAATCGTCGTCGTGAAAGGTTTTCGACGATCCCGAACCACCATTCGGATGCAGCGTCATGAGATGATTGCCGCCATCGCCCTTGCGGATCCCGCGCGCCATTGCACGGATGACGGCCTTCTGCTCGTCGTTTTCCACGCCACGGTCGCCGCCAAGAACCCAGATGATGGGCTTGTCCTTGTAACGCGCGCCGAGCCATTCGCCGTAGGTCGCGGCATTCGCTTCATTGAAAAGCGGTTTGCCGTCCTTAACTTTGTCATGCCAGTAGCGGCCCCACGTTGGCAGGAAGCCGACGTAGAGACCGAGCGACTCCGCCTTATTCACGACGTAATCGACGTGATCCCAGTAATCGTTAGCCGCGCCGTCTTTCACGGCGGGCCGCGCTGGATCGAGATCGACGAGTGGAAGGTGCCCGTAGGCATTCGGGTCCGTGTGACCGTCGAGTTCGGCAATCGCAACGGCTTGAATGACCGTAAAACCTTTCTTCGCGCGATCCGTGAGATATTTATCCGCCTCTTCGCGATTGAGGCGGTGGAACAATTCCCAGGCTGTATCGCCGAGGTAGAAGAAAGGTCTGCCATCGGCGGTGACGAGAAAGCGGTGGTTGTCGGAAACTTTGAGTCGCGAGGTCGCGGCTGCCGTCGTGAGACAGCCCAAGGCGATCATGATGAAAATGCGCAACGAGTTCATGTCAAACAGAATGCCGGATGGCGGCCGCCGGGGCTAGGACAAGGTTACGCGAATTCTTGGACGAAATTCACCGAACCGTTTCGGTCCTGAACTCCTTCGGTGTTCGCCCAAAGGCGCGTTTGAACCGTTTGTCGAAATAACTTTGATCCGAAAAGCCCGCTGCGCTTGCAATATCGGCTATGGAGCGCGTTGTCTCGCGCAACAGGCGTGCGGCATGGGCAAGGCGGACGTGGTTCAGGTAAGCAACGAGTGTCATACCGGCGACCTGTTTGAAGGTCTTCATGAATTGGGGCGTGTTCATCCCCGCGAGCCGCGCTGCCGCGCCGACGGAGAGCTTTTCGGCCGCGCGGGAGTTGATGTGGTCGAACAGTTTCTTGAGCCGGAGCGAGCGTTCCTGCTGACGCACGAATTCCCACTTCAGCACCTCCGAGGCGCGGAAGTAAGAGGCGAGATGGTAGAGCAATTCGAGGAGAAACGCCTTGGAGCCGGCCTGGAAAAACGGCTTGGCTGCGCCGCCGAAATAACATTCGAGCAGCCGCGCCAGTGCGCCATGCACCTCCGGCGCAGCATCATCCCCCGCGCGCATCACATGCGGGCGCCGCTCGACCTTTGAGTAAAACGGCAGCAGGAATGCGTAGTCGTGCGAGGGTGAGCCGAGGCTGTACACGAACTCCGGCAGAAAACTGATGACCACGACGCGGGTGTTGAAGCCGGGAAAATCTACGACGTGATGCAGCTTGAGATTGTCCACCACGAGCAGTTCGCCCGCCTGCAATTCCACCTCCTGCTCGCCCATGCGGAAGCGCGCCAGGCCGTCGAGCGGGAGGAACAGTTCGAGCCGCTCATGCCAAGTCGCGCCCCGCGTGTGCCGGCGCGAGGTGTAGCGGAAGAGCTTGATGAGCAACGGAAATTCCTTGTCAAGCCGCACTTCGTAGCGGCCGCGCGCGTCCAATTGCGCCGCGATGTCGTGTGGCTCAAAACGAAGCCGGCTACAGGCTTCAAGAAGACGACTGGAGCCGCCATCTGGCCGGTTTCTATTCTTGGTCTTCGGATTTGCCACGCACTCCGAGCATAATTGAAAAGCTCATCGCGTTCTACATCAAATCGAGCGCGGCGAAAGCCCAGTCCTTCATGATGAATTTGAGCGCGCCTTTAGCCACCTCGAACGGCTCTCCCCGCTTGGCGAGAAACAGCTCCGGGCTGCCCGTCGCGCGCTTAAGGTTCGTCTCATCCAGCATACGAAAGCTACCGCGCGAACACGAAGCAGGCATGCGTAGGCTCACGGGAAGCGATGCCGCCATGAGGTTGGCCAGAATAATCCGGCGGGGACCGGACTCATCGAACAATGCCAGTGCCGAAAGTCGATGGTCAGCAAATGTCGAAATCGGTGCAATGCGCTGGAAACCTGCCAAGGAGGCGAAGACAAAATAAACCGGAAAAACAGCTCCCGGCGTGGAGGGAAATTTCTTCGGCAAGGGTGGTCCGGTCTTGATCTCCATGATGCCGCGCCAGCCGCTCGTTTCGAAATAAGTGAGACTGACTGCCCTTTCACTTGTGAGCGCAGCGATACTGCCGAGCGTCCAGGCGGCTGCAAACAGCGAGCGCTGCCGCGGGTCCACCTGGGGCGGCAGCATATTCGGCAACGGGTCTGGCTCCCGGCTTGTGGCCACCGCATTGAAGCGAGGACGCAGAGTAATCGGTGAGACAATCAAGGGCAACTCCGCTGCGATCATCCGTGCGGTCGCCACAGTGTCGGGTTGAGCTTCAAGCGTCTCAACAATAGAAAGGTCGTCGAAAGCGTGAACTTGTGGGGTGATGGGCCAACCTACGAAGTCACATTGCGAAAGCCCGAAGCGGTTAACCGCGCACGCGCGGTTTAGCTCGCAAAAATGCGCGTTCGTGCCCCCGCCGATTGGGGCGCGAAGAACGCGCAGAAATCGGCGGGCAAATTGCAAAGTCTCGGCGCTGGTGGCGATCTCACCTTTTCGGAACACGAGAACGCGGGCTATGGAGGTGGGTGGAATTCGCGACAACTCGCCGAGTTCCCGTGCGCCATCATGCCGCGGAAGATGGATGGCAAGCTCCAGACGGAGGCCAATCTTTTTCGCATCGCCAATCGCGCGCTTTAGCGTGAGCTGCCAGTCGCTGTGGCCGAACTGAACATCCACCCGCAGGTGCGTCAGCCGCAGGGCAGCCAGACGCTTAATTTCAAGCGCAGTGAGCGGTTGTTGGTGGCTCGCCACGCCAAGGCCGATGTGCGGCAGTTCGTGCGTGGGATGCCGTGGCACTTCGATCTCGAGGAATGCGGGCGATTTTTCCACCGTCAGGCGCGTCGCTCGTCCCGCCAGGCGCAATGTCACGCTCTGGCGGATACGCGTTCCCATGGGAACTTCGACAGGGATCGATTGTGCGAGTGGAGTACAATAGGTCTTAAAGCTCGCGTCCGTCCAGTTTCGTTGATCTTCCATCTCGAAAACATCACCGGTAAAACCCAACTCGGCCCAGACCCCTCCACCGGCTTCGTACGCGAGCGACTTCATCTTGCAAAAAGCGGCTTTGCCCGGAATCTGCGGCTCAATGGTCCGCGAAAAACGAAGTGTCACCCTGCGGTCCCCCGACTGCTCGCAGCGGGCGCGCGCACCGCGACATTCGCGGATAGGATGTAGCACGCAGAAACCAATTCGGTTTCGGGCGAAAGTCGATAACGCCTGGCCGTCGAAGGTGAACTTCACGGTGCTATCCGCCGAACCGGAGACCCGGCCACGCCAGTGGAAATCAATGTCGCCCTCGCGGCACTCCACTTCAAATGCGATGCGGAAGGAGTTTTTCGAGATGCTTGAGGTAAGCCTGGAAATCGCCGCCGGCACGGTTCCCCAGTTACAGTCGCGGACAGCGGCATAGATGCCACGCACGATTTCGATCTTTCCCACGCAGATGCGACGCAAGAAAGCGCTCTTTGGATCGAAAAACATCGTCAACGCGCCAGCGTGAAGTTGCAGAAGCTTCATTCCCCTTCTTCCCTCCGAATTCTTCGCTGACCCAGCTTGGCCAGCAGCGTGCTCCTCCCGCTGTCCGTCAGCACAGCGAGGAAAATGATCGCGCTGGTGACGAGCGGGTAAAGGTAGGGGTCGGCGTTCAAAATCACGAGTCCGCTCTCGACGCTTTGAATGAGCACCGCGCCGAGGACTGTGCCCGGGAAGACCGCGCCGCGTCCGCCGAAGAGGCTCGTGCCGCCCAGCACGGCGGCGGCGATGGCGGTGAATTCGCGGTTGGTTCCGAAGGTCGGCGAGACCGCGCCGAGTTGCGCGAGCGACAGGATACTGCCGAGCGCGGCGCACACTCCGCTGATGACATAGACCGATACGAGCAACCGGCGCGTGTTGAGTCCGGCCTTTTTCGCCGCCCCCAGGTTGTTGCCCACGGCGTAGATTTGCCGGCCATACGGCGTGCGCGTGAGCGTGAGATGCGCGAGCGCCAGCACCAGGCCGGAGACGAGCAGCGGAACTGGAATTCCTGCTATCCGGGCAGAGCCGAGTTGCAGGAGCGAGTCGGGCAGATTTATGGCGCGCGTCTGTGTGAGCCACAGCCCGAGTCCGCGTCCGGCGTAAAGCGTCCCCAGCGTGGCGATGAAGGCAATGATGCCGAGGCGCGTGACGAGCAGGGCGTTGACCGCACCGCACACCACGCCGGTGGCAACCATGGCCAGCAGCGCGAGCGGCAGCACCACGCCGGCCAGTAACAGCTTCCCGGCGACGGCAGCGGCGATGAACATGATCGCGCCGACGGACAAATCCACCCCCGCCGTGAGCAGCACGAAAGTCACGCCGATGGCCACGACCGCGGTGGATGAGGATTGCACGAGGAGGTTTTGCAGGTTCGCGCCGGTGAAAAACTTTGGCGAGAGAGCGCCAAATATCGCCAGCACAACAGCGAAGAGAATCACCGTGGCCCAATTCAACAAAGCCAGGAAGGCGCGGTTCATGGCGTTACCTCGCGGCGGCCGTGCCCGGCAAGCGCGGCGCGCAGGATTCGTTCGCGGTCAAACTCCGGCCGCGAAAATTCACCGGTGATCTCGCCGCGGCTCAGAACCAGGATGCGATCACACAGACCGATCAGTTCCTCGATCTCGGACGAGATGATGAGCGCTCCCGTGCCCCGGTCAGCGAGTTCGAGGATGAGCTGATAAATCTCGAACTTCGCGCCAACGTCGATACCGCGCGTCGGCTCGTCGAGGATGAGCACCCGCGGCGCGGCGAGCAGCCATTTGGCGAGCACGACTTTCTGCTGGTTGCCGCCGCTCAAGGTGCGGGTCGGCTGTTCGAGCCGGAGGCTGGGCTGAAGCCGGACGGCTTCGCGGATGCGGTCCTGAGCGACGCGCAGCCCGGCGAAATCGAGCAGGCGCAATGGCGTGCGCGCCCGCTGCGGCAGGGTGACGAGCGCGATGTTGTCGGCGACGGAGGCCTCGAGACAAAGACCGTCGTCGCGGCGGCTCTCGGTAAGCAGGGCGAGTCCTTGACGCACGCGGCGGCGCGGAGAACGGCGCAGCGGCTCGCCCGCGAGGGTGATGCTTCCGCTCGCGTGCGGATCGAGTCCGAAGATAATGCGCGCGAGTTCCGTTCGGCCCGCGCCCATCAAGCCGGACAGGCCCAGCACTTCGCCGCGATGTAGCGTGAATGAAATGTCGAGCACGGTGCCGGGCTGAGTGACATGGCGAACTTCGAGCAACGGAGCGCCGATCTCCAAATCCGCGCGTTTCGATTCGCCCGTCGCAGGTCGATTCGGAAATCGGCGATCTGGGAACAGTTGCTTCAACTCCCGCCCAACCATCAGCGAGATGAGGCGTGTTTGATCGAATCCGATCGCCGTGCCCTGGCCGGCGACTTCGCCGTCGCGCAGCACCACCACTTCATCGCAGACCCGCAGCACGTCGCCGAGCGCGTGGGAGATGAAGATGAGCGAACGCCCTTCGCCGCAAAGCTGGCGAATGAGCGAGAATAGCCGCTCGCGCTCTCTCGCGCTCAAGGACGTAGTCGGCTCATCGAGAATGATGAGTCGCGCGTCAAACGACAGCGCATGCGCGATCTCGACAAGCTGCCGTTCTCCAGAAGAAAGGCGTTCCACGAGCGTATCGGGCGGCAACTCCAAACCAACCCGCCCGAGCAACTCCGTGGTTTTCCTGCTCATCTCGGCGCGACAAATGAAGGGGCCGCTCTTGGGGAAATCCGTGAGGAACAGATTTTCGGCGATGCTGAGATTGGGAAAGAGGTTCAGTTCCTGATGCACGAAACCAATGCCAGCCGCCCGAGCGTCGCGCGGAGACTGCGGCGCGAAGTCCGCGCCCTCGAAACGCAGCGTGCCGCCGTCGGACTGAAGATTGCCACCGAGGATATTCATCAAGGTGGATTTGCCCGCGCCGTTTTCACCGACCAATCCGATGATTTGGCCAGACCCGATGTTAAAACTGATTTCTTTCAACACGGGGACACCGAAGAAGGATTTCGTGATCCGATGGAATGAAAGGATTTCGTTGGTTGTGGCTGTCATGGCAATGATCTAAGAACCATGCGCAACGAACTTGCTCCTCGCCGCATCCATCAGGGCGGCGAGGAGGATAACTCCACCCTTCACCATCATGATGATGAAGTGCGAGAGGCCCATGAGGTTGAGCGCGTTGTCGAGGAGCGTGAGGAATAGCGCGCCGAACAACGTCCAGAGCACTTTGCCGCGTCCGCCGAAAAGGCTCGTGCCGCCAATGACGGTCGCGCCGATGACATCGAGCAGGATGCGCTGGCCGAGCACGGGCGACGCCGTTTCGAGCCGCGCCGTGTAAAGCACAGAGGCTGCGGCGGCGAACACACTGCTGAGGACGTAGGCCGCGACGATCACGCCGTCGGTCGGCACACCGGAGACGCGAGCGGCGCGAGGATTGAAGCCCACGGCTTGCAGCCAGCGCCCGAACAGCGAGCGCGTGAGCAGGAGATGCGCGAAGCCCGCCAGCGCCGAAGCGATGAGCAGAACGATCCAAAGCCGCCCGCCCAGCGTGGTGAAACCGGCTGGCAAACCGGGGATGTTCTTCGACTGGGTGAGCCAGATGGCCAGACCGGAGAGGAACATCATGCTCGTGAGCGTGACCATGAAGGCGGGCATCCGCAGCCGCGTGATGGCGAGTCCATTGCCGCCGCCGATGACCGCGCCGAGCAGCAGCATCAGGAGGATCGCCGCCGGCGTGGCGAGCGGTTGATGCGCGAGCCAGCCGTTGTTGTTGTTCATCACCATTCCGCCAGCCACGGACGTGAGCGCGATGGTGGACGTGACAGAGAGGTCAATGCCGCCGGCGATCAACACGATGGTCTGACCGACGGCGACGATGAGAAGCGGAAGAAGGTTGGCGAGGACGTTGTTGAAATTGCCCGATGACAGAAATCCAGGCGTAAACGGTGCGAGCGTGACGACAAGGACGCCGCAGAGAAGGAGCACGAGGTATTCGGAGCGGATGAGCCGGTCGTAGTTCGTGGTCCGTGGTTTGTGGTTCGTCGTGACGGTCATTCTTCCTCGGGGACGTGCCCGATGGATTTGAGATAGGAATTGAGACGCGGGGCAAGTTCATCCACCAGTGGTTTAAGCACGTTGACCTCCCGGGCGGTCAGTAACTTTCGCCGGTAGGCGCGCCGCAGCCAGTGCTTGGTTTCGTAGAGCGAGCCGCGTCCGATGCGGACAAATCGTTTGTTGTCCAGGTGAGCGCCGCGCCCGACGCCCTGGGCGATGTTCGCCCCGATGCTGTCCGCCGAACGAACGATCTGCTTGCCGACCGTGTCTCGCGCGAAGGGCGGCCATGCCCCGACAACGCCCCAGATCAAATCAGAAATCTTTTCGGAGATCTGATATACCTCCAACTTCTCAAAATTCGTCCTAACCATGCATGTGATCCTTTCCAGTTGTTTTCGCCGCGACTGACCACGAACCACAAACCACAAACTACTTCCTCACCTTCGCTCCCCACATTTGCGCCGACTTCTCCTTCAAGTTGCCTTGATGAATGACGAATCCGGGATCGCGGATGAGTTCCGGCAACTGTTTCCCCGTGCGCAAATCCACAATCGCCTGCACGCTTTGCTGCGCCTCGAAGTATACGTCCTGCACGCCCGTCGCGTCGAGGTAGCCGTCCTTCAACATCGCAAACGCCGTCGCGTCGCCGTCAAAGCCGCCCAGCAGGACGTGGCCCGTCGCGCCAATCTTGTGATACTTTCCTGCGCTTTTGAGCGCGCTGATAATGCTGGGGAACAGAAAGTCGGAACTCGTGAAAATGAAGCTGATGTCGGGATGGGCCTGCAGCGCATTGACTACGCCGGCCTGCGCCTTCTCCTGGTTCCACTCGGTCGGGATGCGTGCAACGACGTCCACGGTTTCCGGCGCATCCTTCACCGCCGCGTCGAATCCATCACGCCGGCCGATGGCGTTGATGTCGCCGAGGTCGCCCAGCAGCACCATTGCTTGGTGTTTCTTCCCGGTAATTTTTGCCTCGCTGATCATATAGGTGACCGTCTCCTTCGTGAGCGCAAAATTGTCGGCCACGACTGCGACGGATTTCGCGTCACTTTTCCCGGCGGGCCGGTTGAAAAGCACGATGGGGATGTTCGCCGCGTTCGCCGCCTTAATCATCGGGAGGCAGGTGCTGGCGTCCTTGGGCACGAGAATGATGCCGTCCACCTGGCGCGTGATGAAATTCTTCACCTGCTCAAACTGGCGGTTGGCATCGTTGTCCGCCACGGCCTCCACGATTTTGAATCCGCGTTTGGCGCATTCGCTCTTGATGGCCTCGTAGCCCGCGACCCAGTACTCCGTCTGCAAAGTCTCGAAAGCAACGCCGATGGTGAGAGGTTTGGCGGCGGCAGGGCTGGTGTCGGTTCTATCGGCTGGTTTGTCGCAGCCGGTGAAAGCCAGCATGATGAGAATGCAGAGAACGGATGAGGCAATGCTCCGATGTGCGGGCGGGCGTGGTATGGATTTCATAAGGAGTCTCGAAAAAAGGGTCTCAGATACCGAAGGCTTTGAACAGCCCAGGTTGCTTCCTTCGCAATCGTGTCGTCCAGGCGCGGCTCCGGCGGAGTCCACAGTTCAAGGACGGCGGTCCGGCAGCGGTTGAACGGCGCGAGTTGCTCCAGCAGACGCGGCAGATTCAGGAACCCGCTCCCGGCGGGTTGGCCTTCGACGGTGAAGCCCATCAGATGCGGCGCGCGGACGATGTGAAAATCCTTGACGTGCAGATTCACGGTCAACGGGCCGAGTTCTCGGACGACGGCGTCAAGCCCTTCACCCGCGCCGAGCGAATTGGCGGTGTCGAGACACACGCCGATGCGGTCGCTGCCCGCAGCCTCAATCATCTCGCGCAATGTGGCGGCAGGGAATCGGTCGTGGTTTTCAATGCCGAGCGTCAGGCCGTCGAGCAGCGGCACGGCCTCGCGCAGCAGTTTGGTCACGGTCTTCGGGTCGGGATGATACCCGGCGTCATCAATAACGAGGCGAATCAACCTCGCGCCAAGCCGCCGGGCGATGGCGACGTATTCGGCGATGCGCTGCGTCGTGAGTCCGCGCGCACCGACTTCGAGTTGCGCGCCCTGGCTCACGGCGCATTCCGCCAGGCGAGTCAGCCGCGCGTCGGCGAGTTCGTGCAGCGGGAGGTTGTCGCCAATCTGGAGCAACTTAACATCGTGTTCAGAGCACTTGTCGAGCAAGCCATGCTCATCGAGTGGGCTCGCCGGGATGTGGCCCCGCACACCGACGGCCCAACCGAACGTGTAACTGCTGAGTCCGAGTTTCATGCAAGCCAGAAACTACTTCTGCGTTATGTCCCGCACCTGTTCGCGGATGTCCGCAAGTTCAAAGATTTTCTGCCAGCCTTCCTTGAACAGCACGGGTTTAGCGCGCTTGCTGATCTTGTAAGCCGCATCGGAGAAGGTGCCGTTCACCTCGCCGAACAGTACGGCGATCTGAATGCGCAGATGGCCCAGCACAAAGTCGCGCACGGCGTCCTTCGGCACACCGGCGGTGATGAGGCGGTCGTGGCCTTCCTTGACGACTTCCATGCAGGTTTGCGCGAGCGTCTCGACGAGCGCGGGTTCGAGCATGGCCATTTGTTCCAGCGTCACGCGATGGGCGCGACTTACGGGCGCATACATGGCGGTCGAAATTTCCAGGCCCAGTTCGTAATAGCTTTCCGCGCCCCACATCAGCGCCACCACGATACCCTGCTTGGCGGAGATGCCGCCGTAGAAATCGCGGAAGTTCTTCTCGGTCGGCTCCCAGTTAAAGACCGACGGGTGGCACGGGTGCGCAATGACGCAGCCGATGTCCGAGCGGCGCGGCAACTGGTCGTCGAGCGGCGCAGCAGGGTCGAGCGTCATCAGGAGCGCGCCGGGCTTCATCGCAGGCACCACTTCGCGCGCGACCGCGCCGATGGCGACATCGGGCACAGCGAGGACGACCACATCCGACTGAGGCACCGCGTCGGTCTGATTCGCCACGGCCACGGCGCGCGTGCGCAAGTTCTCCAGTCCTTTGGGCGAGACTTCAAGGTAGTGAACCTGGTAGTGGGTTTTGAGAAAATTGTCGGTCAAGCGGCAACCCATTTTGCCGCCGGCTCCGATGAGGGTGATGGTTTTCATTGTGTCGCTTTTCATAAAGTTTCCACGGCACGGTTTCCCCGCGCCGAGTCGTAGGCGGCCTGCACGAGTTTCAGGGTTTTCAAATTGTCCGCCGCGCTGGTCTCCGGCGCGGTGTTCGTCTGCAATGCGCGGAGCAAATTTGCGTGGCAGGCCACGATGCTCGAATGCACCAGCGCATAGCGCGGGTCAGCCCACGCATAAGCTGGCGGCGGACAGCGGCGCGTCTCGGTGCCGCGTTCGGTGGTGATGCGCAGCCAATAATCCGGCGCGAGTTCCACTGAGCCAAGTGCGCCTTCGATGTGGAGGAACGTCTCCGGAAAACGGTCGTGCTCTACGCGGCTCGCATAACTGAGATTCACCGTCACCGTCGCGCCAGACTGCATCCGTAGCATCACGCTCGCGGCGTCCTCACCCATGATGCCCGGTGTGATCTGGTGCGTTTGGCAAAAGAGGCGCGCCGCTTCGCCGAAGAGAAACCGGGTCACGTCGAAAATGTGGCTGCCCATGTCCGTCAGGATGAATTGCTCCAGCGTCTTGAGGAATGGCTGGTTGTCGAAGACGGGAAAGCTGTTGCAGTAATCAATCCGCGCGCGGAACACCGGGCCGATGACGCCGGAGTCCAAAACCTTTCTCAGCTCGCGAATCGGCGTTTGCCAGCGCCAGTTCTCATGCACGCTCAACCGCACGTTCTCCGCCGCGCAGACGGCGACCATCTTCTCCGCTTCAGCGATGGAAGGTGCCAGCGGCTTCTGGCAAATCACTGGTGTCTTGTAAGCAGCGGCGAGGTGAACGAAGCGGCTGTGCGTGTCCACGTCGGTGATGATGTCGAGGAAGTCGGCCTTTTCGCGCCGGAGCAATTCCTCGGCTCCTTCGTACACCGCCGGAACTCCGAACTCGCGCGCCAGCGCCTCGGCCTTTGCGCGCGTGCGATTGCAGAGCGCGACGCAACGTGCGCCGGGAATCTCACGCCACGCCGCCAGTTGGTAGCGCGCCCAGAACCCCGTGCCGATGATGGCGAAGCGGAGTTCTTTCATTTCGCCAGCGGTTTCCATGAGGCACGGCTGCCGTCGATTGCGCATTGGAAGCGCAGGCATTCGATGACGTGCGCGTCGCTGCCATCGGGGCGCACGACCCACACGGGACGTTTGTCCGCAGGCTTCTCGCCATAAACCTTCAGCATCTTTTCCTTGTTGCTCCAATAGCGTTCATCGGTGAGACGAAAGGAAATCCATTTCCCGTCCGGCGACCACGCGCTGGGCGTGCAGATTTTTCCCGTGCGCGTGAGTTGACGATTGTTCGAGCCATCCAAGTTGATGATGAACAGCTCCAGCGCATCGCCGACGGGAAACGAATAGACGAGTTGCTTCGAGTCGGGCGACCAGTTCGGGAAGGTCGCGCCGACCTTGCTGATTTCTTTCACGACTTGGCGCTTGTTCGTGCCGTCGTGGTTCATCACGAACACCGTCACGCCGCCGCCTTCGTGGCCGGTGTAGGTGATGAGCTTGCCGTCGGGCGAAAGCGTTGGGTCATGGCCTTCGCCGAGGATTTCTTCGCCGGTGCCGTCGGGCTTGATGCTCGCCATCTCCGGCTTGTCGCCGTGCTTGCCGAAGACAATGCGCTCCCCGCGCGGAGTCTTCTGCCAGCTCGGCATGTAGCAGACGGCGGGCGTGCGATTGAGCCGGCGCACCTTCGAGCCGTCGGCGTTCGCGATCCAAAGGTTCGTCGTGCTCTCGCGGTCGGACATGAAGCAGATTCGTTTGCCTTCCGGCGCCCAGCAAGGGTAACGATCCTCGGACTTGGGCGAACGCGAGGCGTTTTGCGCATCGCCTGTTTCGGGATCGACGACAAAGACTTCCGTGTCGCCGGTGCGTACGGAGGTTAGCAGAAACTTGTGGCCGCTGAGATCGCCCGCGGCACACCTCGCGACGAGGCTGGCGGTCAGAGCGAAGAAATAGAGTTTGGCTTTCATAAATTGATGGCGTTGGTGGTCCTAATCCGTGCTGAGTTTGACGAGCATCCCGCTGATGCGTTCGTTCGAGCCTTTGCGGGTGACGAGTGTTCTGCTCTCCACCTGCTTGCGCTCGAACTGGCCGAGGTTCGTGATTTTCACACACGCGTCGAACCTGGCCACGGCCTCCTGACAGCCCATCTCGTGCGCGGCTTCGGCAGTCCGGTGATAGAAATCGCGCGAGCCGCCGAGCATCATATCCGCGAGGAAATAACGGACATTGGTTTCAGGGTAGGCGAAGTCGCTGTTGAGACGGACGTGCGAACCCTCGGCCAGCAGGTCGGTATCTTTGTAATAGACGCGACGATCCACCCCTACGCGGCGCATCTCAAACCAGTTCGTGTTCAGCACTCGCGCACCCTCTTTCCAACGTCGAATCGCCTCCGTCGTATTCACGTCGTGCTTGCGGCCTTCGGATTCCGATAGCGGTTTCCCCAGCGCGAAACACAACAAGGCCATCCGCATGGCTGAGTCTTGGAACCTCAGGTCACTGGTCAGGAAGATTTCATTCCCCAGGATCGTCCGGTTCGACCCGCGCAACACCACACGCATGACGCGCCCGTCCTTGCCGAACTGATTCGTCACCCACTTGCGCTCAAACTCATTTGGGTTCACCACGCGCGCACCGGCATCCCAAAGCCGAATGGCTTCGCGCGAATCTGAGTCACATTCCCTCGTGGCGTAATCGCGGTACAGCTTCGCGTTCCCGCCGAGTGTCATGTCGGCCAGCAGATACCGCACTTGCGGTTCGCGCCAGATGACGCTTTGCCAATCAGCGGATTGCGCTTGGCCGCGCGACGGCAACAGCCCGGCGGCACCGGCCAGTAGGGCACAGGCGAACAATTTCGGCGCGTGAATCATGCTGACAGAATTGCGCGACAACCCGGCGGCGGCTAGAACAAGCTGATAAAAAAACTAAAACGATTTGTCCTGCGGGCTGCTGCCAGGGTAAGCCTGCCGGATGGGCAATTTCAAAACGCGGAGTATCCGTAATGGGGAAAACTCCGGAAAACTCTGGGGTCGGAACTGTCCTTTAAACGTTGGCGTTCCTTTTCGACCGAACTCGCAATGTGTGGGGCGCGTGAATGTTTAGCGCACAGTTCCGACCCCACCTTCCCACTATATCGAATCCCAGTTTATGCTAAATCCCTAGGATCTGTGACAAAGTAGCGGAGCGTTTCCCTTAAAACGTGGTTTACTAGGTTTTCGAAGCCGAGGAAACTGTCATTCTTCTGTTACGGAAATCAGCCAGATTGCTTTGCGCATTGACTTTCTTGAGGGATGTGAGAGTAGCTTGAATGTGACACCGACAAAACGCGCGGATCGAATAGCGCTGAGCTTTTTGCCCATTTCTTTGCGCTGGCTGAGTTCAGCGGTTGCGTTCCTGCTGGTCCTTGGGACTGCGGAGGGGGCCTTGGCTGCGGTCCGCTACGTGGACGTGAATAGCGCCAGTCCCACGGCGCCCTATGGTGGATGGGCGACTGCATCCCGAGTCATTCAGGACGCGGTGAACGTGGCGCTGCCTGGCGATACCGTGTTGGTAACAAATGGCGTTTATGCCACTAGCGGACGGGCGGTCTCGGGAACGATGACGAACCGCGTAGCGATCGAGAAAGCCCTGTGGGTAACGAGCGTCAATGGACCGGCAGTCACGGTCATCATGGGCGCCGAAGCGCCTGAAGGCGGCAACGGCGAGGGTGCCATCCGTTGCGCGTATCTTGCCGCCAATGCGGTTCTGAGCGGCTTCACGCTGAGGAACGGGCACACGCGGGGGGCTGCTGGAGATTATTACGGCGAGCAAAGTGGCGGCGGGTTATGGTGCGAGGTTGGAGGAATCGTAAGCAATTGTGTGATCACCGCCAATTCGTCCTACGCGAATGGCGGCGGCGCGTATAATGGCGCGCTTTATAACTGTGCATTGACCGGTAATTCGGCCGCGAGCGACGGCGGTGGGGCCTGGTCTTGCGCGCTCTACAATTGCATGGTTACGTCCAATTCGGCTTTAGGTTTTGGGGGGACGCTGGGCTCAGGAGGCGGTGTGGCTGGAGGAACGCTTTACAACTGCATCGTTTATTTCAATCGGGCACACGTGGGTCCCAATTTCGCGCCCGTGATACTTCTTGATCAGCCGTTCGATCCCGTGTTCAACTATTGCTGCACCACTCCGTTGCCGACTAACGGGATCGGCAACATCGCCCAGGATCCGCAACTCGCTTCAGCAACGCACCTTTCGGCTAGCTCACCTTGCATCAGGGCAGGCAATCCGGCTTATAGCAGCGGTGTAGATATTGACGGGGAGCGGTGGCTCAACACGCCCTCCATGGGTGCTGACGAATTTGTGGCCGGTGGCGCAACGGGGACCTTGGCCGTGGCTCTTCAAGCCGTTTACACGAACGTCGCGATCGGTTTTCCACTCTCGTTCGTGACCCGGATTGAGGGCCGCACGACGGCCAGCGCCTGGAACTTCGGGGATGGCACTGTATTGAGCAATCAACCATTTGCCACTCATGTCTGGAACCTGCCTGGCACATACCCCGTCAAGCTGACGGCATACAACGACAGTCTTCCGACCGGCGTCTGCGCCACGGTCGAGGTTCGAGTAGTGGATGCATCGACCTATCACGTCTATGTGAACCAAAGCAACCCCACGCCGGTCTTTCCATATACCAACTGGCAGACCGCGGCGCAGACCCTACAGGATGCCATGGATGCAGCACCTCCTGGAGTGACGGTCCTGGTCACAAACGGAGTTTATGCCATCGGTGGGCGGGCGGTGTTTGGGGCAATGACGAACCGCGTGACGTTCAAACCAGCGACCACGCTCCTGAGCGTCAACGGCCCTGCTGTCACGATGATAATGGGAGCGGCGGCGCCTGGGGGAGGCGTCGGTGATGGGGGCATCCGCTGCGTTTACCTGAACGCCGATGCTATCTTGAGCGGTTTCACCCTGACCAACGGGCACACGCGGACGGAAGGCGGTTATTACAACGAGCGAAGCGGAGGCGGGTTGTGGGGTGATCTGGGGAGTGTCGCGACCAATTGCATTTTTACCGGAAATGTCGCAGCGTTCGGCGGCGGCGGAGCGGCTGGCGGAAGTTTCTATAACTGCCTATTTACCGGCAATGCGGCTAACGGAGACGACGGCGGTGGTGGCGGGGCGTTCGGGGAGCCCTACTTCGGGTTGACTCTTTATGACTGTATCCTGACGGGAAATCGGGCTGGTGGAAAGTTAGGCTCCGGAGGCGGGGTGCGCGCAGGCACCCTCTATCACTGCACCGTAGCCAGCAACCGGGCTGACGGACCTTTTGCCGGCGGCGGGGGGACTTCGGGGGGGCAGCTTTACTCCTGTATGCTGATCGGCAATTCCTGCGCGGATTCGGGCGGCGGAGCGGCTGGCGGAACACTCTACAACTGCGCGCTGAACAGCAATTCAGCAGTGTTCGGAGGCGGGGCCCATTGCGCCACGCTCTATAACTGCATTTTGAAAGGCAATTCGGCCTCCACGGCCGGCGGGGGTGCCACGGGCGGCGGGTCCGGCGGCTACGAAGGAGTTCTCTACAACTGCCTGCTGACTGGCAACTCATCTAAATATGGCGGCGGGGATTATGGAGGCAGACTTTACAACTGTACGTTAGCCGCGAATTCAGGCAGCATTGGTGGCGGCGCATTTTCGGACCCTTACGCTACCACGACATTCTATAACTGCATCGTTTACGCTAATACCGCGCCGGAGGGTTCCAATTACATCGCCGACGGCGCAAATTTCAATTTCTCCTGCACTGTTCCCATGCCTACCAATGGCATAGGCAACATCACGAACGCGCCGCTTTTTTTGGATTTAGCCAGTGGCAACTTGCGCGTGAAATCCATCTCCCCGTGCATTAACGCTGGAAACAATGTTTATCTCTCGGGGACCATCGATCTGGACGGCAATCCGCGCGTGACGGGCGGCACGATTGATATCGGGGCGTATGAGTTTCCGACTCCGTCTTCAGTGATCTCGTTTGCGTGGCTCCAAAGATATGGCCTGCCCTCCGACGGCTCGGCCGACTATCTCGATGGCGATCTCGACGGGATGAACAATTGGGAGGAGTGGCGTGCTGGAACAGACCCTTCCAACGCCCTCTCGGTGCTCCGTCTCCTTCGTCCGTCAGCCATCGGGGCGAACGTCATCTTGGGCTGGCAGAGTGTGGCAGGGATGAACTATTTCCTGGAACGAAGCATGACACTTTCCCCCGCGATGTTCATGCCGCTGGCCACGAACCTTCCGGGACAATCGGGCACGACCACTTTCACCGACACAAACGTATCTGGAGCGCTCGGTCTGTTGTATCGAATAGGCGTTGCAATCCCTAATCCAGAATAAAGAGGTTCGGTGTCCACCCTAAATTCTTCACCCCAACTCATCAATCCCTTTGCGGTCCGCCGCAGTACTCCACGGAATTTTAAAACAGGCGCTTATGGCCATTGCGCCGGTTCCCTCATCAACACTTTCAGCACGTCGGCTCCAGGCAAGGCTTGGTCAAGGCTGTAGTCAAACCAGAGAATGAGGCCAGTCAAACCTAAACTATGTTTTTCACGGCGCCTCAAATCGTGACGGGGACTCGGAATGGAGGAAAAGGAATTGGTTCGCCTCGGCGGGTTTCCTCCATCCAAGGGTGAGGACTCTCAACCCAGTTTCAAAACAGTGCTTCCCTTTGCCTGTTCGCTTGGTAAACTAACCTATGCCGTTTACAAAATTCGGTCTTTCTCCGACAGTCCTTGAGGGTGTCAAGGCGATGGGCTATGTCGAGCCTACGCCAATTCAACTCCGTACCATCCCCCTCATCATGGCGGGGCGCGATGTCATTGGCAGTGCTCAAACCGGCACCGGCAAGACCGCCGCCTTCGCTCTGCCCATCCTTTCCCAACTCGGCCCAAGGGGGAATGCCACTCGCGCGCTTATTCTGGAGCCGACCCGTGAATTGGCCGCCCAGGTTGAAACTCATTTCCGGGATCTGGCGCGGTTCACCCAAATTCGGGTCGCTGTTGTGTTCGGCGGAGTCGGTTACGGCTTGCAAAATGACGCCCTGAAAACGGGAGTGGACGTCATCGTGGCCACTCCCGGGCGTTTGCTGGATCATCTCGAACGAGGGACGTGCCGGCTCGACCAGGTAAAATATCTCGTGCTCGATGAAGCCGATCGCATGTTGGACATGGGGTTCCTGCCTGATGTTCGCCGCATTGTCGATCGATGCCCCCGGCAGCGTCACAGCTCGCTTTTTTCCGCAACCATTCCTCCCCAGATCGAGACGCTCATCCAGTGGGCCATGAAAGACCCGGAGACGGTTGAAATCGGTCTGCGCCGTTCCCCCGCCGAAACCGTCAAGCATGTGGTCTATCCAGTGGCCGAGGATCAAAAAACAGATTTGCTCCGCGCTTTGCTGGACCAGGTCAAATACGACTCGGTGATTGTCTTTTGCCGGACAAAAAATCGGGCGGATCGAATTGGCCACATGTTAAAAAAGAACAATCATGCGGTGGCGACGCTTCATTCTAACCGCACCCAGCGCGAGCGTGAGCAGGCGTTGAAAGGCTTTCGCGACGGCCGCTATGAGGTGTTGGTGGCGACGGACATTGCCGCGCGCGGATTAGACGTGGCGGATGTGAGTCACGTCATCAATTTCGATGTCCCGCAACATCCGGAAGACTATGTGCACCGCATTGGCCGCACTGGCCGCGCCCAGGCGCTGGGCGATGCTTTCACCCTGATGGTCGCTGAGGACGCCTCGCATATGGCGGCCATCGAACGCTTCATTGACCGAAAAATCGAACGCGTCAAGCTCGAAAATTTTACCTACAAATACACCGCTCTCTTCGACGAAGCCACCGATAAACGCTCTGCTTACGAACGAAAAGTAAAAGGCGTGCGTTTGAGCGGAGGATATTATTTCGGCCCCACACGGCGGCGGAAAAGGTGAGCAATCCGCAACCCCTGTGGGGTTGTTTCGATTGGGAACATTGACCCAAGGTAGCTCGTTGCTCGCAACCTTGGGCTGGAGGTCGCAATCCCTTTTCGGATTATTTGGTCGTGCTGAAGTCAGGCTAGACAGTCAGGTCCTGGCCCGAGATTTAATCTGCTCCGCGGCCCAGGCAGCATGTTCTGCGATTAACGGTTCTAGGTCCGCCATGGCCAGCCTCAGGGCGGGTAAGGCCTTTTCATCTCCGATGTTTCCCAGAGCGACACAAACATTTCGCAAAAAACCGCGTCGCTTAGCGCGGAGAATGGGGGTGCCCGCAAACCGCTTTTTAAAGCCAGCCTCATCCAAAGAGAGCAGTTCCAGCAGGTTCGGCTGGTTGAGATCTTCGCGCGCGTGGGACCTCATCAGAGATCCCTCCTGCGCAAATCGATTCCATGGGCAGGCCGCCAGGCAGTCATCACAACCATAAATGCGATTGCCGATGGCGGGACGGAATTGAATCGGGATTGAGCCTTTCAATTCAATCGTCAGGTAAGAAATGCAGCGCCGGGCATCGAGTTGAAAAGGCGCCGTGATGGCTTGCGTCGGGCAAGCGGTGAGGCAGCGAGTGCAGGTGCCACACCGGTTTTGTTCCGGCGTATCAGGCTCCAATTCCAACGTTGTGAGAACCTCGGCCAGGAAAATCCAGTTTCCGAGCCGGCGGCTGATGAGATTGGTGTGCTTGCCAATGAAGCCCAGCCCGGCTCGTTGGGCCAGGTCGCGTTCCAAAATGGGGCCGGTATCAATGTACCAAAGCGAGCGGGTTGCCTCTCCTCCGATTCGATTGACAAAGTCTGCCAGCGACCTCAACGGCTCCCCAATTATTGTGTGATAATCAGTGAAGGAAGCATAGCGAGCGATCAAACCGGGAAGAATTGCGCTGGACGGACCGACCACCCTTGGTTCGGCGGGGGAGACGCCCGAGCTCTCCGCCTTCGAATAACTGACCGCGAGGGTGATAATACTCCTGACGTCGCGCAAGACAAGCTGCGGGGCTGCTCGCTTTTGGGCCGTGCGCTGCAAATAAGCCATTTCTCCATGTTGCCGCGCGGCCAGCCAGCGCTCGAATTCGGGGCTTGTTTCCGGAGGCTGGGCCGTGGTGAAGTGGCACGCATCGAAACCCAACTCGCGGGCTCGCTCCTGGATTTGAGCCTTCACCGATCTGCAGAGTGAGGCCGCGCGAGATGAAATTGGTGCAGCACATGTTGGGCGATCTCTTTCATCGAACGCTGCTCCGTATTCACCAAAACGTCAGCTTGCCGGTAAAATGGCTCGCGCGCCGCCAGGAGTTGGTGAATTTTTTCGCGTGGATCGGGATCCTGCAGCAGAGGGCGATGCGTCTGGTCCCTCACGCGTTCCCAAATGGCTTCAGGCGAAGCCCAAAGACACACCACCAGGGCATGCTGTTTTAAACTGGCAAGATTCGCCGCATTGGCGGACAGGCCGCCTCCGGTGGAAATCACGGTGTTTTGATTTCGGCCTAGCTCCAACAAAAGTTGCGTTTCAAGCTCGCGGAAAACCTTCTCCCCTGCCTGTGAAAATATTTCGGAGATCGTTTTTCCGGCCCGCGATTCGATCAGTTGGTCGGTATCGACGAAACTAAAATGCAGTTGGGCGGCAACAAGTTGTCCCACCGAGGACTTTCCCGTGCCCATAAAGCCGATTAGCGCGAGATTCTGAATTTGTCGCTGGCCGCTCATAGTTAGCAACCTACTCCTTGCACATGCGGATGCACGCCGTTTTTGCGGAGTACCGGGCCGGGACTTGCAGGAATTGCTCCTCATGCGGAAGAGCCCCTTTACTCCGTGCGCAAACTCTTGACTTTTTGGGAGAGTTTATTAGAAACGCCTGTTCACAGTGAGTCATGAGCAACGGCAATATTTTTAAAATGAAACAACTGGCCTGCATCATTTTCATCTCCTGCCTTCCGTCAATGACCTTCGGAGCTGCGTCGCGGGCCTCCGCGGCTAAAGGTCAGGCGGAACATGTGGTGGTGGTTGTTTGGGATGGGATGCGGCCGGACTTCATTACTCCCCAATATACGCCCACTCTCCATCAGTTGGCAGTCCGAGGAGTATTTTTCAAGAACCATCATCCCGTCTATATTAGCACTACCGAAGTGAACGGGACGGCTATCGCCACCGGGGTGTATCCCAACCGCAGCGGCATCATGGCGAACAGCGATTATCGGCCCGCCATCGGATGGCTGGGTCCCAACGCGACGGAGGGGATCGAGGCCGTTCGAAGGGGAGATTTTTTGTCCGAGGGCAATTACATCCTGGTTCCAACGGTGGCCGAGATTCTCCATAAGGCGGACTATGAGACTGTGATCGCGGGGACCAAGCCGGTGGCGTTGCTCCACGATCGGTCTTCAAAACGCGCTTCGGATGCTGCCGCTCATTCGGTTGTGCTCTACAAAGGGCACACCATTCCGCGCCTGGCCATCGATGCTCTGAACCATCTCAATGATGATAAAGAATTTCCGACTAACACCATCCACCCCAACACAGCGGCGGATGCCTGGACGACCAAGTCCCTTACACAGGGGTTGTGGAAAAGAGCCGTGCCGAAATACACTTTGCTCTGGTTGAGCGAGCCGGACGCTTCGCAACACGAAACCGGCCCTGGCTCCGAGACCTCCATCTCCGCCCTCGAAAGCAGCGATAAGAATTTGGAGAAGGTGCTGAAGTCCCTGGACGAAAAACAACTCCGGGACAAAACCGATGTTTTTGTCGTCTCCGACCACGGTTTTTCAACTATCCAGCGTGGCCCGGATGTGACGGAGATTTTGAAAAAGGCCAAATTCAAGGCCTTCAAAAAGTTTGAAGACCCGGAAGCAGGCGATGTAATGGTAGTCGGGTTGGGAGGGAGCGTCTCGCTCTACGTGTTTGGGCACGACGAAAGCGTCATTCGCCGATTGGTAGAATTTTTCCAGGCCTCTGATTTTGCGGGGGTCATTTTCTCGAACATCCCTTTGGAAGGCACTTTTCCCCTGGAGCAAGTCCGCAACGGCGCGAGCAATAACGTGCCGGATGTGCTGGTGTCGATGCGCTGGAGCGCGGAAAAAAGCGAGTTTGGGACCCCTGGATTGCTCGTGGCTGAGGGAGGAAAGAAGGGGAAGGGGAGTCATGGCTCACTCTCGCGATTCGATATGCACAACACTCTGGTCGCGGCTGGTCCTGATTTCAAAAGCGGACTGATTAACGAATTGCCCAGCGGAAATGCCGACCTTGCCCCGACCATTCTCCGCATTCTGGGCCTCCCGCCGCTGTCCCCAATGGACGGTCGGATTCTGGAGGAGGCTCTAGTCACTGGAACTCCGACCGAGGCGAAGCCCTCGACACAAACCATCGAAGCATCGCACGACCTGCCCCTATTTCGGTGGCATCAATATTTGAAGTTTACGGAGTACGGCGGAGCCATCTATTTCGATGAAGGGAACGGGGAGCCAACGTTGAAATGATTGGCCTTCAAGGCTCAATCTGGCATGGGTAGGGAATGAATGGCAGGCTGGAACATTTGAACGCGCCGGTGCTGCTCTTTTACCTCAACACGTTTCTAGTCCATTTAGCGGCCTCATCATTTACGAAACGGAATCTGGCTCTCGGCTGCGCCGTCCTGGCGGCAACCTCGATTCTCGGCGCTGCGACTGATTCGGCCATCCTTTCCACAAATAAAACTGCGCTGACGAACTCGTCTGCGCTCGCTTCCTCCGCCCACACCAACGCGCCAAAGATTCCCAAGCCCCTCACGACACCGCCGGTCAAGCCCTGGCCTGTCATCCTCCGAGGCCCCTATCTACAGTGCGGCACAACCAGCAGCATGGTCATCCGTTGGCGGACGGACATCCCGGCCGCCAGTATCGTGCGCTACGGCCTTTCGCCCACCCACCTGAATAAAAAGACCAACAGCCCTGGCTCATTGACCGAGCACGTTGTCATGCTGGCCGGTATGCAACCGGATACGAAATACTTTTACTCGATCGGCGCTCCAGATTGTCCCATCCTGGCCACTCTCACCAACAACATGCTTTTCGTGAGCACTACTAATAGCTCCCTCGCCGTGAGCGCCTTTCGATCTCTTCAACTAGCCAGTGTCACCAATGGCACGCTCGTTCTGAGCGCGTTCAACAATAAACTAATCATCACCAATCCGAAAAATGGACAGGCGCTGGACTCCTCGAACAGTGTCTTGCTCGTCAGCACCACCAATGACGCGCTACTTGTCAGATTGACAAACCAAACCCTGACTCTCGCCGCCACCGAACCCAGTAGAATCCTAAAGGCGCCCAGCAGTCGCTTGCGCCCTTCCACTTTCGGCGGCTTCGTCGTTCTGAACACCAATGTGACGGCTGTCGGGGGTGACACGAACACCTTTTTTTTCACCTCGCCGCTTATCGGGACGCGCAAACCCGTGCGACTCTGGGTGCTGGGCGATCCTGGCACGCGCAAGCCGGAGCAAATTAAAGTGCGGGACGCCTATTTCAAGTACACGGGCAGCCGGCGGACGGACCTCTGGTTGATGTTGGGGGACAATGCCTACATGTCGGGGACGGACGCGGAATATCAAGGCAGCATTTTCCAGAGCTACGGGGATCTGCTTAAAACCTCTGTCCTTTGGCCAACGCTGGGCAACCATGATGCGGGCAGCGCGGATTCCTCCACGCAGTCTGGGATTTACTTTGACATCTTCACCTTGCCCACGCTGGGACAAGCTGGCGGCGTTATGTCGGGCACTGAAGCTTATTACTCCTTCGATCACGCTAATGTGCATGTCATCTGCCTGGATTCCGCCAGCAGCGATCGGTCCACCAATGGGCTGATGCTCAAATGGCTCAAATCGGACCTGGCGGCCAATCGGCAGGACTGGTGCATCGCCTATTGGCATCACCCTCCTTACACAAAAGGATCGCATGACTCGGATAATGAGAAAGAAGCCGAGGGGATCATGCGCGATCTGCGGACCATTTTCGTGCCCGTTCTGGAGGATGCGGGCGTGGATCTTGTGCTCAGCGGCCACAGTCACGCTTACGAACGCTCTTTCCTTTTGGACGGCCACTATGGGCGATCTTACACCCTCGAGGAGAAAGAAAACATCCTGGCCATTGAAGATGGACGGGTGGATGGCTGGGGTGTTTATCACAAACCTACGCCGGGGCGGGCAGCCCACGAGGGAACGGTTTACATCGTCGCCGGCAGTTCCGGTCAGGTAAGCGGCGGGAGACTCTTGCACCCGGCCATGTACATGGGACTGAACATCCTTGGCTCCATCGCGCTTGATTTCGATGGTCTCCGGATGGACAGCCGATTCATAGACAGCAACGGCTCGGTGCGCGATTATTTTAGCATCGTAAAAGGGTCCTCGCCCCCGCGCTCCAACCAATCTGGTGAGAGCAAAACTCCCGAACGCCTCGGACTTTTACTTCGAGAAAACGGCATGCGAGCCGAGCCTCGGGTGGCGATGCGGGCTAAACCCGCGGACCAGGAGCTGTTGCTCCAGCTTTATCGAGCGACCTCTGACCTCTCGGAAAAAATGAATTTAACCTGGGCGCTGGCTCGCATTGGGAATGCGGAAGTAGTGACAAACTTCATGCGTCTTCTGACAAATCAGTTTCGGGGGAAAGAAATTAGCTCCAGGCAGGAGGCGATTTGTTTAGGCACTATTCAAGCGTTGGGATTTCTAGCCACGCGTTACGAAGCGCCTTTTGAGCTTTTGAAGAAGGGAGTCAGCCCGATGTTTTGGCAAACCAATGGGTTTTGGTTCTCAGCGCAAGAACACAAGTCAGCCGGACTGGCAGCCTCCGGCTCCATCCGGGCGCTGGGTCTGAGCGGCCGGCCAGAAGCGATGGAACTTCTGGCCTCACTGCGAAAGAAGGGGCTGGAATACAGAAACAAGGAACACACGGATTACATGAGGGATTTCTCCGATGATCTCGCGAAAGCCGTCTCGGATTATGAACTGTCCCAAAAGCTGGGTCCGTTTGTTTTCCAAAAACAAATGCTGGAAGCACAGTTGAAGGCAGGGCAGCTCGAGTAAATTCAGGCCGGTGGCTGCCCTCCATTTGGGCCTGACAATTCGGAAGCCGCCAGATTAGATCGCTCGCATGCGCAAATCCTCCGGCCCAGTCTTTCGCTGTCTCTCTGCCTTCGACGTCACGGGAACCTCGAGCCAAGCCGTCCAGTTCCACTCGAGGCGAGAGGTGGTGGAGAGTTGCGTTCTCGCTCCGGATTTGTTTCGCCTCCGCATCGGCCCCGGAAAGAAATTCAGTGATGCTGCGGAGTGCGCCCGTCTCCGGGCGCAGTACCGGCGGAGCGGAAGAAGGCTGGCTGGAAAATCTCAAGGCGCTCGTGTATGCGAACGGTGCTGCGCCCCGGGTGGGCGCACTCCGAACAGAATGCCGTCATTTCACGATTACGCCTCGCTCTCCCCGGGGATTCAGAAAAATCTCGTGTCATCTTTCATTTGCCGATAGGATTTTTAGATGGATTCATTGCTTAAATTATTGAAGGAAAACGCCGCCATAAAGCCGGCCCAGCTCGCCGTCATGCTCAACCTGCCGGAGGAGGAAGTGTTAGCCAAAATTAAAGCCTGCGAGGCCGCCCATGTCATCCTTGGCTACCGGGCGATTTTGAATGAAGAGAAACTGGGCGTGGAAATTGTGCGCGCAGTCATCGAGGTCAAGATCACTCCGGAACGGGGCGGTGGCTTCAACCGCTTGGCCGAGCGCATCGCCAAATACAGCGAAGTCAACTCCTGCTATCTAATGTCTGGCGGCTACGATCTCTTAGTGGTGGTGGAAGGAAAAAATTTGCGGGAGGTGGCCAGTTTCGTATCCGAAAAGCTGGCCACCGTCCACGGAGTCGTGTCCACCGCCACCCACTTCATGCTCAAGCCCTACAAAGAGCAGGGCGTCCTGATGAGTCATGAGGAGCTGGAGGAAAGGTTGGCGGTGACCCCTTAGTTAGGGATCCTCCATAACCAGCTTCGTAGATCTTGGGGGACAATCCAAACAACATCGCCCCACGCTCTAACGCTCCAACGCTCCACGCTCCCCGGGCCCCTCACGAAATTTCCCATCCGCTGCGATATTGTTCCTTAATAAACTTATCGGCATCGGGGTCGTTCTTGGCCTTCAAATTGGCGCTGTCCCACTCGATCTTTTTGCCATGGCGCAGAGCTACATTTCCCAACAACACGATTTCAGTGAGGCGCGCACCGTATTCGAAATTGCTGCTCGCCGGTTTGCCGCCCTTGCAAGCCTCCAGCCAGTCGCGATGGTGGCCTTTGGAGCGAGGGATGGTTTTAGCGGGGCGCTGGTAGGCATCCATCTTTGCGTCCGGGATGATTCGTGGCGTGCCTCCCCAGCCGGCACAAGTGATAACTCCCTTCTCGCCGAGAAAGATGATGCCGTTGCCACCGCCTTCGAGCTTTTCACCCTGAGCGAGTTCCTCTGGAGATTCCGGACGCAAGCCGCCGTCATACCAGACGACTTTCACGGGCGGCTTGTCTCCGCGCGCTCCGAACTTGTAGGTATAAATGGCGCAGGACGAGACCGCCTCGGAATCGACGCCGGGAGACGTGGCCTCGATGCTGAGCGGGTCCTTTAAATCCAAGCCCCATACGGCCGGGTCTAAATTATGGCAGGCCATGTCTCCGATGCATCCTCCGCCGAAGGACCACCAGCCTCGCCAGTTGTAGGGCGCATACTCTGGATTATAAGGTCGTGCTGCCCGCGGCCCTTGCCACAAATCCCAGTTGAAACTGGCCGGTACAGGCGGTGTGTCTTTTGGCCGGCCTGTATGGTTTACCCAATGGCCCGCATCGCTCCAGGCATGGACTTCGCGAATCTGTCCGATCGCCCCATCCCAAATCCATTCGCACGTCATGCGAATTCCCTCGCCAGAATGGCCTTGATTGCCCATTTGGGTCGCCATCCCCGTTTCTTTGGCGACTTTGGCGACCTGGCGCGCTTCCCAGACATTATGCGTGAGCGGCTTTTCGCAATAGACGTGCTTGCCCATCTTCATGCACGTAATGGAGACATAGGCGTGGAGATGATCCGGGGTCGCGCACAAAATCGCATCCACTGCCTTCTCCTCCTCCAGCATCTTGCGGAAGTCCTCATACTCCGCGCAACGAAAGTTGGGCGTCTTTTGGGAATAATGCTTCTCGATGTCTGCTTTGACCGGCTTTCGGCCCGCCGTGCCGCCATAATAAAACTTGCTGTAGTCAGCCTCTTCCCGCGGATCGCAGACGGCAATGATTTGGGCTTCCGGCTCATTGAGAAGTGAGCGCATATTCGTCTTGCCCTGTCCCCCCGCGCCGATGATGGCGATGTTTACTTTTTCACTGGGAGAAACGAACTTCGGTCCGCCCAGCACATGTCGGGGGACAATGGTGAAGGCGGCCACGCTCGTGGCGGTTGCGCCAAGGAATTTGCGTCGTGTCATTGAAGGCTGGGCGGGTTTTGTGTTCATAACAATTTCAGACGTGCTGATACGGAATTTTAATCGAGCATTTCGTTCTGCTGTCTCATTCGAGGGTTGGATAGTCTCCCCGCAGAAGACCGAACGCCAGACCGAAATTTCAAAATGGTGCCGATGGAGGGGGTCGAACCCACACACTCTCGCGAGTACTAGATTTTGAGTCTAGCGCGTCTGCCAATTCCGCCACATCGGCCTTATTGATAATCAACTGATAATCCTCCGGCCCGCAAGCCAATTCCTTCCGCCATTCCACCGTGCCACCACGGCCATTGACAAATTACCGGAGCGCCAGCGTCCTCGCCTAATGTCACAAAGATTTGGCGGGTCGCCGAGGATTGGCAGTCCCGTTTCAGCCCGGCGGAGCATCGTCCCGAAGGGACTTCCGACAATAGTCCAGCGTTTCAACGCTGGGCTTCCCGCCCAAAGACAACAAGTCCCGAAGGGACGGCCGACATTTTGTCCCGTAGGCATGCCCGGGCCCGTCAGCAGTCCCTTCGGGACAAGCGCCACCGGCCAAAGCTGGCCGGAACTGGCTCTCAAATTTTTGTGACATTAGGCGTCCTCGCCGGCTTCGGGCGTAGGGATGCCGAAAAACGCGGTTTGGCTGGAAAAGGCGCGCCGCGACATGTCAATCCAGCGCCCGGACAGTGGTCAGGGACTTGATGAAACTATGGTCATCCCATTTCCAAACGACTTTCTTCTCTCTCGTGACTTCGAAAGCATGAGCTCCTCTACCCTCCTGACCGCGCAGGAAGTTGCCGATGATTAGATTTCCATTGGCCAGGGGTTGGATGCTCGAAACCCAGGTGATGTTCAGTTCCGGCGCGTCCGCGGCCGTGAACTGCCATGCAATCTTTTTATCAGGCGTGACCTCGATGACGCGTCTCTGGGTGCCACAGGAGATGAGAGTGTTTCCGTTGGCCAACCGTTGCGCATCGCCGGCATTCTCCACCCCGGTGTATTCCCAAACAACGTTTCCGTCCACGTCCACCTCGCGCGCAGCGCCTTCGCCCTCGTGAGCAGCGAGAATATTTCCGTTCGGCAGTTTGTGAACGTTCCGCACTTGAAGGTGATAACCCTCGTGGCTCGTGTGGAGCGGAGTCACATGGACCACTTCACCTTTTGGACTTACCTCGACCGCCTGGCAGGGGCCTTGCTCCGCGAGCAACGTATTTCCATTGGCCAACCGGCTGCACCCAAGCACCTGCGGACACTTGCTGACGTAATTCCAGACCTCCTCGCCCTGGCGCGTTATTTCCCGAACACCAGTCGGCTTCCCGCCATAGGCATAAAGAACGTGGCCGTTGGGTAGCGCTTCGAAGAGGACCGCCAGGCTCGGCGGCTTGTGTTCCCAAACAACCTTGCCAGCGGCGTCCAGCTCGAGCAGGCGATTTGGGCCCTTGCCGTACTCGAAGAACATTAGGCGATGCTTGATCGAGGGATCAGCAGCGAAGGCAGCATACGACCAGTAGCAGGCTATGAGGACAGTGCCGATGGCTTTAGAGAATTTCATAGGTGTGTCTATGACGTCGTCGCTGATGATGTGGCGCCAGAGTAGGGTGAAAAGCGCGGAAAACGACGGAAAACGTTTCCGCGAAATTTGTGCTGGCAATGGGCATCGCAAAAGTCTTATCTGTTGGCTATCAACCGTCAACACAAAATGCCCGTCACGAAACCGGACTGTCTGCCGCCCGCCGCCGGCATTGAGGGAGATCCATCCATGACGTTGGCTCCGGTCGATTGCGCCCTGCTTCGGCGCAAGGTTGCCTGGCGCGTGCTGCCGCTCGTTCTTTTAATCTACATCGTGGCCTACCTCGACCGCGCGAACGTTGGATTCGCAAAGCTGCGCATGGCGGGCGATCTAAAGTTCTCCGAGGAGGTATTCGGGCTGGGCATTGGCATCTTCTTCCTCGGCTATCTCATCCTGGAAATCCCCGGTGCGCTCCTCGTCGAACGGTGGAGTGCGCGAAAGTGGTTCGCGCGAATCCTCATCTCGTGGGGTTTTATCTCTGCCCTTACGGCTTTTGTCCGGACGCCCGCGCAGTTCTACACCGCCCGTTTCCTGCTCGGCGTGGCAGAAGCGGGATTCTTTCCCGGCATCATCGTTTATTTCACTCATTGGTTCGCCAGTGCCGACCGGGGGCGGGCCTTGTCGGGCCTGGTTATGGCCGTGCCGTTAAGCCTCGCGCTCGGGGCGCCCGTCTCGGCCTTGTTGCTGAATGTGAACTGGCTCGGGCTGGCCGGGTGGAAATGGACCTTCATCCTCGAAGGACTGCCCGCCGTCGTGCTCGGCTTTGTCACGTTATTCTTCATGACCGACCGCCCGCGTCACGCGAAATGGCTCACACCACAGGAGCGCGACCATCTCGAAGGGATGCTCGCCGCCGAGGCGCGGGCAAAGGAAACGGTAGGAGTGCCGACCGTGTGGCAGGTGCTGCGGATGCGCAGCGTCTGGCTGCTTGCCCTCGGTATTTTCGCGACCAACACCGGGGGCTACGCGCTCGGCTTTTGGCTGCCAACGACAGTGAAACATCTCTCCGGCAGCTCCGACAAGGCGGCGCTTTTTTACAGCGGCCTCTTCTACGCCTGTGGTCTGATCGGTGTCCTCGTTGCCGGGCAATCCTCCGATCGCAGTGGGGACCGCAAATGGCATTGCGTGGTTGGTCAGGTCGCAACGGCGCTATTTCTCGCCTGCAGTGTCATCCCCGGCCAGCCCTTTGCCATCGTCATGGCGTGGCTGTGCCTGACCGGGCTGGCCGCGTATTTCTGGCCCTCCCCCTTCTGGGCGCTGCCGACGCTCACGCTCACGGCCTCGGCGGCAGCGGTATCGATTGGCTTCATCAATATGTGCGCGAACCTGGCGGGCTATTTGGGCAATCACTTTACCGGCTGGCTGCGCGGCCACAACGCCGGCGAAACGACCTGCTTGCTCTTCTTGGCCGTCTGTTATTTCATGGGCGGCGTGCTGGTGAGCCTGGTGAACGTGCAGCGCCAGCCCGTCTCCGTGCCTGCAATCGGTGTTCCCGAAGAATCCGCAGCCTGAAACCAATGCGACCGAAGATTGTCATCACCGATTGGGCCTTCCCCGACCTCAGCATCGAGGAAGCGATTCTAAAGCCTCACGGCGTCGAATTGTTGGCGTGCCAGAGCAAGACCGAGGGCGAACTTATCGAGCTTTGCGCCGAAGCGGATGCAGTCATCACTCAATTCGCGCGCGTGACTGCGAATGTCATCGCCTCGATGCGAAAGGCGCGCGTCATCGTGCGTTACGGCATCGGCGTGGACAACGTGGACCTCGATGCGGCGCGCGAGCGCGGCGTTCCGGTCTGCAATATTCCAGACTATTGCATTGACGAAGTCGCCGATCAGACGCTGGCGTTCATCCTCGCCACCACACGCCAGGTGGTCACGCACACGGGTCATCTCCATGCGGGCAAATGGGGTCTCGCTACGCCCCTTTCCGCCATGAAAGCGTTGCGCGACCTTTGCGTTGGCGTAGTCGGCTTCGGCCGCATCGGGCGCGAGGTGGTGAAACGATTGATTCCCTTCAAGTGCTCTGTGCAGGTATTTGATCCCATCGTGCCAGGGGCCGAAATCGAAAAGATGGGCGCTCATCCGGCGACCTTCGATGAAGTGCTCACGAGCGCCGATGTCCTAACGCTTCATTGTCCCTCAACGCCGCAGACCAGGAGGATGATGAACCGCCACACCTTTGCGCGGCTAAAAGCCGGCGCGATTTTCATCAACGTGGGGCGCGGCGACCTCGCAGATCCAGAAGCGCTGAGCGCCGCGCTGGAGAGCGGTCAACTTGGCGCCGCCGCGCTCGATGTCTTCGACCCGGAGCCGATTCCTGCCGGCCATCCCATCCTTGCGCTGCCCAACGTCATCCTCACGCCGCACATCGCCTCGTGCAGCGTGCCGGCCGTAAAAAAGCTTCGGGAATCCGCCGCCCATCTCGCCCTGTCCGCGGTGCGCGGTGAATTGTTGACCACCATCGTCAACGGAGTAAAACAATGAGCGCTCGGCTATGACTTCAGGCATGTTTAATCTCACCGGTAAAGTTGCTCTTATCACAGGCGCGGCGCAGGGCATGGGTCGCGCGATGGCTCTGGCGCTGGCTGATGCCGGCGCCGATGTGATGCTCGTGGACCGCAATGAGCCCGGTGCGCGTGAAGCAGCGGCCAGCGTCGAAAAGTTCGGTCGTCGCGTAGTCGTGGCCCAATGCGATGTGGCGGACCCGCCGAAGATTCGGGCCTTGTTCCACCAATTGGATGCGCAATTCGGCCGCCTCGACTTCCTGGGCAACGTGGCGGGCGAGGGCGTCCTCGGAGCGCCCGAGGACATTTCGCTCGAAGAGGTGGAGCTTTGCTGGCGCAATCTCGTCCTCGGTCGCTTCTCCATGTGCCAGGAAGCTGGACGCCGCATGCTCGCCGCGGGCCGTGGCAGCATCGTGAATATTGGCTCGCTCGCCAGCATGACGGCACTGGGGCGCGGGCACATCGCTTATAGCATGGCCATGGGCGCCGTAGCGCAGATGACTCGCGAGCTCAGCACCGAATGGGCTGGCCGCGGCGTGCGTGTGAACGCCATCCTGCCCGCCCAGGTGGTGAACCCAGGCCTGGAACAGCGGATGGCCGCTGATCCGAAACTGCGCGCAAGATTCCTCAACGGCCTCCCCGCTGGACGCCTCGGCCAACCGGACGACATCCGAGGGCTCGCCGTGTTGTTAGCCTCCGACGCCTCGAGCTGGATCACCGGCGCCCTCATCCCGATGGACGGCGGCAATCTGGCAGCGAACGCGGGCGCAACAACGGCGAGAGAATTCCCCGAAACGAAATTTCGCGCGTTCAACCCCTGACCCGTAGCAGCCGATGTAAGTCGGCTCTGATCTTTCCGGAGAAAATAGTGAGCCGACTCACGTCGGCTGCCACGAAGTTCATCGGGAGGAGAATGAAAATAGAAAATCATATGCAAAAAGAATCCAACATGAATACGGACGGCGCGGGCCATGGTCAGAGTTCAGGCCTCGGAACTCAGAAGAGTCTTGGCGGCAGCGGGAACTGAAACATGAAACCTCATGAGATCAGCATTCCGGGACCGATTCCGAAGAAGAAAGATGAGTTGAATGTTAACGCCAATGGATTATGATTCTATCATGACTGTCACAGTGGAAGAAGCCAAAGCCAATTTGGCGGAAATCATCGCCAAAGTCGAAGCGGGCGCAGAAATCCTCATCGCTCGCAACAAGGAATGTCCGACCGTAAAGCTGGTCTCGGTGCCGCCGAAGGCCTCGCGGCTTGTGCAGCATCCGGAAATGGCCAAAGCGCTCGTCATCCATGACCACGCAGCCTTGGCGAAGCCCTTGCCACCGGAGGAATGGGGCGATTTGACCGATCGCTAACAGGGAACGCGGGCGCAACAATCGGGAGAGAATTCCCCGAAACGAAATTTCGCGCGTTGAACCCCTGACCCGTAGCAGCCGATGTAAGTCGGCTCTGATCTTTTCGTTACTATTGACCCGCATCCGTGTCAATTCGGGTCCATCCTACTTCGCAATAGCTCCGCTTTTGCTATGGAGGACGGGTCCGTGGTTAAAATTCGTCTTAATTCGTGAAATTCGTGTCTGGAAATTTGGCGGAATGAATTCCGCGATCCGTCTCCTCCGCCGGCGAATCAAATTCGCGTGTTTAGCGCGGAAGGGATGGCGGCTTGCTCGAAAGCCATAAGGTGTTATGTTTTGACCCTATTACTCATATCAATCAAACATTAAAAGTCCTCTTTTTCGCCACCGCCCTTTTGCTGGCGGGCGGCCTGTCGGGTCCTCTGCTTAACAAGGGAGCCGCCGCGCCTCTGGGCAGCGCTTTTAGTTACCAGGGCCGCTTGCTTGAAAACGGCGCTCCTGCCAATGGCCGATACGACTTTCAATTCGCGCTTTTCGCGGTTGAAATCGGCGGCGTTGCGTCTGCTGGACCGGTAACCAATGCCAATCTGGCAGTCTCCAACGGGGTTTTTATTACCACCCTGGATTTTGGCCTCAGCCCCTTCTCCGGATTAAACGGCTGGTTGGAGCTCGGCGTGCGCGGGGCTGGAGCGCCGGATGATTTCATCCTCCTGGCGCCTCGCCAGTTGTTAACACCCTCGCCCTATGCCATCTACACCCTCAAAGCGGAAAGCCTGATCGGTCCTCTGCCCGATTCGCAACTCTCTACTAATGTCGCGCGTCTCGACACGGACCAAACATTTCTCGGCGCCGTGGCATTTCGTAGCGCTGTGGCCATCGGAAGTTCGAATGCCCCTGCTTCCTTGCGCGTGCTCGGGAGTGTGCAGGCGGGGGCTTTCAGCGGGAACGGGGCGGGGTTGAGCAATGTGACCGCGACCGTCCTCTCGGCCAGGCAGATGCAGCGGCTCTGGCGAATCCCCATTCCCTTCGTGACTATAACTAACGCGGGCAATGATCCGGACTTCAACGGGAAAGGAGCGGTGGCTTATGATTTCCGCATCGGCAAGTACGAAATCAACAACGATCAATACGCCGCCCTTCTCAGCGCCGTGGCGAAGGATGATCCTCATGTGCTCTACAGCACCAACATGTCGTTCAACGTCCATGGGGGTATCGAACGGTCAGGGTCCCCCGGAGATTATTCTTATGCAGTGAAAGCAGGCATGGCGCATCAGCCGGTCGTGTGGGTTGATTTTTATGACGCGCTGCGCTTCTGCAACTGGCTGCACAACGGCCAACCCGCGGGTTGTGAGGACGATACCACCACGGAAGACGGAGCTTATACTTTGACGCCCAGCGTGCTCGCCGCAAACAATGTTCTGCGCAACCCAGGGGCGCGGTTTTGGCTGCCGAGTGATGATGAATGGTACAAGGCCGCCTACCACCAGCCCTTCGAAACAGGGGGCGACCTCAGCAATTATTGGCTCTACCCAACCCGCAGCAACGACACGCCATTCTCCGAGTTGCCACCGGGCGGGCCCAATTCGGCCAACACCTGCTGTGATAACAACCGCGCAGCAACCGACGTGGGCGCCTACCTCTTCGCCTCGAGTTTCTACGGGACGTTCGATCAGGCGGGCAACGCGCAGGAATGGACCGAATGGACTGACGATTTTACCGATTTACGCGACCGCCGCGTCCGTGGCGGGTCTTGGTATTACAATGAGTTCTATTCCAAATCGACCGATTTCGAATTCGACACCACGGATTACGATGCCGCCGCCATTGGGTTCCGGGTCGCAGGCGCGGCCCAGCCCTGATCCTCAGACCACTTAGTTGCTCCGAAAAGGCCGGCGGGGTGGGACAAACTGTAAATTTTCTGGCCAGACCGGTTGACTTTGGCTACTGTGGGGGCCGTGAAGCTTGATGCTGCCTGGTTGTTTCGGAATCTGCATTTCGAGGTGTGCCGATGAAAAAAGCTCTGCGCGCGCTGATCGTCGAGGATTCGGAATTTGATGCTCAGATGATGGTGAGCATGTTGCGCAAAGGAGGATATGAGGTGACTTGCGAACGCGTTGAAACCGGATCGGCGTTAAAGTCGGCCTTGGCCCGAACGTCGTGGGACATCATCCTGGCGGATTACAACCTGCCGGAGTTCAATGCTTTATCCGCCCTGCAAATTCTTCAGCAGAGCGCGCTCGACCTGCCCTTCCTGATTGTTTCCGGCGGCATTGGGGAGGACATCGCTGTGGAAGCGATGAAAGCCGGGGCGCACGATTATTTGATGAAGGGCAACCTGAACCGCCTCGTCCCGGCCGTGGAAAGAGAATTGCGCGAAGCCGCCAACCGGACCGGTCAACGCGAGGCCAAACAGGCCTTGCAGGAGAGTGAACTGCGTTATCGCCTGCTCTGGGAGACTTCCCCCGACGCTGTGATTTTGATGGATACGCAGAGCCGGATTCATTTTGCCAATCCGGCCGTGAAAGAAGTCTTTGGCTACACTCCGGAAGAAATCATTGGCCAGAGTCTAACACTGCTACAGCCTGAAAGACTCCAGGGCATCCATTCCATGGGGATCCGCCGCTACCTCCAAACGGGCATCAAAAAACTGAATTGGCGCGCCAGTGAGACCATTGGGCGCCGCAAAGACGGGGCGGAAATACCGATTGAAGTCAGCTTTAGCGACATGGAGCTAAACGGCGAAAAGCGCTTCGTCGGTTTTGTGCGGGATATCACAGAACGCAAACGCGCCGAAAAAGAACTGCGTCAAAACCAGGAGCAATTTCGCGTGGCTCGCGAAATCCAGCAGCGGCTCTTTCCCAAGGGTGCGCCCGCCCTGCCTGGCTTCGACATTGCGGGATCATCCTACCCGGCAGAAGCGACCGGCGGGGATTATTTCGACTATCTGCCCATGCTCCATGAGCGTCTCGGTGTCATCGTCGGAGATGTCACCGGCCACGGAGTCGGCCCGGCTTTGTTAATGGCAGAAACCCGGGCTTATTTGCGAGTGCTGACTGGACGTCGCGAAGATGTGGGAGAAATTCTGACGCGGGCCAACGGCGTGCTCGCGGAGGACATTGGCCAGGAGCGATTCATCACGCTTTTTATGGCGCGGCTGGATCCGCGAAGCCGCTCGTTGGCCTATGCCAGTGCTGGGCATCCCACTGGTTACCTCCTTAACGCCGCTGGGGACATCAAGCGCACCCTGCCGCGAACGGGTGTCCCTTTGGGAATCCACCCTGACACTCAATATGTTTCTTCATCCGAGATTCAATTGGCTTCCGGCGACCTGCTCATGCTCCTGACCGATGGAATCGAAGAATCCATGTCACCGGACAACGCGCTTTTTGGCAACGAACGAATTCTCGAAATCGTGCGCGCCCATCACAAAAAAACCGCGCGGGAAATCGTCGAAGCCCTGTATGATGCGGTTCGGCAGTTTTCCAAAAACACCCCGCAATTGGATGACGTCACCGCCATTGTGATCAAAGTGAAGGCCGGAGGATAGTTGAAGCCTCCTGCTCTCGAGGCGACATCGCCTTGCCTTTGCCTCTCCTTCAGAAATCTCCCATGGCTCAAACTTCGCCAGACCTGTTAACCACCTTGCTCAAGCAGGTTTCGCGCTCGTTTTATTTGACTCTTCGGGTCTTGCCCACAGTCATTCGACCGCAGATCGGGTTGGCTTATCTGCTCGCGCGCGCTGCGGACACACTCGCTGATACCGAAGCAGTCCCGGTGGAAATGCGGCTTAAGGCCTTGCAGTCCTTGAGGGAACGGATTCTCGGTCAGACGACTCTGCCGTTGGATTTTGGTCAAATCCTGCGTTTCCCGCCAAATGACCTTGGACGGGTGGCTGCTGCGGACAAAGATCCCGATGCGCCTGCTCCCGCGATCGGCGCAGAACGAATTTTGTTGGAGCGCATCGAGGAAGGATTGTTTCTCCTCAAGCAGGTTTCTTCTGCTGACCGGAAACTCATCCGCGAGGTCTTGCAGACCATCACCAGCGGACAGATTCTGGATCTGACTCGATTCGGGAGCGCAACTGCCACGCATATCGTAACTTTGCAATCCGAGGAGGAACTGGACGATTACACTTATCGAGTGGCGGGTTGCGTCGGTGAGTTCTGGACCCGGATGTGCCGGGCCCACATTTTTCCGAATGCTCCGTTGGATGACGCCACGCTGCTCGCTAATGGGATTCGATTTGGCAAAGGGTTGCAATTAGTTAATATTCTGCGGGATCTAGCCGTCGATCTCCGGCAGGGGCGTTGCTATCTGCCGGCGGAACAATGGCAGCGCTTCGGCGTTGCTCCCGCATTCGTTTTTGAACGCGCGAATGACCCTGCTGTTAGACGTCTTTATGACTGCTATTTGGCTCAAGCCGCAGATCATCTCCGGGCCGGTTGGGCTTACACCAACGCCTTGCCTCATCGATGCGCGCGAGTGCGGCTCGCCTGCGCCTGGCCTATTCTGATCGGGGTGAGAACGCTAGAGAAGCTCCGGCGCGGCAATGCCCTTGATCCTCAGCATCGAATTAAGATTGAGCGTTCCGAGGTAAGAAAGTTATTGATCCGCTCCGTCCTTTATTATCCTTGGCCCAGGGCTTGGAACCGACTCTTCCTGGGTGCGTCGGCGCGGCGCTCCGGTGGATAAAAACGACCTGCCCTTAAAAACGTTTTAAAGAGTTTGCATCGTGTCTGGCTTTGCGTTAACTAATCTCATGCAACGAAATAAGAGCATTGTGCTTCATTGGATTTTGGTTTTCTTTATTTTGGGCGCTAATCATGTTTTCGCTCAAGACACCGACAAGCAAGCCAAGGCGGAGATGAGCGCGAGGAAAACCGCCGCCGCCAAGGCCACCCAGAAAGCAAAAAGCGCGGCCAAGGCCGTGCAAAAAGCCCAGGATAATTCGGCCGCCAAACGGCTCCAGGCCGACAAACTTCTCGGAATCGCCGCCTCCGACAAAGCGAAGCTCACCTCCGCTTTGGGCCGCAATGCCAGCCAAAAGGAACTTGAGAAGCTGACTCAGGTCGCGCGGAAATCGGGAGACGCGGCCCAGAAGGCTCAAGAGGAAGCGGACTTATCCTCGCGCGAGGTGCAGGCCGCTATTGTCGCCGCCAGACAAGCCGAGGTTCAGGAAAGAGTTGCTTTTGAAGCGCTCGATGCCAGGCGAGCAGGAATAGTGGTTCAAACTCCTCTTCAGCCTTTAACACCTCAGACGCCCCTTCCCGCGGTCGCTCCATCAGTAGTCTCTACTACGCCCAGCGCTTCGAAGACAGAAGAAGAGAGTGATCGGCAGCGCAGACTGGCTGGAATAGAAACCGCAGTGGCGGCGGCAAAAGAAAAGCATGAGCCAATTCTCACCCCAGCGCCTGCGGCCCCGCCTGTCTCCGCGGCGCCGCCTGCATCCGTTCCCCCATCGCTCCCCCCGATTGCAGTAGCGGCCCCTGCGAGCGTTTCTGTTGGCGGCCCAACATTAACCCCCGAATCCGAAAAGAAGGCTCGAGAGATTTTGAGGAACGCGACGCTTGGAACCAAGCAGGCCCCGCAAGCCCAACCAGCGCCGGCCCCCACGACTTCCCCGCTTGTTTCTCCCCCAGTAGCGGCGTTGCCCCGGGAAAAGCAACCGAGGACGTCAGAATCGATGGGTCCCCCTCCCAGCGGAACGCAGCCCGCCCCTGTGGCTCCAACGTTGACTCCGGAACTGGAACAGAAGGCCCGCGCGTTATTGCATTCCACGAAGGTGACCCCCGAGTCAGCGCGGAATTCGACGCCGCTGTCCCTCCCGCCTCCCGTGGCACCATCTATTTCACCCGTTTCCGCGGTCCCTCTTGCGACGCCTCCCGGAGCGCCAATCGCGGCGACCCCTCCCGCCAGCCCGCCGGCGCACAAGCCAGCCCCCCTCGTTAATCAAAACGCCACCGCGGCCCTGACCTCTCCGCAGGAAGCCAAAGCCCGCGAACTTCTAAGCCAAAGAAGGGGGGAGTCAAAACCCGTTGCGACCGCTCCCTCCACACCGGTTATTCCGACTACACCGATTGTTTCTGCGCCGCCGGTTAACCCGTCGATAGCTCCCCCGCCAGTTGCGCCTCCTGCGAACCCTCCTGAACGAGTGGTTCCCCAGCCTGCCCCCATTGTTACAACACCCGCTGTGCCATCAGTGAACCCACCGACCGATCCGTCCTTGCTCGTCTCGCCATCAACCCTTCCCGGGGCAGCGAAACCCGTCCAGGCTATGACCCCGGAGCAAGAGGCGAAAGCGCACCAGTTATTGGAACAACAGATGACCGGCACGGTCTCCTCGCCCAATTCCGCTTCACCGGCTAAGGCGCGGCGTGAGGCGCAGAAAAAAGCCGAAGCTGAAGCCAGGGCCCTCGAAGCGCAGAGAAAGGCGGAAGCCAAAGCCCGCCTCCAGGCTGAAAAGCAGCAACGAGTAAAAACCGCCTCTGTTCCTGTGCTCATCGTGGAGCCTGAAACCAAAACGATTGTATCCCCGCCCGTCCGAACCGATGCCCAGGCTCCCGACGCTGCGAAGGCTCACGAGCAGGCCTTGGAAAATGCCAAAGCCGCCGCAAAGGTCCAGCTGAAGGAGCGCTCAAAAGAAGACCAAAAACCAGTAAGGACCGACTCAGTATCTGCTCCCGAGAAAGTTGCCGTCAAAACAAGGCCCACAGCCGGCGAATCGAAGGCCCTGCCGGAAGTCAATCCGTTGCCCATCTCTGGCACCAAGCAGCAGCGCCTCGTCCAATTGCTGGAGGCCTATAAGAAGGAGCAGATTTCTCCTGCCCAATACCACCAGGAGAGAGCCAGGATTCTCGCCGAGCCATAACCCTATTGCCAGGAGAGCCGGCGAGCTTGCGGTTCCCGGCTCCCGGACTTTGCGCTAACGGCGCCCTATGCACGACTTCCATTATCTTGGGCCAAAGCTTTATTGTGAAGAGGTGGCAGTCGAGGCGCTTATCAAGCGGTTTGGGACTCCTCTTTATATCTATTCCCAGCACACTTTGAGCGATCATTTTCAGAGGCTCGACCAGGCTCTGGCGCCTCTGGACCACTTGATCTGCTTCGCCATGAAGGCGAACTCCAACACGGCTATTATTCGCGCTCTGGCTCGTCTCGGCAGCGGTTTTGACGTGGTGAGCGAGGGCGAGTTGCGCCGCGCCCTGGCGGCGGGAGCTGAGGCCCGAAAGTGCGTCTTCGCCGGAGTGGGAAAAACAGAACGCGAGATTGGTTTCGCCCTCAGCCGGGGAATTTATTCGCTCAACGCCGAAAGCGAGCCCGAATTGCTCCGCATCAATCGTGTCGCAGAGCGGTTGAAAAAAATTGCGCCTGTGGCCGTGCGAGTGAACCCGGACGTGAACGCAGGCACACATGCCAAAATCACCACCGGAACCTATGATAACAAATTCGGCATCGCCCTCGAGCAGGTGGCGGGAGTTTATGCTCGGGCCAGCAAATTGAAGAATCTTCGGCTGCGTGGGTTGCAGATGCATATCGGCTCTCAACTGACTCAGGGAAGACCGTTCGAGTTGGCGGTAAAAAAGGTCCTTCCATTGTTGCATGAACTCACCTCGCGCTACGGCCTGGAGTTCTTCAGCGTCGGGGGGGGAATGGGAATTGTCTATAAACCAGCCCTCGAAAGCGGTCCCCCTGGCTGGTGGAGCAGACCTGAGGCCAAAAAGATCCTGACGCCGGCCCGTTATGCGGCCATGCTCGTCCCGTTGTTAGCGCCCTTGAAATTGCGCATCCTGGTTGAGCCAGGCCGGTTTATCGTTGGCAATGCCGGCATTCTCGTCACCCGGGTGGAATACGTCAAACGCACCGGCCGAAAAAATTTTGTGATCGTTGATGCGGCCATGAACGATTTGATCCGGCCGGCCTTCTACGATTCCTATCATGAAATCATTCCCGTCACCCGCCACACGGCCAGACAGAATGGCCGTCCGCTGGTGACTTCGGACGTGGTGGGGCCGATTTGTGAGTCAGGTGATTTTTTTGCCAAAGACCGGCCTTTGCCAAAAATGGGCGAAGGAGAATATTTAGCCTTGCTCAGCGCGGGCGCTTACGGTTTTGCCATGGCCTCCAATTACAACTCGCGCGGACTCGCCGCCGAAGTGCTGGTCCATGGCAACAAGGCCGCCCTGGTGCGCGAGCGCCAGGAGGTGGAAAAGATCTGGGAACCGGAGAAGGTGCCGATCTGGTTGCGATGAGTCGCCTCGGAGCCAGCCCGCCTTCCTGAACAGTCCACGGCATCATGGCGATTACGAAAGAGCCCTTCCCCGAGAAAGCGGCGCCCCCGCAGTTGCTGCGCCGTTTCGGCCTCCTGCAGGCGACTGCTCTGAACATGTCGAATATGATCGGCATTGGACCATTCATCACGATCCCAGTGCTGATGTCCACTATGGGTGGCGGGGGTCCGCAAGCGATGCTCGGCTGGTTCGTGGCCTTGCTGATCGCGCTTCCTGATGGGCTTATTTGGAGCGAACTCGGCGCCGCCATGCCTGGCTCAGGGGGTTCCTACCTTTATCTGCGCGAAGCTTTCGGCTGCGCGACCTTCGGACGGCTGATGGCCTTCCTCTTCATCTGGCAATTCATCCTCAGCGGGCCGCTTGAAATCGCTTCCGGTTGCATTGGCTTTGCCCAGTACCTGGCGTTTCTCTGGCCCGCCATTACAGAAAAGCAATCGCAGTTTGTGGCCGCGGGAGTGGCAATCCTGGTGGTCATTCTCCTCTATCGCCAAATTACCGCCATTGGCAAGATCACCATTTTGCTTTGCATTGGCACTCTGTTGACTGTCGGCGCGGTGATAGTCACGGGAACCATCCACTTCGATCCTAAACTGGCCTTCGATTTTCCTCCCCATGCCTTCGACTTCTCTATTGGGTTTGTTTTTGGATTAGGCGCGGCTTCCAGAATCGGCCTCTACGATTATTTGGGTTATTACGATGTTTGCTATATCGGCGATGAAGTGAAAGAACCAGGCCGCGTCATTCCGCGCTCCATCCTGCTCAGTCTGGTCGTAGTCGCTTTGTGCTACCTCGCCATCAACCTCTCGCTGATTGGTGTCGTGCCATGGCGCGAATTCGTGCCCGCGAAAGATCCTCCAGCTCCGGTGGCCTCCATTTTTATGGAGAAAATCTATGGTTATAAAATCGCCGCCGTCTTCACCGTCATGGTGCTTTGGACCGCCGTCGGATCGGTCTTTGCGCTGTTGCTCGGTTACTCGCGCATTCCGTATGCGGCTGCTCGGAATGGCGATTTCTTCAAAATCTTCGCCCGGCTTCATCCAACGAAGAATTTTCCGCACATCTCTCTGCTGGTTATCGGAGCGATTTCCGTCATTTGCAGCTTCCTTCCGCTTCTGACGGTGATCGACACATTGCTTATCACTCGAATTGCCATTCAATTCCTCGGCCAGGTTTTCGCCGTGATGTTGCTTCGCAAGCGTTCCCCGCATCTGCAACGGCCCTATCGCATGTGGCTTTATCCGGTGCCGGCATTGGTGGCCTTTGCCGGTTGGCTCTTCGTTTTTGCGACTGCAGGACAGGAGCTAATTACCTTCGGCTTGGGAACCCTGCTAGCCGGGGCCATCTTGTTTCTGGTCTGGTCGTGGAAGACAGATCGCTGGCCGTTTAATCCACGAGGTACGCGGCTGGCATAACACTGGGTTATGCAAGTGCTTGAAGCCCAATTATCTACGAGAGAGCCGAAACCAGGCCAGGGGCAGACTGGGATAAATAATTAACCCCGGAGGTAATTTGTTTTTCACCCGCATGAGGAGATCATGGCGAGACTGCTACAATTTACGATTGCGTAGCATCCAGCGTAAGCTGGATCACTATTCACCCTGGCCCTCTGCGCGCACGAACCGGGACAGATCAGAGCCGACTCACATCGCCTGCTACAATCACCATTGCGTAGCATCCAGCGTAAGCTGGATCACTATTCATCCTGGGGCTGCGGACCGCACGAACTCAGGAGAGATCAGAGCCGACTCACGTCCGCTGCTACAATCACGATTGCGTAGCATCCAGCGTAAGCTGGATCATTATTCATCCTGGGGCTGCGGAGTGCACGAACCAGGAAAGATCAGAGCCGATTGACGTCGCCTGCTACAATCACGATTACGTAGCATCCAGCGTAAGCTGGATCATTAATTACCCTCCTCACATCAGCCTCAGTTGATGGGCGGCCTCAAAAGATTCCCTGCATCCGAAGCCCGAGCCTTGAGGTAAATCTTCCAAAACTTCGCCCAAAAATCCGCCTGAAACGGTTGGAGCGTTGGATAACCGGGAACAACTCCGCCCGTGAACGGCCATTCCTGAGGAGATTTCACCAGCTCGGCCCGAACCGGATTCTCCAAAATGTAATTACAAACACGAGGAAATGCGTTGCGTCGTCGTTCTTCCTCGCGGAGGACGCTATCGTGGGCCTGCCGTTGAAACCGGTGTGGCGGCAGCAGAGCTGGCCCAAGATGCTCGCGCAGGAACTTCAAAGCCCGCCGCTGGTCAGTATCGAGGCGAAGGCCCATCCATACCAGATGGATATGGTCCGGCATCAGGCAATAAATGGGACAAAAGAGTCCTTCGCGGACGGCGGCATGGAGCGTTATCTCTCGAAATTGGGCATGAAAGTCTTTGGTGAGCCACCCCGTTCCACCCAAGGCCACGGGCATGGTCCAATGGACAACACTATCGGCTTGATAATACTCGCGCGGCAGACGCGGGAGAAAAAAGCGGCGATCCAATCCTTCGCCATGGAATCGAGGCGAAGGCTCCAGGGGAGGCTGCGAGTCCATGCCCACGAACTTTGGGATTACTGGAGGGTAACCGCAATCCTTTTCGAACTCAGGAGAGATCAGAGCCGACTCACGTCGGCTGCTACAATTTACGATTGCGTAGCATCCAGCGTAAGCTGGATCACTATTCACCCCGACCCTCTGAGCGCACGAACCGGAGGGGATCAGACCCGACTCCCGTCGGCTGCTACAATCACGATTGCGTAGCATCCAGCGTGAGCTGGATCACTATTCATCCTGGGGCTGTGGAAAGCGAGAACCGGGAGGGATCAGAGCCGACTGACCTCCGCTGGTACAATCACGATTGCGTAGCATCCAGCGTAAGCTGGATCATTATTCACCCCGGCCTCCTGCGCGCACGAACCAGAGGAGATCAGAGTCGATTGACATCGGCTCCTACGATTTTTTTAAAATTGACCCGCTGCCCCAAATGAACTTAGAAATGGAACTTCGCAGCCCAGCACGGGCCATTCGGGCGTGGACAACTGTTTTTGGAAAATGAACCAGGATATCGAGCAAAGAAAAACTCTGTCCGAAGATGAGAAAACCCTCCAGGGCTTGGGCTACACTCAAGAGCTATCCCGGCGCATGGACGGTTTCTCCAATTATGCCATCTCAATGTCTATCATCTGCATCCTGGCCGGAGGCATTACCTCTTTTCAGGTCGGGTTTTGCAGTGTTGGAGGAGCAGCGATTGGGCTGGGCTGGCCTTTGGTCTGCATCTTTTCATTGGTCGTCGCGCTGACGATGGGGCAGGTGGCGTCTGCATTTCCGACGGCGGGCGGTCTGTATCATTGGGCATCCATCTTGGGGGGGAAAGGCTGCGGCTGGGTGACCGCCTGGTTCAACCTGGCGGGCCTGATAACGATCCTGGCCGCCGTCAATACTGGCGCTTACGATTTTGTGGTAGGGGCATTCAACCTGCCCGTGACTGGCCACGCGCGAGAATTCAAAGTTGCCGGCCTGCTTGCCATCACGCTCTCCCAGGCGCTCTTTAATCACAAAGGCATTCGGGCCACCACGCGTCTGACGGATTTTAGTGGTTATTTGATTCTGGTTTTTACCGTGCTCTTGACCGCCGCTCTGTTGGTCTATACTCCGCATTGGCACTTTGGACGTCTGATCCAATTCACCAATTACAGCGGACTTCCGGCGGATAATCCCGTGTTTCCTCACCACGGGAATATGGCCTGGCTCTTTGCGCTGGGATTTCTTTTGCCCGCCTACACCATAACGGGCTTCGACGCCTCGGCCCACACTTCAGAGGAGACGATCGATGCGGCCAGAAATGTGCCGCGCGGCATTGTCCGTTCGGTCTTCGTTTCGAGTTTGTTCGGCTGGGTGATGCTTTGCGCGATTGTTCTGGCGATACCAAATCTGGAGCAAGGGGCTTCTAAAGGGGGCGATATCTTTTACTGGATCATGAAAACTGTTTTGCCCCAGCCCCTGTCGGTTTTCCTTGTGGTCGGAATCGCAGCAGCTCAATATCTTTGCGGGCTCGCCGCTTTGACCTCCGCGTCTCGAATGGTGTTTGCCTTTGCGCGAGATGGGGGCCTGCCGGGATCGGACCTTCTCCGCCGAGTCAGTCCCACCTCGCGCACGCCTTCCATGGCGATTTGGATGGTCGCAATTGCGGCGCTTCTCTTCATGGCGTTGGTTCCTTACACCACCATCGCGGCGGTTTGTGCCGTGTTCCTTTATATCTCCTATGTGTTGCCGGCGGCGGCGGGCTTCTTAGCGCATGGACGCAGTTGGACCCAGATGGGTCCGTGGCACCTGGGCGCATGGTACAGGCCGTTGGCGGCCCTGGCAGTATTGGGTTGTGTGGGACTGATTGTCGTTGGCATGCAGCCTCCCAATGAACAGGCGGTATGGATCGTTGGGGGCGGAGTCCTCTTAATGGCCGGCATCTGGTTCGGTTTTGAACGTCACCGATTCAAGGGTCCGCCGCAGATGGTGCAGGTCAAGCCGAAGGATTTAGCTCGATCCGGGGAGATAACTTGATTTGGATTGCCTGGTTATGAGGCGAAGCAATAGAGCGAACCTGGACGGAACCCGGAAATGGAATACCTGCGCTTTCCATGAGCCACGTAGCAGCCGATGTGAGTCGGCTCACTATTCTCGGGAGAAGGATCAGAGCCGATTCACATCAGCTGCTACGGTTCATGGGATCAACTCGCGTGGAAGTCATCACGAATCTATGAGCAACGAGGCATGGAAGTCCGATATATTTGTTACCCTTCGACCCAAACTCGATGACTGACTATCCCACCCAACTCTTCCTCAATGGCGAGTCGCGCGCCTCCGGAGACGGGCAGCGCATTCCTCAAATCAATCCCGCCACCGAGGAGGCTTTCACCGAAGTGGCCGCGGCAACGCTGGCGGATGTGGACGCCGCCGTAAAGGGGGCGCACCGAGCCTTTCTGGATACCTGGCGCGATTTCACCCCACGCCAGCGTACCGATGTTTTGTTCAACATTGCCCGCTTGATTCGAGAAAACGCCGAATCACTGGCTCAACTGGAGTGCCGCAATATCGGCAAACCCATCACCGATGCGCGCGATGAAATTCATCTGGGAGCGCGCGTGTTCGAATACTATGCCGGGGCTGTGTCAAAATTTTTTGGGCAGACGATTCCTGTTGCCCGCGGTGGTTTTGATTTTACCTTGCGCCAGCCGATGGGCGCGGTGGCGGCGATTGTACCGTGGAATTTCCCATTCCCAATTGCATGTTGGAAAGTGGCGCCGGCTTTGGCCGCGGGAAATACAGTCGTGCTCAAGCCCGCCAGTCATTCTCCGCTTACGGCCATCTTGCTGGGCCATCTCGCGCATCAGGCCGGGCTTCCGGCTGGGGTTTTGCAAGTGGTGCCCGGCGGCGGCAGTCAGATTGGCGACGCATTGGTGGGCCATCCTCTGGTGAGAAAGGTATCCTTTACTGGCTCAACGGCGATTGGCTCGCGCATCATGGGGATGGCCGCTCGGGAATTGAAGCGCATCTCGCTGGAGTTGGGTGGGAAATCGCCGAACATCGTCTTTGCCGATGCGGATGTGGAACAAGCGGCCACAACCTCGCCGATGAGTGTCTTCGCGAATACCGGGCAGGATTGCTGCGCTCGGAGCCGCATGTTTGTGGAGCGCCGCATCTTTGACCGTTTTGTGGAAGTATTCATCGCCACCACCAAACAATTGGTGGTGGGAGATCCTACGCAGGAGACCACCCAAATTGGTCCGCTCGTTTCCGCAGCCCAGCGAGGCATAGGCGAAGAGTTTATTGCTGAGGCCCGCCAGGGAGGAAGGGTAGTCGCCACCGGCGGCGGTCGTCCCTACAAAAAGGGGTTCTATCTCGAACCCACGGTGTTGCTGGGAGTGGAGGTTGCGGACCGTGTCTGGCGCGAAGAGGTGTTCGGCCCCGTCGTTTGCATTCGCCCGTTCGACGATGAGGCGCAAATGTTGCGCGAGGTAAACGATTCGCCCTATGGGTTGAGCGGTTCGGTTTGGACGAATGATTTGAAACGAGCGATCCGAGTTTCGCGCCAGGTCGAGAGTGGCGTGCTCAGCATCAACTCCCATTCCAGCGTGCATGTCGAGGCTCCCTTCGGCGGCTTCAAACAAAGTGGCCTCGGGCGGGACCTGGGAATGTCTGCCATGGAGGGTTATACAGAATTAAAAAATATTTACGTAGCGGAGTAACTCAGATGGACGAGAAGAAACTCACTGGCAAGGTAGCCTTGATCACCGGAGCGAGCAGGGGACTGGGCAAGGCCATGGCACTCGCGCTGGGCAGCGCAGGCGCGCAACTAGCCCTCGTCTCGCGCAACCTCGACAAACTTGCCGAGACCGCCAAATCAGTGAAAGCGGCTGGTGGGGATGCTGAAATCTTTCAGGCGGATGTGACCGATGAACTGCAAGTCGCCCGGCTGCAAACGAGCGTTGTCGAACGCTTTGGCAAGTTGCAGATTCTCATCAACAACGCGGGAATCAACATCCGCAAATCCATCACCGATTTTACACTGACCGAATGGAACCAGGTGATGGAAACCAACCTGACTGGCGCGTTTCTCATGTGCCGCGCCTTCGTGCCGCACATGAAAGGACAGGGTTACGGACGCATTATCAATCTCACCTCCATCATGAGTCATGTCGCCATCGCCGGACGCACGGCCTACGCCGCGAGCAAAACTGGCTTGCTTGGATTCACTCGCGCCCTGGCATTGGAACTGGCGCCGGAGAAAATCACGGTCAACGGCATCAGTCCCGGGCCGTTTGCCACGGAGTTGAACGCGCCCATTTTGGAGAACCCCGAATTGAATGCGGCCTTTCTTTCCAAAATTCCTTTGGGCCGCTGGGGTCAGGTGCAGGAGGTCGGGCAACTTGCGTTGTATCTTTGCGCCGAAGAGTCCGGTTTCATTACTGGCACGGACATTCTTATGGATGGCGGATGGACAGCTCAATGATGCGCCAGAAAATTCTCATCACAGGCCCGGGAGGCAGGGTGGGCAGTCAGATTGTTCCACTGCTGCGCGAACATTTCGCCCTTCGGTTGCTCGATGTCAAGGGCCTCCCCACCGAGGGCGATGACGAAATGGTGCAAGCCGATATTCGAGACTTCGATTCTTTGCGCCAGGCCTGCAACGGAGTCACGGCCATGATTCATTTGGCCGCCGTGCCGGATGAAGATGAGTTTCACACCCGTTTGCTGCCGATGAATTTGACGGGGGTTTATAATGCCTTTGAGGCAGCGCGACAGGCTGGGGTCCGGAAAGTGATCTTTGCCAGCACCGGCCAGACCGTGCTCAATTATCCCAGGGGCGATTGGGTGACTCCCGACATGCCCGTCCGGCCTTTCACCGTCTATGCCTGCACGAAGGTGTTCGGCGAAGCTTTGGCGCGCTATTATGTGGACCATTTTCAGATGTCCATGATTTGCGTGCGCATCTGCTGGTTTCAACCCTATCACAGCGAATTGCTGCGCACCCAATCGGCGATTCAACGGGAATGGTGCAGTCCGCGCGATTTGACCCAGCTTCTGGTGAAATCTTTGCGCGCGGACATTCCTTTCGCCATTTTCTTCGGCGTCTCCAACAACAAGGGTCGCTACTGGGACATTAGCAACGCCCAGCAGTTAGTGGGTTACGAGCCGGAGGATGACGCCACCAAGTATCTGCAGCCTTAAAACAGCAATTCTCATCATGGGGTTCAGCACACCGCTGGGAGGGACGAGTTCCACGAGTCCTTGAGAGATCAGGAACTCGTGGAACTCGTCCTTCCCTCGGCGCAAGGTTCGAACTTGGTGGAATGAGGATTAGATGCGTTAAAAGCCCGGTTTAATTTGCCGGTTTACAACAAACCTCGTTCCGCGCAAACGCGTATTCGTTCACGATCCTTCCACCCATCAGGTGTTGCTGAATGATTCGCTCCAGCCGTTCTGGCGTGCAGGAGTGATACCAAACCGCTTCCGGGTACACTACCGCTATGGGGCCTCGAGTGCACACCCGCAGGCAATTGACCTTGCTTCGATAAACCAGCGGTTGCGGTCCCGTCAGTTTAAGTTCCTTCAAGCGCGTTTTCAAGAATTCCCAGGCGGCGAGCGTTTCTTCTCGGGGCGCGCATTTTGGCTCGCTTTGGTCGGCGCATAGGAAAATATGCCGCCGATACGCCTCAAGCCCGAGTGCTTGAGCTGACGCCTTTAACTCTTCGTCCATTTTGCTTGCGCGCCTAACTACCGCCTCTGCGTTTCAACGCGTGGAATTTTCTGTTCGTCCAAATGCCGGGCGATGTCATCAGCCATGAGGTCGATGGAAGCGGGATCATCGCCCGCGGGAGTTCCGCCGAAACCGCGGAGATTGGGCGCAATCACGTCCTCACTAAAGTGGGCGCGAACTTTCGCCCACAGGGTGTGATCGAAAGGGTAGCCGTGCAGCAGAACGAGTGGCGTCGCATTCATCAAATAAAGATAGCTCAATCAAATTTTCTGGCTAGAGGAAATGCGCGCCAGGAGCAAATCCAGGCGCTTGACCTCACGGAATTTTAACACACGCTCTAAGTGCCTGTTTTAAAATTGCGTGGGGTCCTGCGGCGAGGGATTTTGGCTGTGGCCAAGGCGGCGAGGCCGGAGCATCCCCGCAGCGGGCTGTGACGGCCGAATCAACGCAGGCCGCGGACAAAAGACCCGCCGCCCGGAGGGTTTTCGGGGAAAAGGCCGAC
>JBBRPK010000003.1:0-93202 GCA_038228235.1 Verrucomicrobiota bacterium
CTCAGAGCCTGTTTTAAAATTGCGTGGGGTCCTGCGGCGAGGGATTTTGGCTGTGGCCAAGGCGGCGAGGCCGGAGCATCCCCGCAGCGGGCTGTGATGGCCGAGTCAACGCAGGCCGCAGACAAAAGACCCGCCGCCCGGCGGGTTTTCGCGGAAAAAGCCCGCTGGCTTTGTTGCTCCTCGGTCACAGACCCCTGGCGGGTATGCTCGCTCGTCGCGCCTCGCCATCCAGCCTTTTCCGCGAAAACAGCACCACACGGAATTTTAAAACAGGCTCTCAGCTATTTCATCGGAATGGACGCTGACGAGACCCGGCCTCAAACGATTTTATCTGGGGACCGCAATATCATCACGAATGGGCGCCTCATCTCCGGTACATTTTCTATAGATACTTGTAAGCGGCAGGTTTCACGGGGCGCTTCTCGCTCAGAGACCGTGGAACTCGTCCTTCCGAAATATTGGTGTTCCTGCTTTACTCCATTCGCTCTTTTCCCCATTATTTTAAGGCATGAAGCGATTGCTGATGACCGCGGGAATAGCCCTGGGGCTGATGGCGGATTTTCACGTCAGGGCGGCAGAAGGCGGGATCATTGCGCCGGGGGCGAAAGTTGAAAAGCTGGCGGGTGATTTCAAATTTACCGAAGGCCCGGCTGTCGATGCGCAAGGGAATGTGTTTTTCACCGACCAGCCGAACGATCGCATTCTTAAATGGAGCGTGGATGGAAAACTCTCCACATTCTTGCAGCCGTGCGGACGGGCGAACGGGCTCTTTTTCGATAGCAGAGGCAACATCCTGGCTTGCGCGGATGAAAACAACCAACTCTGGTCAATCGATCCGGCCGGGAAAGTGACTGTGCTGGTCAAGGACTATCAAGGCAAACTTCTCAATGGCCCAAATGATGTTTGGCTGCGGCCAGATGATGGCCTCTATTTCACCGATCCTTGGTATAAACGAGACTACTGGAAACGCGGGCCTAAGGAACAAGACGGGGAACACGTCTATTTTTTGTCGGCGGATCGACAAAAACTGATTCGCGTTACCGATGACCTCAAGCAACCAAATGGAATCAGAGGCACTCCTGATGGCAAAAGGCTTTACGTGGCGGATATTGGCGCGGGCAAGACTTACTCTTACGACATCCAGCCGGATGGCTCTCTCTCCCATAAGAAACTTTTCTGCGAACTGGGTTCCGATGGGATGACACTGGATGCTGAAGGGCATCTTTATCTCACAGGCAAAGGCGTGACGGTGTTTGATTCGACGGGCACAAAGATCGAGCACATCGCTATAAACGAACCGTGGACTGCCAACGTCTGCTTCGGTGGCAAGGACCGGCGTACTCTATTCATCACGGCCAGCAAGAATTTTTATGGGCTTCAAATGAGGGTAAAAGGAGCATATTGAGGGGCGGCTTAATCAGGAAGGGGACCCCGGCATTTTGGAAACCGATTCTGCCCGCCGGCATCGGCCTCAATGGGATCCTGCGGTGTGATCAATGCCAAGGGCCTGGATAAGGAAACCATCCTGCACCCGCCTTGAAATCCGCGTGACCTCTGCCCTGTAGCCTCAGTCTTCTGTGAGAGCACCGCGCGTAATAATCGGGTCCATGACAAAGATTGCTCGGATAGCCCTCGGCGTAATGCTCGCCCCTGGCATTTGCGTCTCAGCCGGTTCGGCCCCCGAGGCGGAGATCGCCAACAACCTCATCCGCGTGCGGCTGTATTTGCCTGACGCACATGCTGGATTTTATCGCGGCACCCGGTTCGATTGGTCGGGGGTTATCAAGAGCCTCGAATGCGCGGGTCACAATTATTATCCACAATGGTTCCAGCGCAGCGATCCGAGCGTCCACGACTTCAGCTATGATGGCGCCGAAATCGTGGCCGGTCCTTGCACGGCGATAACCGGTCCGGCGGAGGAGTTTGTGACCAACGGCGAAGGTTTGGGGTTCGACCAGGCCCAAGCCGGCGGAACTTTTATCAAAATTGGTGTGGGTGTGCTTCGCAAGCCGGATAACGGGGATTACGATCCCTTCCGGCTTTACCCAATCAAGGACAGCGGGAGATGGACGATCACTCGGAGGCCTGATTCCATGGAGTTCAGACACGAGTTGGCTGATCCGTCGTCGGGTTACGCCTATGAGTACCGAAAGACGGTATCGGTTGCGGGCAGCAAGCCGCAGATGGTTCTCGAGCATGCCTTGCGCAACACCGGAAAGCGCGTCATCCAGTCCAGCGTTTATAATCACAACTTTCTCTACCTCGATAGGCAGGCCCCCGGGCCTGATTTCTCGCTCACGGTTCCCTTCAAAATCCGCACCTTTCAGCCGACGCCGAGCAGCCTGGTCGAAGTCCGAGACAACCATATTGCCTTTACGAGGAGGCTCAGTGGGGAGGAGCGTGTGTACTTGGATATCCAAGGATTTGGCGCGGATCCGAAGGATTATGACATCCGTATCGAGAACCGGAACGTCGGAGCGGGCCTGCGGATCACTGGTGACCGGCCGCTTTCCCGCGTCGCCTTGTGGGCAATACGGGCGCCACTTTCGATAGAACCTTTCATCCAGATGAACATCAAGCCCGGCGCCGAGTTCACCTGGCGGATCAAATACGAGTATTACACCATCCCGAAAGGTGGAAAATGATGGAACATCGCACTTGTCCCTTAATTCCATTTGACCTTCTCTAGAGAACGATTAAGCCTCGGCGTATGGATGCAAATCCGAACGATTACCCACCTCCGCTCGCGCCAAGTTTAAGGCAGCCGCAGCCCAGCCTTTGGGAACGGATCAAAAAGGCCTTGGTTCCGCTGGGGGTGATCGGACTCATGGTGCTTAAATGGTTCGCCAAATTGAAGTTGCTGTTCCTGCCCATCCTCAAGTTCCTTCCGGTATTGCTCAAAACTGGCGGAACGATGTTCATCACGATTTGGGTTTATGCTATGACCTGGGGTTGGTGGTTTGCGCTGGGATTCGTGTTGTTGATCTTTGTCCATGAATGCGGGCATTTACTGGTCGCCAGACATTTGGGCTTGAGAGTAGGCGCTCCCGTGTTCATTCCATTCATGGGAGCATTGATTGCGCTAAAAGATGCTCCTAAAAACGCCTGGATCGAAGCCCAGGTTGGAATCGGAGGACCATTGCTTGGCACATTAGGGGCTGTGGCTTGCCTCGCCTTTTCGATGCTCACCGGCAATCCCCTTTTTCGAGCCTTGGCTTACAGCGGCTTTTTTCTTAATTTGTTCAATCTGGCGCCGATTGGATTTTTGGATGGGGGCCGCATCGTCACCGCTTTATCCCCGTGGCTCTGGCTGGTAGGAACAGCGATCGTCGGCGTGCTCCTGGTGACGCACTTCAGTTTTTTGCTGCTTTTGATTTTCGTCTTTTCTCTCCCCAGACTTTTCTCCCTTTTCCGCAAGAAATCCGAGGAGGAGCTTCGCTATTATGAAGTGACACCCGGCCAACGCTGGGTGATGGCCGCGCTTTATTTCGGGTTGATAGCTTCCTTGGTTTTGGGGATGAGAGTGATTCAGCCGTAACCTGTCAAGAGGGCTTTCCCCCTCTCAAAATAAGGTCAAGACCCCTTAGCAATCAACCGTGGGTTGAAGTATCTATGTTCTCACGAATAAATTTTTGGACAGACGCCAGGGAGGTCATTTCAAAAGCTGGGACGGACTTTCGTGATCCTTCTCGCGCTCATTTCGTAAAAAAGCTTGCCAAAGGACTTGCGGCTGTTAACTTGCACAGCCCTTGTTATGAAAGCTGAAATTCATCCGAAATATCAGGACGCGGAGATTCGTTGCGCATGCGGCAACGTGATCAAAACCCGCTCCACCAAACCAACAATTTTGGTCGGCATCTGCAACGTCTGTCATCCGTTCTATACCGGAACGCAGAAGTTTGTCGATACGGCTGGCCGCGTGGACAAGTTCCAGCAGCGCATGGCCAAAACGAAGGCCGCCCAAGCCGCCCAGGCGGAATCGAAAAAGAAAAAGAAGTAACGACTTTTGCCTCATCCGCCCGCACCGGAGTTTTCCTTTGCGGGCGGATTGTTTTTGTATTGAAGCATGGACTTGCGCCCTCACATTGAGAGATTCACCCGCCGGCTGAGCGAAGTCGAAGCGGCTTTGAGCGATCCAAAGGTCTTCGATCACAAGGCGCGCGCTCAGGAGTTATCGCGGGAATACGCCCGGTTGAAGGATCTACTGGGCACGGGGGAGGCCTACGTCAAGGTGCTCGCCCAATTGGAGGAAAATCGCGCGCTCTTGCAGAAGGAGTCCCCTGATTCAGAATTGGGCCTCCTGGCCCGGGAGGAGATGGGCCAGCTCGAAACCAAAGAAAAAAGGCTCGCGCTGGAAGTCCAACGGGGAATCCTGCCCCCCAATCCCACGGACTCTCGCAACACAATTATCGAAATTCGCGCAGGCACGGGCGGTTCGGAAGCGGCCCTCTTCGCGGCGGAACTTTATCGCATGTACACCCGTTACGCCGAAGTGCGGGGCTGGAAAGTGGAGACGCTGGATTCCAGCGCTTCGGATCTGGGAGGTTTTCGGGAAGTTGTTTTCACTGTCACAGGAACGGATGTGTACAAGCGGCTCAAATTTGAAAGCGGAGTCCATCGGGTCCAGCGCGTGCCCGCCACGGAGGCCCAGGGGCGCGTTCACACCAGCACGGCCACGGTGGCAGTACTCCCCGAAGCTGAGGAGGTGGACGTTGAGATCAAACAGGAAGACCTCGACATTTCAGTGTGCCGCGCCTCCGGTCCGGGAGGGCAAGGGGTCAATACCACGGATTCAGCGGTCCAGATCATCCACAAGCCAAGCGGATTGATCGTTCGCTGCGCCGACCAGCGGTCCCAACAAAAAAACAAGGCGCGCGCCCTCGTCGTCCTGCGATCGCGCTTGCTCGAAAGAAAAGTAGAAGAGGAAAATGCCAAATACGCGGCGCAGCGAAAGTCCCAGGTTGGCACCGGCGAGCGCAACGAGAAAGTCCGCACTTACAATTTTTCTCAAAACCGCGTTACCGATCATCGCATTGATTTGACCTTGTATAACCTCGCGGTCTTCATGGAAGGGGACCTCGATCCAGTGATTGATCCCCTAATGGCGGATGAACTGGAGGGAAAGCTCGCGGCTCTCCAGGGCTAATGATGATCCAAGGCATCATTTTTGATTGTGACGGCACGCTGGCCGACACCATGCCATTGCACTGGAGGGCCTGGCAGGTGGTGACCCAGCGGCACCGCATTATTTTTTCCGAGACGCGCTTTTACGCCTTGGGCGGGGTGCCTTCACGGGATATTCTCAAGGCGCTTCGTTTGGAACAAGGATTGTCGATTGATCCAATCGCGGTGGCGAAAGAAAAAGAAAACGCCTACCTGGAAATGCTCTCGCATGTGGGGCCGATCGAGGCCGTGGTGAGCATCGCTCATGAGCACTATGGCAAGATTCCTTTGGCTGTGGCTTCAGGCGGCACGCGGCTGGTCATTGAAAAGGTGCTTGTCCATTTGAAGATCAGAGACTTATTCGCCGCGGTGGTGACCAGCGAAGACGTGACCAACCAGAAGCCCGCCCCGGATATTTTCCTGGAAGCCGCCCGCCGGATTGGAGTGCCGCCCGAATTTTGCCGCGCCTACGAAGACACCGATCTCGGGATGCAGGCAATTCGTTCCGCTAACATGGAAGCCATTGATGTGCGCAGCTTGATTCCTGGCGAGCGCGGAGCATGAGGAGTCTGGAGAGCGGGGGAGTGCGCAAACGCGCTTGAATTCCGCGCTCCTGGTTGGATCAGGCTGGCCAGCGTCATTCGGGGCTGTTTAATCAATCGTGAGTTCGCTCAGACGTTGCTCGAATTGCTGGCGCAGGAGTTCCCTTTGCTCGTCAGAGGCCTCGCGGGGGATGTAGAGAGGCTCGCCAAACCTCGCCACGACTCGCCCAAAGGGGAGCGGAATCTGAAAGCGGTCCCAGCTCTTGAGGCAGATCTTCCACACAACACGACAGCCTATCGGGACGAGCGGCTGCCCCGTCAGTTGCGCGAGAGCAATAGCGCCGGCTTGTATTTGGTAGCGCGGGCCGCGCGGGCCGTCCGGGGTGATGGCGAGATCATAGCCGCGCTCGGCCCAGGTGGTCAGTTCGAGCAGGGCTTGCGGGCCGCGCCGGCTGGAGGAACCCCGCACCGGCTGCGCCCCGAAATGCTCGAGGATTCGCGCCACAACCCCTCCGTCTTTGCTGGCGCTGACCATCGCGGCCAGCCGCGGGGACTGCGATTTGTGGCGAACATAATGACGATAAAGGACCAAGGAGAGCGCCAGACGGTTGTGCCAAATGCAGAAAATAAATGGCCCCGTTTCTTTTTTCAAAGCGCAGGAATGATATTCGAACTGATAGCGCTGGGTGAAAGCCACGGCTTCAATCAAGCCGTAGATAACCGAAGCCATGAGCCGCTGATGCCATTTCAAAGGGCGAGGAATGACGGCGCCGGGGGGCTTTGGCACAGCCTCGCCCGGCTCGGACGAAGGATTTGGAGCTTGGGATTTTGGGCTTTGGACTTCCATCACGCCTTCTTTTTTAGACAGGCCCGCACCAAATCTTCGATCGTTGCTTTCTCGCCCAGAGTCTCTGACATCGCCCGCACCGCGTCGTGGGCTTCGATCTGCTTGAAGCCGAGCGCCAGCAGAGCCAGCACGGCATCGTTGATTTTCTGGTCGGCCGGAGAAAGCGCGCGCTGGGCGCTAAGCGCCTCCCAGGCCCCCGCCGCGCCGATTTTATCCCGTAATTCGACGATGATGCGCTCGGCGGTTTTCTTGCCCACACCGGAGATTTGCGAGAGGGCTTTGACGTCTCCGTTGGCTACGGCCCCGCGCAGGGCGGTGATATTCATTCCACTCAGAACATTAAGGGCAATCTTGGGGCCAATCCCGCTGACGGTATTGATGAGCAAGCGAAACATCTCGCGTTCCTGAGCGGTCATGAAGCCATACAGGACGTGGGCATCCTCGCGAATGGCGAGGTGGGTGAGCAACTTTACCTCGCTGCCTGGTTGCGGAAGCTTGTCGAAGGAAGAGAGGGGTATGATGGCTTCGTAACCGACGCCGTGGACATCCACCGTCACCTGGGTGGGAAGCGACTCTACCAGTCTGCCTTGAAGAAAATTTATCATCTCAAATTTTTCTGGCGCTGCTCAACGCATAACGGCCTTGCTCCTGCGCATAAGTCAGGGCCAGCGCGAGCGCATCCGCCGCGTCCGGAGCCGGCGTCTCGACCAGATGCAACAAACGCTGGACCATTTTGGCAACGGCCAGCTTTTGGGCGGCCCCATAGCCTACAATGGCCAGCTTCACTTTGCGGGTGGCGATTTCATAAATTTCCAGCCCCGCCTCGGCGGCACAAACCAGGCTGGCTCCGCGAGCCTCCCCCATGATGAGAGCAGTCTGCAAATTCTGCGCGAAGAAAATGCCTTCGATGATGCAAGCTGTCGGGCGATGTTCTTTGACGACCTCGCGCAGGCCCTGCGCAATTTTCAGAAGGCAACGCGAGTGTTCCCAGGCGGGCGGACACTTGATGGTGCCGTGGACCAGCGTTTGCGGGTAAGGTTTCATCACGCGGATAATGCCGTAACCCGTGCCACGCAAGGAAGGATCCACTCCGAGGAGGACCTGGTGGGATCGAGCTGTCGCGATATGGCTGTTTTGAAAAACGGGAGAGGCCGCGCGAGAACCGCCCTTGAGGCGTTTCTGCATCTGCTCGAATTGAAGCGGCGTAATACTCACGCGAAGAATTGTGACAGAGGCGGCGAGGTTGCAAAGGAATTTGTTGTGTCCGAGGCAGCGCATTCCAGGCTGGCTCCGTCCTGGCTACTCTGGGACTGACTGATTTGATTTCGTTGGGATTGGCGTTGATTTGACGCTCCTCCCACGCCGGAAACGTTCTCCGATTCAAACCTCGCCCAGCCATCCGAAATTCGTTGCCGAAGCGCCTATCCCTGGGTCAAACTCATCGCGCAGCACAGTACTTATAAGCGATATTGTTCAATGAAAGCCATCCAACTCGAAAAACCGCAGCAATTCCGCCGCCTGGAAATCGATGAGCCAAGCCCGCCCCAAACGGGAGAGGCCATGGTTCGCGTCCACCGCATCGGGATGTGCGGCACGGATTATTCGGGGTATCTGGGCCGGATGCCTTTTTATAGTTACCCGCGCATTCCCGGACACGAGCTCGGCGTCGAAGTCCTGCAAGTTGGGGAAGCTGTGACAAATGTGAAACCAGGCGATCGCTGCGCCGTCGAGCCCTATATCAATTGTCAAATGTGCTCGGCTTGCCTTCGAGGCCATACCAACTGTTGCGAAAATCTGAAGGTGCTCGGGGTCATGACCGACGGAGGCATGCGCGAGCGATTTATTCTGCCCGCGCGCAAGTTGCATATCTCCCGCAAGCTCGCCTTTGAGCAACTGGCCCTGGTGGAGACGCTAGCCATCGGCTGCCACGCCATTGACCGGGCCAATCCAAAGCCGGGGGAAAGCGTGCTTGTCATCGGAGCAGGCCCCATTGGCCTGTCCGTCATTGAATTCGCAAAAATCTCCGGCGCAAAAACCATCGTGATGGATCTAAGTGAGTCGCGACTCGAGTTCTGCAAGACCAGCATGGACATCCCCCACACTATCCTGGCGAAAGGCGACGGCACGGAAATCGAAGAGTTAAAGAATTTGACCAATGGCTCGCTGCCCTCGGTGGTCATCGACGCCACGGGCAGCAACAAGAGCATGGCCAATGCCCTGAATTATTGCGCTTTCGCAGGGCGATTGGTCTTTGTTGGAATTACCACCCTGGAAATCAGTTTTCCCCATCCCCTGCTGCATCGCCGCGAACTAACGCTTTTGGCCAGCCGCAATGCTCTGGGGCCGGACTTCTCCCGCATCATTCAATTAATCGAGGAGGGCAAGATCGACACGCGCCCCTGGATCACTCATCGCGCCGATTTCGAAGACATGATGGGTCAGTTCCCGAATTGGTTGAAACCAGAAACGGGCGTGATCAAAGCGATGGTGCAGATTTAATGATCAGAGAACTCCCTATGCTCAATGGCAGCGTTAACTGTTCTAAGCGTTTTGCCAGCGATTCTGGTGTCCGCCGGTTGGCATCGCTGAGGGTCCACCTTTTAGGGTGTCAGCCGATCCCGCTAAACCGTGGACACCAAACAGGCGGCGAAACCGCTCGCGCTTTCACCTTGATCGAACTGCTGGTAGTCATCGCCATTATCGCGATTCTGGCGGGACTACTGCTTCCTGCCCTCAGCCAGGCCAAGATAAAGGCGCAAGGAACGGCTTGTATGAATAACATCAGGCAATTATCTATCGGGTGGTTCCTCTATGCGGACGAGAACGAGGATCGGCTGGTGAATAACCACGGCAAGCCGGAAACGACCTCCCGGCGGCAAACGTGGGCCAATAATGTGGAGGACTGGGGAAACAGCGACGACAACACCAACGAGATTTATCTCACCGAATCAAAGCTGGGACCTTATGTCAGCAAGTCCGCGTCCGTTTATAAATGTCCCTCGGACAAAGTCTCCGCCGCCAATGGCCCGCGCATTCGCAGCGTCTCCATGAACGCCATGGTGGGCGATCCGGGCATCCTGACCAATGTGTTCAATCCCTCCTATCTCCAGTTTTTTACTTCGGCGGATTTCAATGATCCCGCCAGCATTTTTGTTTTTTTGGATGAGCATCCCGACACGATCAACGACGGCTTTTTCGTCAACCGGCTGGACGATTATAAGTGGGGGAACCTCCCCGCCTCCTATCACAACAACGCCGCTAATTTCTCGTTTGCCGACGGTCATACCGAGACCCATCGCTGGGTGGTTGGCGGCACCATCAAACCCGCCCGGCCCGGCGGCGCGGGAGGCGCCTTCGACGCTTCGCCGGCGACAGACTTCCAATGGCTGAAGGACCGAACCAGTTACAAGAAATGACAGGCCCTTCCACCGAGGTGAGGGGACGGCGGAAGAAATGAACTTCGATGCCCATCAACACTTCTGGCGGTATGATGAGAGGGAGTATCCGTGGATTCCAAAGCGCTCGCCCCTGCACCGGGATTGGCTCCCCGCAGATTGGCGTGCGGAAGGAAGCCAGGCTGGCATGGATGGCTCGATCGCCGTGCAAGCTCGGCAGAGTTTGGAGGAGTCGCGCTGGCTTTTGCAACTCGCGGACGAGGAGCCGGCGATCAAAGGCGTGGTCGGCTGGCTTGACTTGCGCTCTGAACAAGTCGGCGAGCAGTTAGCGGAATTTTCGCGCCACCCGAAATTCGTGGGAGTAAGACATGTCGTTCAGGACGAGCCGGATGTTGGATTCATGTTGCAGCCCGGCTTTTTGCGCGGGATCGCGCGGCTCAAAGAGTTCAATTTGGCGTACGACATTCTGGTTTTTCCGAAGCAGCTTCCGGCCGCGATTGAGTTGGTGAAGCGATTTCCCGGCCAGCGATTCGTCCTCGATCATATTGGCAAGCCCGCGATCAAAGCTGGCGCACTCTCGCCGTGGCGGGAGCAGATTTGCGAATTGGCCAAAGCGCCGAATCTGTCCTGCAAAGTGTCCGGCATGGTCACGGAAGCAAAACTCGGCGCGTGGCAGAAGACAGATTTCCGACCATACCTCGACACAGTATTTGCCGCTTTCGGAGAGGATCGCCTCCTTTTCGGTTCGGACTGGCCGGTCTGTTTGCTTTCGGGAAGCTATGCGCAAGTTCTCGAACTTGTGCTCGATTATCTGAGGCCCTTCTCTGAAACAGCCCGCCGCAAGATCCTGGGTGAGAATGCGGCAAAGTTTTATCGCATAAAAACATAGGGCCTCCTTGAGGAGTCGCGCACGGTTTCTTCTCCTTCGGCGTTGAGATGCGCTTGGAAGTCCTGAAAAGTGCGCCACCCGTTCCAAATGGACGATTGGACGATCCTGGAAGACTTGGCGCCTTGACTCCCGGAGTATGACGGTTACACTGCTTAAGTCAGACGACACGCGCTATGAAACTGCTCTACCCCTCAGGCGACATCAGAGGCATTGGATTAGTCAGGAGCGCGCTGGACGACGCCCGCATCGCCTACGAAGTTCGGAATGAGGCGCTACCTTATCCCGGAGCGGTTTTTTGCCCGGAAATTTGGGTTGTCGAAGACGCCGAGTTTGCGAGAGCTTGCGAAATGCGTGATGCTGTTACCAAGCCCCCACCCCTGCAGAGTTCATGGATTTGTCCTTCGTGCAGAGAGCAATTGGAGGGACAGTTCGGCTCCTGCTGGAAGTGTGGAGCTAATCGGGATGTTGAGGCCTAAAGGCAATGTCCCTCGCGGTGTTGGTTGCATCGGATCGAGTCGTTAGACCTTTCGCCACCCTATGAACAGGCAACGGATTCTCGTCCTTGCAGTTACGTTCGCAGCAGTCATCGTCGGCATCGCCCTGGCCGCGCCGTCAGCCAAGCGAAAGGCAGAAGAAGTGCAGTGCGGCAATTACATGGCGTCCATCGGCTGCGCCGCTCGGCTTTGGGCGCAGGATCACCAAGGGCGTTTGCCCTCAGACCTCGCCTTGATGTCCAATGAGTTAAACGCAACCAAGATTTTGGTTTGTCCCGGCGACCACTCACGACCGCCAGCAGCGAGTTGGGCGTCTGTCACCCCGGCAAACAGCAGCTATGAGATAGTCACTCCCGGCCTACCAGAGAGTGACACGAGCGGAGTTTTCTTGCGCTGCAAGATTCACGGCCATCTGGGTTATGCCGACGCGACAGTTTTTGATGGAGTCAGGAGACGAGCGAAGATTCCGTGAAGCGTTCGTGATTCGAACGGCAAGCAGCATAGGGCCAGCAGCTTGAAATGCTACGGCGGGGCGTCCAGCGCCAAAGGGCGGAACGCGGATGGTCATACTGGAATTACTTGTGGGCAGGCCGAAGGGTGACCCTGGCAATCTCGCCACCATCTATCCAGCAAATGGAACTCAACTGACTTTCAAGTTGGAAAGGGTCACCACGCTGTCCCTGCTGATCAGCCCAATAAAAGGAGGCGTCTCCTTCACAGCATCTTGAGGGAAAAAGTCGTCGTGGGTTCGCACCTCTGCGCCAGCTTGACGGAGACAACCAGGGACAATCTTGCGACCAAGCGAGCGGTCAATAAAGAGGATCAGGGAATCATGCCGCAAGCGGGAGCTCGCACCTGACGGCTTCTTCGATAATGTCACGCTCACAGCCATAATCATCCCCTAATTGCTCAATGGACTCCCCGGCCTTGTAACGTTCAGCGATGATACTGGTCGCAATCCCCGTGCCCGTGATCGATGGGCGCCCAAAGGATATATAAGGATCAATGACAATGATTTTTCCCTCATCCGGTTGCCGTTTCCTCGTGAATGGAAACAGCCGCAGCGCTAAACCCGAGCGGTCGTGATCCACACGCCTTAAATGCGCGGCCAGCATGTCCCTCATGGCCAACTTCCCAGCCTGAGAAACGGATATGAGTTGTTCAAACCGGGAAACAAATAGGTCAACCCCGTCAGTTTCAAACTTCTGGTCAGCGAGGGGGTGCTTTGATGCAAAATGGTTCTTCACATAGTCCAAAGCCACTCGGACTTTTAGGAGGGGAATTTGCTGGTCTCGGCGGATAGCGTCCAGGACGTGAGCTTCCACCAGGTTCAAAAAGGAGAGAGACGGCATCTCAGGATTGGGAAGTTCGAGCAAAGGCTCAAAGAAGCAGCTCCCTTTTCCTACGGGATAATAGCGCCCACGCGCCCAGGAACGCAAATTAGCGAAAGGGATGCGCAAGTAGTGCGCCGCTTCGCCCATGGTGTAAGCGGGCAATTCGCGCGCGTCAAGTGGCATGTCGGAACCCTGTTCCTCGCCCAAAAAATAATTCGAGTCAAAACGCTCAAGCCCCATACGGTGATCGCAATTTTGGTGTTCTATATCTTCTCTATTTTGGCACTAGAAATGAATTCCTCAATTTTATTGAGCAAAATCGCATTTTTGATTCCTTAGGCGAGGATTTGGGCGGAACGTGGCATGATCTGTCTGAACACTTTAAAATGGTGGCTGGAGACGGAATTGAACCGCCGACACAAGGATTTTCAGTCCTCTGCTCTACCGACTGAGCTATCCAGCCGACCAAATGCATACAGGCGATGAATTTTCCACCCGGACACACGAAAACAGTGCCACAAGGCCTGTCCAGGATGCAAGCGATTTAAAATGCGCATGCTGAGATTGCTCGACCTGACAGGGAAGTAGCGCAGACTTTCCAGTCCATAGACTAGACTGAAAAGTCTGCGCGACTTTTTCCGCCGACAGACAACCCTCAAATGCGCACGATTTAAAAAACAGGTTGCCAGCCCCTCACCCGGCAGCGATACTCCGCTGAGAATGGTCACGGGGTTCAGACAACGATCGCGGAAGAACTGCGCTTTCACGCTCATTGAACTGCTGGTCGTGATTGCCATCATTGCCATCTTGGCGTCGCTGCTTTTGCCGGCCTTGAGCCGGGCTAAGGCCCAGGGGCATGCCACCACCTGCCTGAGCCACCTGAAACAATGGGGACTGGCCACCATGCTGTATGCGGCGGATAATGATGACTTTCTGCCAGCAGACGGGACTCCCAACGGAACATCCACCAAATCCGGGTGGTACATCGATTTGCCCCGCACTATCGGCATACCCGCCTACCATGAATTATCCTGGCCAACTAACGCCGGAGAGTTGCCTGGAAACTCGGTTTGGGTCTGCCCGTCGAGCACCAACCGGAGCAACGGGTTAAACTTTTTTTTCTATTGCTTGAACGAGCATGTGAACAAGACCGGAGACGATAACGCCCCAGTGCGGATTTCAACTCTCCCTCATCCAACCGTCACTGTCTGGCTCTTCGACAATGGAAAGCGCGCCGCCGTGGCGCAGCAGAACAATGTCGCGGTCAACGTCCATAACCTGGGCGCTCAATTCGTCTTTCTGGACGGGCACGCGTCGCGTTTTAAAGCGGTCGAGTTTTGGGACTTTAAGACGAATCGAGGCCTGACGAATAACCCTGAGTTGGTTTGGATTCCTTGAGCGTGCGGTTTCGTGATAGATGGCGCCGCTTTCTTCGGAACGCAAGTTCAAGACGGCGGCTCATAAGTAGCTTGTCCCATCGCCACCCTCGCGTTACATTGGGCCTCAGGTCCCATACCAGGGATGCGCGGTCAATTCAGAAACTTGCCTATGGCCACAGAAACATTGCCAGTTCCTGCGGAAACCACCCAGGAGAAAATCAAGGAGGCCTTTGAAAAAAACTGGAGCGTGATCGTTTGGAACGACCCGGTAAATCTGATGAGCTACGTGGTCTTTGTTTTCATGAAAGTGCTCGGTTTTACCAAAGAGAAAGCCGCCAAACACATGTTGGAGGTGCATCACCTCGGCAAGAGCCTCGTAGCCACCGAAAGTCGTGAAAGGGCGGAGCTTTATCACCAACAAATCCAGGCGCACGGCCTCACCGTAACCGTCGAGCAAACTTAAATTCATGAAGGCAGCGCTCGTCGAACAGACCCTGAATCTGACCCTGAATCCTTTGGAGAGCCGTCTCCTGCAGGACATTCTCAAGCAGATTATCGCGAATTACCAAATCCAGCCAGGAGACCTTCCTCCCCAGGCGGGGGCGGCCTGGTACTCGACCCGAGGTTGTGAGAGCGCCAAAATGTCCGTTGAAGAGACGCGCGAATGGCGCCAGACGCTGCAACAATACAAAAGCGCCAACGTTCAGCATCTAACACAATGGCGCCGCTATCTTCGAGTTCCGAGGGACGGTCATTGCCAGCTTAAACTTAAACTCGAAGATGCCCCCATCTTTCTCAGTGCTTTGAATGACCACCGGCTTTTGCGCGCGGCGACCCAAGATATCGCTCAAAAGGAAATGGATGTCCGGTCGCTGACCAGCTTCAATGGTTTGTCCGCGGCGCAACAAACCGCCCTCTCGGAAATCCACTTTCTGGCTTGGATAATGGAGGAAGTTCTGCATTTGCTGCCCGGCAATCCAGGTGGCTGGATGGAAGCGATCTAGCTCATAATCCCGCTGAAACTCTCGATTTTTCAAGGTTCGGGCTTGCCACCAGGTATTCGGACTGATGGATTGAGAGTTTAGACGCCTGACACCCAGGTAGGACTATGGCTCGGAACCGCGTTCAGATGAAAGCTGCCACCACGTTTAGAGATGCCAAAGCCAAAAATTAAGTCTGTCGGTCCTGAGTCCCGCAGCAGCCCGCCTAAGGAGCGCGAGAACGGGACGGGCCCCGCCACCCGCTCCCGGGAGGCCGACGGTTCTGGCGTCGGGGACGGAAGGACCAGTCAACAATTGGAGCGCTCCGCTGAACAGCGTTATGATCTTTTTATCTATCTGGGCCTTCTGGCGCTGATAGTGGCGAGCTATTGGCCGGTCCATCGGTTCGGTTTCGTCAACTACGATGATGCCGAGTACGTTGCGGAGAATCTACGAGTGCAAGCCGGGCTGACGGCGGAGAACGTAAGATGGGCTTTCCGGACCCTCTTTTTCGAAAACTGGCATCCTCTGACCTGGCTCTCCTACATGTTGGATTACCAGTTGTTCGGTTTGAACCCTGGGGCTTTTCACCTCGTCAATGTGTTCTTCCACGCTCTCAACACGTCGCTCCTATTCACCGTTTTTAAACGAATGACGGGAGCTCGCTGGCCGAGCGCATTTGTGGCAGGAATTTTTGCCCTGCACCCGCTGCATGTGGAATCCGTCGCGTGGGTGTCTGAACGCAAAGATGTCCTGAGCGCTTTTTTCTGGATGCTAACTCTTTGGGCTTACGTCCGCTATGTGGAGCGGCCCCAGCTTCAGCGGTACCTCCTTGCAATTTTGTTCTTTGCCATGGGCCTGATGGCCAAACCAATGCTGGTCACATTGCCTTTCGTTCTGCTGCTGCTGGATTTCTGGCCACTACGGCGTCTTCAGTTCACATCTTCCCCGCCGGGCATTCGTGCGCAGACCAGAAATGGCCCCAATTTCCCCCAACCTTTCGTGCGTTTAATTGTGGAAAAAATTCCCTTTTTCCTCCTAACGGCCCTGTCCTGCATCATCACTTATGCCGCACAGCATGGAGCCAGGGTGACGATGGCCAGTCTTCCGGTTGCCAAGCGGCTAACCAATGCGGCGGTTTCCTATGGGCGCTATCTAGTCAAGAGCTTCTGGCCCGAGAATCTTGCTGTGTATTATTCCCATCCGGGACAGTGGCCGCTCTGGCAAATTGTTGGCGCTTGTTTGCTCTTGGCTGCCATAACAGCTTTGGCGTTGGGGCGCCGTTGGAAATCTCCGTATCTGACGGTCGGCTGGTTTTGGTATTTGGGCATGCTGGTCCCTGTGATCGGATTGGTCCAGGTCGGCAGTCAGTCCATGGCCGATCGCTACATGTATGTGCCCCTGATCGGATTGCTCATTATGGTGGGCTGGGGGGCGGCGGAGTTGGCGGCTTGGTGGAGAGTAAAGCCGATGGGATTACTGGTGTGCAACGGTGCGGCGCTTCTTGGATGCCTGGCAGTGAGTCGCTCGGCGGTCTTGGTCTGGAAGGACAGTGTGAGCCTCTTCGAGCACGCCCTGGCCGTGACGACCGCCAGCACAGTGGCGCACAACAGTCTCGGAGACGCGCTGCTAGCCGAAGGCAAAACGAATGAGGCCTTTGCCCATTTCTCGGCAGCGTTGGAAATCGATCCAGAGGACGCGTTGTCGTATGGTAACTTCGGAAACATTCTTCTCGGCCAAGGGAAGATCGACGAGGCGCTTGCCAAGTATCAAAAGGGGCTGCAATTCAGCCCAAAAAATCCAGAACTCCATCATAACGCGGGCCTTTGCCTGGCCAAGCTCGGCAGATTCGCTGAAGCCATCCCTGATTATTCCGCAGCTCTGCGCGCCCGGGCCGAATACGCGGACGCTTACCTTAATTTGGGGAACGCCTTGGTCGGCTTGGGGAAATTTGAAGAAGCCATCACCAACTATAATGCCGTCCTGCGGCTCAAGCCCAGCTTCGCCCCGGCACATTTTAACATCGGCAATGCCTTGACTCAGCAGGGCAAACATAGCGAAGCGGCCGCGCATTACGTGGAGTCTTTGCGGTTACAGCCAGATAACGCGGAAGCACACAGCAATCTGGCGATGGGTCTGGCACAAGAAGGAAAAAACCGCGAAGCCATCACACATTTAAACGAGGCTTTGCGGCTGAAGCCTGCGGAAGCACAATTCCATTTTCAGCTCGCCGGGGCGCTGGCTGCGGAAAAAAGATCTGCCGAGGCGGTCGCGCATTATCAGGAGGGCCTTAGACTGAAGCCGGAGTCCGTGCTCGCGCTGAACAACCTCGCCTGGATGCTTGCGACTGATGGGAATGCAAATGTCCGCAACGGAGCTGAAGCGGTGAAGCGCGCCCAGCGGGCTTGCGAACTGACCGGTTACAAACAGGCCTTTTTGATCGGCACGCTAGCGGCCGCCTACGCGGAAGCGGGCCAACTTCCAGAGGCAGCCAACACGGCCCAAAAAGCCACGGAAGTCGCGGCCGCTGCAGGCCAGAAGGAGATCGCTGCCAACAACCAGAAATTGCTTGAACTGTATCGAAGCGGGAAGCCCTATCATGAAGGCAAGCAGCCCTAAGGTTTGTTAATGATGAAACCAGCAGTGATGTCGGGTCCGGTCTGGACGCGCTGGGATCTGATCATTTGCCTGGCGCTTTTTGGAATGATTGCGGCGGTGTTTTGGCAGGTTCGATACCACGAGTTTATCACTTACGACGATCCGAACTACGTCACCGAGAATCTGCGCGTTCAGGCGGGATTGACCAAAGCGAACCTGGCTTGGGCATTCCGAACGACCTCGGAAAGCAACTGGCATCCATTGACCTGGCTCTCACACATGTTGGACTGTCAGTGGTTCGGCCTTGATGCGGGGAAGCACCACTTGGTCAACGTGGTCTTCCATATTCTTAATTCTCTGTTGCTCTTCGTGGTTTTCAAAAAAATGACGGGCGCTCGCTGGCCCAGCGCCTTTGTCGCCGCGCTTTTTGCCCTGCACCCATTACATGTGGAATCCGTAGCCTGGGTATCCGAGCGCAAGGACGTCCTGAGCGCCTTTTTCTGGATTTTGACCATGTGGGCTTACGTTTGCTACGTGGAGCGGCCCGTCCTCGGGCGCTATTTGTTCGCGTTGTTGCTTTTGGCGCTCGGTCTCATGTCCAAGCCGATGTTAGTCACTCTTCCTTGCGTTCTGTTTCTGTTGGATTTCTGGCCCCTGGGGCGGATTCGCTTTACCGCCCGAGATTCGAGCGGCCGTTTGAGCTTCGGCTCTCGTGGCAGCGGCAAGGCGGTTCAACCTTCTGAGCCAAAACCTCCTTCCGGAATGCCGGGATTGCCAACGGTTGCGGTGGGCCGCCTGCTCCTGGAAAAAGTGCCCTTTCTGGCGCTAGCAGGAATCTCATGCGCCGCCACATATTGGGCCCAGAAAAAGGGAGAGGCGGTGGTGGCGGTAGCGGCTGTGCCTATGGATCAGCGGTTTACCAACGCTATAATCTCCTATGCTCGGTATGCGGGAAAAATGATTTGGCCCGAGTCGCTGTCCGTGTTCTACCCCTATGTGCGCACCTGGCCGGCCTGGCAAGTGCTCGGGGCCTTGCTGTTGCTCATCGGAGCAACCTGGTTGGCGATTTGGGGCCGCAGGAACCACCGCTATTTGGCCGTGGGCTGGTTTTGGTATTTGGGCACCCTCGTCCCGGTCATCGGCCTGATTCAGGCGGGGGCCCAGTCCATGGCGGATCGCTACACCTATATTCCACTCATAGGTCTGTTCGTCATGATGGCCTGGGGAATCGTGGATCTTTCATCCCGGTGGCCCCAAAAAAAGTTCGCCTTCACTACTCTCGCCCTGGCAGGCGTTTCAGGTTGCCTCGTTTTGACCCTTTTCCAAGTGCCGTTCTGGAAGAACAGTGTCTCTCTTTTTGAGCACGCGCTGTCCGTGACGTCCGGCAGTGCCACCATTCATTTCAATCTGGGATATGGCCTGTTAGACAAAGGCCGGCCAGAGGAAGCTCGGGCGCAGTTCGCCGCCGGACTGCAAAGGGACCCTCGGGCCTATTGGGTTGACGCCAAAATGGGCGACATCCTCACCGGACAAGGGAAGTTCGATGAGGCGGTAGCAAAGTATTCAGAGGCGCTCAAACTCCGGCCAGATTTCGCCGAGGCCCACACTGGGCTTGCTCTGGCTTTGAGCGCGCAAGGAAGGAGTCGTGAAGCCCTGGCCCAGTACGAGGAGGCATTGCGAGTAAAGCCACAGTTGGTGTTGGCCTTGAATAATCGCGCGTGGATTTTGGCCACGCATGAGGACGCGACCCTGCGCAACGGTCCGGAGGCAGTCCGATGCGCGGAACTGGCGTGCGAACTTACCGGGCGTAAGCAGCCTTTCCTGCTTGGGACACTGGCCGCCGCCTATGCCGAAGCGGGCCAATTTTCTGAGGCGGTCACCACGGCTCAACGAGCAGCCGAACTGGCCCTGGCCACAGGCCAAAAAGACCTCGCCTTGACCAATCAGAAATTGATGGAGAGCTATCGAGCCGGAAAGCCCTACCGCGAAAAAGCGCTTTGAAGTGAGTTTGATTTGCCAACAACCGCTGATTATGCCATTGAATGGCGGCAACGATGAAAAAGGTTAGACTGATTCTGGGGTTAATGTTGGTGGGCCTTGGGGCGGGCTGTCTGGAAAATTCCAGCAGCACACCTGGCACCGCCGCTACCATCCTTTATCGGCATCATTTTTTGGGCGCCGCTCACCTCGCCCATAATACCAACGATGCTAAAATCCCAGCCATTTTGGCCCTGCCTGCCACCCACGAACTCAGCGAGGAGATTCTGCAAAAACTTTCCCGAAAACCCGATGAGCTTTGGAGGAAGTTTTTAGGCGCCGGCGCCTCCACCTCACCCGCGTTGGTCCGGCCCCTGCTCGAGGATCTGGCTTCGGCGGAATCCTATGCAGAAGTTCGGGGACCGCTGCACCGGAGCGAGTCAGTCCTGGCTATCGAATTGAGCGAGGAGCGGGCCAACCTCTGGCGCGCCAACCTGGGGAATATTCTAACTGCGTGGAAGCTCGGCAAGCCAAGCCCCCTCAGCCTCGGCGCGGCCCAGGGGTGGGAAGTCAAAAGGGCTGAATCGCCAATGTTGATTCAATTTGTGCGGGCCGGGCAATGGGTGTTAGTCGGTGTCGGCCAGGAACGGCTGACATTATTGCCCGGGCTGCTGGAGCAGGTCAACAAAAGTGGGCGACCCCTCGTTTTGCAACCCAATGTTCCTTTGGAGTTTGACGCCGACTTTCCACGCCTCAATAACTGGTTGCCCGGATTGGCTCCCTACAAGCTCCCCCCAGTCCATTTGACTCTCACTGGGAAAGGGGATTATTTGCGGACGGAAGTCACGCTGTCCTATTCCGACCCGCTCCCTCTGACGCTTGAACCGTGGAGATTTCCTACTAACATTATAAAAGATCCTATAGTCAGCTTTACGGTTGCTCGAGGCATCGCCCCTTTACTCAGCCAGGTGAAAGGCTTTCCCACCTTGGGTTTGAAGCCGCTGCCAAATCAATTCTGTGCCTGGGGGCCAGCGACCGTCCTTGCTGATACCTTTCTGACAATTCCGGTGGCCAATCCATCAAATGCACTTTACCAGATTGGGCCCAAACTACCGGAGTTCACCACGGAGTTGCTTTCGCAATCCATCGGCGGATTTACGCTGATCAGCAACCGCAACGAATTGCTCTGGCAAGGCTGGCCGGTCCTCCTCCCGCATTTGCGCGCCATCCGGGAGGACGGCGCAGATTATTTGTTAGGGGGCCTGTTCCCCATGCCCCGCTCGACCAATCCTCCACCGCCTGAGCTTTTCAGCCAGTTAAAGGATAAGCCCAAGCTGGTTTATTATGACTGGGAATTCACGCCCGAGCGCCTTGTCCATGCCGAACAATTCCAACAACTCTGGGACATGGTGAACAATCGCAAGTTTCCTCCTACGAACGCGCCCACTCAAAAGTGGCTGAAGGCGATTGCCCCGCACCTGGCTAATACCATTACCGAAGGCACTTTGTCTGCTCCCAAAGAGGTCACCATCGTGCGGAAATCGGATTTCGGACTGACGGGGATTGAACTGGCGACATTAGCGCGCTGGGTCGAGTCTGCGGGATTCCCATGGAGCTTTGAACCGGCGAAAGCCCCTTCCCGACCAAAGCCAAAGACATCCGGATCGAAAACCAACGTTCCGCCTGCGAAATCACCGGCCCTCAAACGTTAGTAAGTGGCCCCTTTGCGGCCGGCGTCCGACTCGTTCCCCCGGCCTTCGCCCAGAATCTACTCCGACTCCGCAACAGAAAATTGCCATGAAAAAACTACTTCGTATCCATCAGAGCACTGGGATGCACTGGGTCGGCAACGGCTTCCCCGTGCGCTCGGTGTTTGATTACAACGGTCTGGGTCGTGAATTGAGTCCTTTCCTGCTCCTCGATTACGCAGCGCCCTACCAGTTTCAACCCGGCAACGAGCGCCGCGGTGTGGGAGGACATCCTCACAAAGGATTCGAGACCGTGACGATCGCTTATCAAGGCGAATTGGAACATCGGGATTCCAGCGGCGGCGGCGGGAAAATCGGCGCTGGTGACGTGCAATGGATGACCGCTGGCAAGGGCATCGTCCATGAGGAATTTCACTCGCCGGATTTCACCCACAAAGGCGGCCTGTTTGAAATGGTTCAGCTTTGGGTCAACCTGCGCGCCCAGGACAAAAGCGCTCAACCTCGCTACCAGACATTGCTCACTACGGACATTCCCATCGTCGCGCTGCCCCAAGATGCCGGAAACCTCCGTGTCATCGCCGGTGAATATGGCGGGCAGCACGGTCCGGCGAAAACCTTCACGCCCATAAATTTGTGGGATGGAAGCCTCCGTGCCGGAACGTCAGCGGAATTACCGCTCCCCAGCGGCCACACCACTGCGATCCTGGTCTTGAGAGGTGAAGTGACTGTCAATGGCGAGGGCAACGCAGGCGGGGGCGATCTGGCCATCTTCGCTCGCACGGGAGAAAGTGTTAGCGTGCAAGCGAACCAGGACGCCAAGCTGCTGGTCATGGATGCCGAGCCCATCGCAGAACCCATTGTGGGGCAAGGGCCGTTTGTCATGAACACCCGTGACGAAATTCGACAAGCGTTCGAGGAGTATCGGCTCGGACAGATGGGCGAGCTGATCTGAAACCTTGCTTGGATTGCCTCATCTCCAACAGTGCTAGGAGGCAACAGCAACATCAATCTGTCGAATGGCCGAGGGGCGACGCTCCCTGCCTTTTCCGCGTTCTCGGACAAAGCGATTTTGGTTTTCCAAGACGCGTATGCGGAAAATCATCAAGGACCCAAAATTGTGGATCAATCCGATAGTTTTGCCCTTGTGATCGAGGTCTGACGAATTACGATTGATTCCAGAAAGAAAACGTCCATTGGTTTAGGCCGTTGGCGGTTGAGCAAGCCCGTGCGGCACAAGATGCGCAGACACCACCATGATTTCACTGGCTCAGCGACTCACTCAGCTTAGCAAGAGAGCAGGCCGTTTTATGAGGCAGCAGGTTTGCGTCTCCCTTTTCCGGCAGCCGCCACGGCGGCTGGGTTTTTGCCTGATGCTCGTCGCTGCGTGTGGCGGTCCAGCTTTAAAGGCCGCCAGCGATGCGGGGATTTTTCTGCAACTTTCTGAAAAAAAAACGCATGACCTCGAGCTGAAAAGTCTCAGCGCTGGAGTGTTCGAAATCCGAACGACGGGGGGCGATCCATACATGATGACTTTGCCGCTTCCGCCAGACGCGGATGCGCAACGCCAGCATGTGCTGAGCTTCGAATACTTTAGCACGACCGGCACCGACCATTTGCAGGTTTTCGCGCTGCCGCCGGGTGATGAAGATCATAGCCTCAAGGTCGAAGGCTTGACCATCAGCGAGGGATGGTCCGCACATGCCATTGATTTGCAGCCGGTCCTCAGGAGACTGGGCTGGCGAGTGAATGCCTTGCGGCTCGACTTCGGCTCTAGGCCCGGCGTGACTCTCCAGTTGCGCGCCCTTCAACTTCGCCCGCCGACGGCGCACGAACAAGAATTGCAGGCCGGTCTTGATGCTAAGCGCGGCCAGGAGACACAGTTGGAATCTCATCTCCGCGAGTACCTGCGGCGCTCCTACCCTTGTCGCATTACCCAAGTGGAGGTGGAGGAGAAGCGGATCCTCATTGAAGGCAACCTATTCCAGGAACGAGGAGAAACCCTTTTGTCCGAAGCGCCTCTGTCTGAGAATTTAACGGAGCTAAAGAAATTCCCTTTCGCCCAACCTCTCCATGCGGATTCCTCGGGCAAATTCTCTGCGGCGCTTGATCGTCGCCTTATGAGAAACGGCCAAGAATACGACCGGCTGCTTTCCAGATGGTTAGTGGTGCGCAAACGCGCCAATGGCTTTGATTTCCTCTCCCCTGCCCATTACGCCGATCACATCCAATCAAAATGGAATCTGCCTGAGGAGAAACCACGCAATAAAAAGGGGTTGGGCGCGCTGGGGCCGGGCCGGCCCCTTGCGGATTTGGAGGATCTCGATATCTCGGCCGTGACCGTGAATATTCAACTTAACGGTTTCATGCGGAGCGCCGCCGGCGAAGGCCGCGGCTCTTTCGTCTACGCCGGGAGAACCTGGCATACCGACGACCACGCCGTCGCGCAACTCGATCAGACGCTTCTCGAAGCGGCGAAGCGTAAACTGGTCGTTTCCGCCATCATTCTCATCGGTCAGGCGCAAGCATCTCAGGATCAGGCTTGGGGGCGATTGGTGGCTCATCCGGATGCGGACCCCTCTGGCATTTACGTGATGCCCAACGTCTCGAGCGAGGCAGGTTTGGAAGCCTACGCTGCCGCTTTGGATTTCCTCGCCCAACGCTATAGCCGGCCGGATAATCAGTATGGCCGGATTCACCACTGGATTATGCACAACGAAGTGGATGCAGGCTGGGAGTGGACCAATGCCGGGGAAAAATCCGCGCTGCTCTATCTGGATCTCTACCACAAGTCCATGCGCGCGGCGCATCTTATCGCCCGCCAATACAACTCGCGCGCCAAAGTGTTCATCTCCCTAACACATCACTGGGCCAAAACATCAAGCCGGCGTTTCTATCCTTCCAAAGATTTGCTCGGACTGCTGCTTGATTTCTCAAAGGCCGAAGGAGACTTCGACTGGGCGATAGCCTATCATCCCTATCCTGAAAATTTGCGCAACCCGCGGGTCTGGGAGGATCAAACACCGGATTTTACCTTTGATACGCCAAAAATCACGTTCAAGAACATTGAAGTGCTCGATGCCTGGGTCCGGCAGCCGCGCACGTTTTATCTCGGGGAGCATCGACGCACCGTTCACCTCACCGAACAGGGCTTGAACTCGCCTGATTACAGCGAGAAATCATTGCTGGACCAGGCTGCCGGCATGGCGTATGCGTGGAACAAGCTCAAAGGGTTGGATTCAATTGAGCTGTTCCATTATCATAATTGGATCGATAATCGAGGGGAAGGCGGCCTGAGGATTGGGCTGCGAAAATTCCCCGACGAGAAAGGCGATCCTCTCGGAAAAAAACCTGTTTGGTTCGTTTTCCAGGCTTTGGGGACTGAGAAAGAAACGGACGCGACGGCTTTCGCCAAGCCGCTCATCGGCATTGGCTACTGGAGCGAGATCAGACATGAGGGGACAATCAGATAGGCAAAGCGTCCCCTTGTGGAAACGCCTCGCTTATTTTTCGTCCAAGTCAGTGATTAGAACGAACCAGGCATTTCCGTCTTTGCATTCACTAGCTAAATTGATGGTTTCTCCCTTGCTGAGGTGATGGGTGGTCTTGACGACAGGTCTGCCTTCGCCGATCAGCTTGACCTCGACCTGGGGGCCTTCCAGTTCCTTGATTTCAATGATGCAGTCCTTGCTCATGTCGAACCGGTTCGTTCCGCGTGAGGGGACCGTGCCCGTGAGCCGTTTGATTTCGAAATAGTTTGTCCACTTGAAGACCTTCCGTAATTTAGCGGCCGTGGCCTCGTCCACCGGCTTGCGCTTGGGATTGGCAGAGGTTTGGTGATTAGTCCCCCAAATGAGTTTGAGTTCCACCTTCAATTGGGCGGCTTGAAGTTCGACCGGTGTCAAAGCCACCAGCACCACGATGAGAAAAAGCCGGGAGAAGAATTTCGCGACCGCGTTGACGAGAAAAATCATTGCTCGATCATGTCATCTGCCGGCTCGGCCTCCGGGATGGCCTCCTCGCTGCGGTTATAGACCCAGACGACGAACATTTTTTCGGATTGAGACCGAAACGAGTAGGCTCCCGTATGCTCGGAGAGGTTCTCCACCACAGCCAGATGACGCTGGGGATCTTCTGCCCCATCGTAAATCTTGAAGGTATAAATAGTCAGAAACGTGACCATGGCTGCGCCCGCCAGGGGGACCAGAAACCGTCGCCAGGCAGTGAGAAATCCAAGCCGCTGCTTGGGCTGAATTGGTTGGGGGCGCAGGATTTCGCGTTCGATTTTGCTCCAATAAAACTCGCGGGTCTCGGGAAGTTTGATCTCCAATTCGCCGCTGCAGACGGCCGTCTTGGCCATGGTTAACTCGGTCAAAAGCTGTTGGGCTGCCTGGTCTCCGGCGATCCAGGCGGCGGTCTTGCGCGCCTGCCGATTCGATAGCTCTCCATCCAGATAAGACTGTAAATTCAATTCTGATTCCAATTTCATTTAACTTAATTCCTCTCGTTTAAATCCCGCCAACAGGTTGGCCATTTTCCGCCGGGCATAAAACAGCCGCGACATTACGGTCCCTATTGAGCACTGCATTCTTTTTGCGATTTCTTTATATTCCAACTCTTCAAATTCATGAAGGATCAAGACCGTTCGGTGCTCCATCGAAAGTTGGCCCAGCGCCTTATCGATCCGCTGCCTTAACTCCGCCCGTTCCAATCCCGCCGTCGGGTTCACCTGCACCACCGGCATCTGCCGTTCAACTCCGCCCGACTCTTCTTCCATCATCTCGATGGACTCCATCCGGTGGCGCTTTTGCTTGCGCAACTGATCCAGACAGAGGTTTATGACTATCCTCGTCATCCAGGTGACAAAACTTGAGTCACCCTGGAACTGTTTCAACCGCTGCCAGCCTTTCACCCAGGCTTCCTGAGAAAGATCCACTGCTTCCTCTTCGTTCCGCATCATGCTAAAGGCGCGGGCGAAAATCTTATCCCGGTGGCGCAGCACTAATTCTTCAAAGGCGATCATATCGCCTCTTTGCGCCTGACGCACCAGCTTCTGGTCGGGCACGGCTGATTTATCGGGCTGCGTCGCCATATTATTGACGGGCCGCCCGCGCGCGATATTCAGTGGAACTCACAGCATCCCTTTCGTGCTCGGCACTTGGCCGCCGAGGCGCGGATCGCGCTGGCAGGCAACATCGGCGGCTTTGGCAAAAGCTTTGAAAAGGGCCTCCACCACATGGTGTGGTTCCTCTCCATAAAGTAGTTCCAGATGCAAGTTGCAGCGCCCTTCATTGGCAAAAGCCTGGAAAAACTCCCGGGCCAACCCGAAACGGAACGCGCTCGACATGTCCTGGGTTTTTTCCGCCGAAGAAATCTTTTTGAAAGCCAGGCCGTCCATGCCCCGCCAGACCAAGCAAGGACGCCCGCTAAAATCGACCACGCAACGGGCCAGGCATTCATCCATCGGCACGTAGGCCTCGCCCGTAAATGGGTTGCGAGGGTCAAACCCAGCCCCGTAACGCCTTAGGCCGCTCTTGGTTCCCAGGGCTTTTGAAAAGCCCTGGCCTAACGCAATGCCACAATCTTCGACGCTATGATGCCCATCGACCTCCAAGTCACCCTCGCAACGAATGTTCAGGTCCAGAACGGCGTGTTTAGCGAGCAAGGTCAGCATGTGATCGAAGAACGGAATACCGGTTTCAATGGAGGATTTCCCAGATCCATCCAGATCCAACTGCAGTTCGATGCGCGTTTCATTAGTTTCACGCCTGATCTTGGCGCGCCGGCTTTTCATGGAGAGATTAAACCAAAGTCTCGCCCAAAAACAAAACTCAAAAACCGGGCATGCTTGCATTCCCGCCAGAATGCTGCCACATGTCTGGCATGCAAGCGTGTTGCAACGCACTTGAACGCGCCCTACTTTAAGTTGCCCAAATGATTTACCGAACCCTATCTTTTAGCCTGTTGCTCCTGGCGCTAAACGCTGTCAATGCCATCGCAGCGGAGCCGTTGCATCCCCTCTTCCAGTTCGGCGCCGGGAAAGACAAGCCGAATTGGAGCCTCAAAACTCAGAAACGCCTCCAAGCTTGCGAGGCCGATTACCAGGCTGTCCTCCATGGCAAAAAGCCACTTCACGCGGAGGTAGATCCCACCCAGGAATCGACCTCGAGCGACCAATTTTATCAGGGCGATCGGTATCAAATTCATGTGACCCGGACCACGGTCTTCATCGATGGCGTGAAGGGCGTGGTCTATGGCCCCATCATTGAACTGGAGGACGGTTTTGCCGAAGGGGAAATGCTTTCGATCATGCGGACATCTTTTTACACCGCTGAGGAGTTAAAAAAAACGGACCCATCGGATGCTCCGTTCCACGTAAGCGCCGGGAAGAACAGGCCCGCTTGGGATGAAAAAGCGCAAAAGCGCATTGAGGCTTGCGCGGCTGATTATCAGGCAGTCCTTGAGGGGAAAAAGCCGGTTCATGCACAACTAGCTGGCGCACCCAATAGTCCTTTTTATAAAGGAGCTGGCTACCAGGTTGAAATTATCAAGGAACCCATCGTCATTGGCGGAGTGGCGGGCTTTTTATATGGCCCCATGCTCGATCTGGAACCCGACCCCTCCCATACCGAGGACATGGACTCGATTTCACATATTACTTTTTATACCGCCGAGGAGATGAAGAATCTCTTGCGAAAACCAACGCCGTGAGCGCCGGGGCGAAGTTGCGGTGTCTTGACGCGGCAAGTAACGGGGCCAATTGCGAGTAGGAGAGAACGCCTCGCGTTGTTTCTACGAACCGCGTGGCTTCCGACGGTCGTGTAGAGTCTTTATTTGAATACCAAAACCACGGCGAGGGCACACTCACTCTCACACTCGTTCAAGCCGCGCGGAAGGACGAGTTCCACGAGTCCCTATTTGCTCAAGAGTTCAGGGACTCGTGGAATTCGTCCTTCCAAGCGTTGTGTTGAGCCGCCACCATAATGGCGCTTTAGTTTCCCGGACAAAGGCGAGCATCCTGTGGTTCTCATTTCCCACCCGGATTGGAATCGGGACGTGACTTGGATATGCCACTGAGTTAAAGGACTCCTCATGCACCGTGGGGTTCATTGGGTCTTTGGATTGGCCTCTCTGGCGGCTGCTCTGACCGCCGTCAGCAGACCCGTCGATTTGACTGATCGCTTCGATCTGCCACCCGGGTTTCACATTCATCGCGTAGCAGGAGCCGAGATCACCGGTGGCAGCTATTCACTTACTTTCGATGGCGAGGGGCGCTTGCTGGTCGGTGATGGCAACGCCGTCCGCCGTCTTGGAGACAAGGATGGTGATGGTGAGTTCGATTCCTTCGAGGTCATTGCCCAAGGTCTCGGTTCTCGTGGACCGCAAGGGTTGCTCGTCTGCGACGAGCGACTCTACGCCGTGGGTGGTGACGGAGTTCAATTGTTCGATGGCTACGGTTCGGCCGCGCCTTTGATCCATCGTGGCCGGCTTGGCCAGCCGTTCAGAACCGGGGGCGACCACGACGCGCATACCCTTCTTCGGGGCCACGACGGCTGGCTTTATTTGATGGCGGGCAACGGTGCCGGTACGAAAGACCGGGTCCACATCACCGAAGAAAGCTCGCCTTGTCTCTTCGAGCGCGAGGCAAGCGTGTTCCGCATCAGCCCCGACGGCTCCAAATGGGAATGCCTGGCGGCTGGTGGGCGGAATCCTCCCAGCCTCGGGCTGAACTATCTCGGCGACTTCTTCAGTTTCGACAGCGATATGGAATGGCACGTCGGGCTGCCGTGGTATCGGCCCGTGCGATTAAACCATTGGGCCATTGGCGGCGATCAAGGGTGGCAGGAGGTGGGCGCCTTTCCGCCTTATTATCCTGACTCGCTCCCAGGCATCCTGGATGTCGGCCGGGGCTCGCCCACTTGGGGCACTTTCTACGAACACGTTCAGTTCCCGGAAAAGTACCGCGATGCTTTTTTAGTTTGCGATTATCGCTGGAAAAACCAATCCAACGACAAGTATGCCACCACGGGACGTTTGCTCGCCTTCTTCCTTCAGCGCGAGGGCGCAGGCTGGAAGGCGTCGATGGAGGTCCTCGCCAAACCCAAGCCGAACGCCCGCGATGCGAGCGGGAAACCGATCGATTTCGCGCTGGTGGACTGCGCCATCGCGCCTGACGGCAGCGTCTTTCTCACGGACCATAACCAGGGCGTGTGGCGAATTTTTTACGAGAGCTTGAGCAATGGGGGATCACTGGCAGTTCCAAGAATTGTTCCTGATTGGCCTGCCTTGCCGGCGATCAAGCCAGTAATCTTGTCCGAACTGCTCACGTTGCCGCAACCCGGCAGCGAGCGCACGCGACTCCGCGAAGAGCAACTGAAGTCCGCGCTCGGCTCTAAATGGCAACGGGAACTCGAGGCCATCTCCACCGATCCAGCGAAGCCGCTGCGCCGGCGACTCAGGGCCATACAACTGATCTCGCCCCAATTCGCGAATGAAGGCGTGGAAGAAAGGAAGAACAATGGCAGTGCCTCGTCCCTTATCGCGCAGCTCGCCAGCGACCGCGCCTGGGAGATCCGCAGCCAGGCCGCGTGGCTGTGCGGGATCAGCGGACGGAACGCGGAAGTGCCGAAGTTGCTCAAACTATTGGATGATTCGGATGCGTTCGTCCGTCGGCGCGCTGCCGAGGGCCTGACCCGCGCGCATTCGAGCGATGCCATCCCCAAACTTGTCGAACACCTCGCTGACACCCATGGTTTGATTCGCCACATCTGCATGAGCGCTCTGGCCCATTATCCGAGCGGTGAATGGCTGGATCGAGCCCTCGCCCAGTCCGCGCCGCAAATCCAGATCCGCGCTCTGGCCGCCTGCTCGTTGCGGCGTGAACCTCCCCCGAACAGCGTGGTCCAAACCGTGGTGCGTTCGTTATCGGAGGCCGGCACGCAGGGCGAGCGCGAAGACCAATTGGGCTTTCTTCGTCTCCTGACGCTTTTCCAGCCCTCGATAGCAAGCAATGCCCAACTTACCCAGGCTGTTAATGAACGGTTGCTGGCCGATTTCCCGGTCAATGATCGCGACGTTCGCTGGGAGCGCATCCGAATCTTCGGCGCCTACGAATTTGGCCCATCCTTTCCCAAGCTCCTCGCCGCCCTGGAATCTGAGCCCGATCCAGTCACCCAATTCCACATCGCCCAATCCCTGGCCAAGCTGCCCTCCGGCTGGAAGCTGGAGGAGGAGGCGCGCTTGCTGAAATGGTTCCTTTCTACACAGACTGGGTGGTTCTCGGAATTCAAAAGCAAGGGCGTGGAATTTCCCGCCTTTTGGCAAACCGTGCTCACGGATTTCGCGACCCATCATGCCGGCGCGCTCCTGCATGCCGCCTCGAATATTGATCTCTCTTCGTTGTTAGGGAGCACCCTCATCCAATTAATCGGCAGCTCCACCGATGGCGAGTCTGCGCTGCTCGACCTCTATCGCCACAATTCCCAGCCCGAGGCCCGCCGGAAATTGCTTGCGGCCTTGAAGCAGAAGCCAGGTCCGCGCGTCGTTGAGTTCCTTCGCCAGGAGGAGCTTTCGCGCGCGGACGGCGTTGCTCCGGTGCAACGCGGCGACGGGGAATTGCACAGCTTCATTTTAACCGATTCTTCCCGAGGCGGGAGTGCCTCAAGGGGCGCGGGCGTTTACGAACGGCTTCAGTGTCACACCTGCCACGGCGGGGCTGCGTCGCTTACTCGTGAGAGCCGCATCTTCGGCCCGGACTTGGCCGGGGTCACCCGCCGCCTCACCCGGGCTGAACTCGCCGACGCCCTCATCTATCCTTCCAGACAAGTGGCAGACCGATTCAAGGCAATGGAAGTGACGCTCAGGGACGGCACGAGCTTCACCGGCTTCATCACCGAACAAACCAGCGAGACCGTGACGCTGGCGGATCGCGATCAAGTTCATCGTATTCCGCGACCCCAGGTGGAGAAAATCGCTCCCCATTCGGCTTCCTTAATGCCCGACCGCCTGCTCAACTCGCTCACGAATGAGGAGATTCGAGGTTTGCTGGCCTATCTCGAAGCGATTGGCGCCTCGAACGTGAAGTGAATGGGGAGGTCGGAGCCGGCCTAAGAGAGAAGATCTCATTTCAGTGGTGATGCGCCACTTTTCTGGAACTATTTTTCAGGATGGTTCCACTCTGTTTTGTTAGCCATGGTTAGCGCAGAAGGAGGAGGGGGATCGACGTTTCGGAGGGAAGTTTATTCACAAGTTTAAGAGACAAAAATAGAGATGAAGACCGAATGAAGGCCTTGCCATATCGTCCAATTATTAGCGGACAAAAACCAGCCGCGCTATTAGGAATAATATGAAAAAGATCGTATTAGGTGCATTACTGTTGGTCGGGGCAGGGCTTGCGACATCACACGCGCAAGTGTCATTTGGGATTGAGATTAATAGGGGTGGCCGCGATGGCTGTGGGGGTTATGCCGGCGGAGGGTACCCGCAGCCGTTGTATAGTTACGGATACTCTTACGGCTCAGGCTACGATCCGTATGGCTATGACCCACACCGCGCGTTGCATCAGGATTTGAGGGAGCAGCATGGGGCGCTCCATGAGCATCTTCGTGCGCAGCACGGGGACCTGCACCAGGACCTCCGAAACGAACACGCGCAAGTGCATCGTGAACTGCAGCGCGCCTGGGCATACGGAGCATCGCCCTGGGAAATAGAGGCGCAGCATCGCGCAGCGCATCGCGAATTGCGGGACCAGCACGCCGATCGGCACCAGGATTTGCGGGACGCGCATAGAGACGGGCATTGGGATTTGCATGACCAGCATCGCGCAGGTCACTATGACCTTGGGTGGTAATTACAGGCCTTTTATACAACCTCCCTGTTCGCGAAAAGCGGCAGGGAGTTTTTCTATACATTGAGGGAACGTTCAACCATCGCGACGGGCTTTTATGTTGGATGTTTGCCGGGGATCTTTTCGGCATTCCCTGGTGCGGTCATGGTCCACACGGTTTTCATCTGTTTGCCGGTGACTTTCCTTATTTCCTGGTAGTTGAAAGTGTGTTTGCTCTTCTCGTTCTTCGCCGCCCACAAAACGGTTTCGGTGTAGTGCGTGATTGACACCGGGCCGAGGGCGAAGGTAATTAAGGGGTGTGAGAATCGAGGCCATTGAAGAGGCATTGCAGGCGAAGCCGTTCCTGCCATTTCGGATCGTTCTGCCCAGCCATCGGTCCGCCCCCGTCCCTCACCCCGAATCTGGCTCGATTGCACCCAATCGGAAGTGGCTGTTGGTATGGAATAAGCGCGGAGGCTGGAGTGTGAGTGAGCCAGAGCTGATCGTGCAGTTGGCTTTCGAGGGGCTGCGGCTATCGTAACGTGAATCGTTGCCGGCCAAACCGGGGAGACAAGCCACACCCTCGATCGTGGTCACGCCTTGGCTCTCCGAAGCTGCATCCTGCGGCGAGCCAGCCAATAGAACATCGGACTGGCGCGCCTTGGCTGGGGCGAAATCCGGCGGCAATCGGCGAAAAATCGCCGGTCGGCGGCGATCAAACGCTCCTGTGAGATCAATTGGACCGGCACATCCGCATGCAATCTCTCCTAATAATAAACAGCGGTTCATCGAGCCTGCGCTTTGCGCTGTTTCGCACGACTGACTCGCTGGAACGCCTATTGGCAGGAAAGTTCGAACGCATCGGCTCGCCTGATGCCAAATTGGCCATAACTGATTTTTTGGCGGACAAGAAGGAAGAGCGAGTCATTAAAGCGCCCGACCATCTTGCCTGTATGCCGACGCTGGTGGAACTGCTGGATAAAAAACTGGGCTCGACTCCCTTGAATGCAATTGGGCATCGCGTGGTCCATGGCGGAACGCGCTACAGGGAGCCGCAGAGGGTGGACGCCACGATGCTTGAAGAGCTCCGGCGGATAAGCCCCTTCGACCCAGAACACCTGCCTTCGGCAATTGCCTTGCTTGAGGCCTTTGCCGTGAAATATCCGGCCGTGCCGCAAATCGCCTGTTTTGATACCGCCTTTCATCGCAACCTGCCGCGCGTCGCAAAACTATTGCCCATTCCGCGGATCTACGAAGCGAAGGGAGTCCAGCGCTATGGGTTCCATGGATTGTCCTATGCCTATCTCTTGCAAGAGTTGGAGCGCGTCGCTGGCCCGATGGCCGCGCAGGGCCGCGTCATTCTTGCGCATTTGGGCAACGGCGCGAGTATGGCGGCGGTGCGGGGCGGCCAATCCATCGACACGACCATGGCTTTTACGCCCACGGCGGGCCTGATGATGAGCACCCGTTCCGGCGATCTCGACCCTGGCTTGGTCGCGTTCCTGGCGCGCACCGAGGGGATGACCGCTGACCAATTCCACAAAATGATCAACACTCAATCAGGGTTGCTCGGCGTTTCAGAAACCAGTTCCGATATCCGAGACCTGCTGCAACGGGAAGAAAGCGATTTTCGAGCCGCCGAAGCTCTCGCGCTCTTCTGTTACCAGGCGAAGAAGTGGATCGGCGCGCTGGCGGCGGCTCTCGGTGGTCTGGACACGTTAGTATTTGCCGGCGGCATCGGTGAGAATGCGGCGATAATTCGTCAAAGGATCTGTGAGGGCCTGGGCTTCCTGGGCATTGACCTTGAACCGAGCCGAAACGCGGCCAATGCTCCGATCATCACGAGCCCCAGCAGCAAAGCCGTGGCGCGGGTGATCCGCACGGATGAAGAAATCTACATGGCCAAGTCAATGGCGCGACTGCTCTCGCTATGAACCGCCGCATGGCAGCCCCGGCTCGGAATTGAATTATGAACAAAATCACTGATAGACCGCTCAGTCCTGAGCTGCTCAAAAAAATGGATGCTTACTGGCGGGCGGCGAACTACCTTTCCGTGGGCCAGATTTATCTCTACCGCAACCCGCTGCTGAGGCGCCCGCTTCAGCGCGAGGACATCAAACCGCGTTTGCTCGGCCATTGGGGCACCACTCCTGGGCTGAACCTCATCTATGTCCACCTCAATCGCGCCATCAAAGAAAAGGACCTCGACATGATCTATGTTGCCGGTCCGGGCCACGGCGGCCCTGGATTGGTCGCCAATACTTATCTGGAGGGCACTTACACCGAGGTTTATCCTAACATTGCGCAGGATGAGGAGGGGATGAAGAGGCTGTTCAAGCAGTTTTCGTTTCCAGGCGGCATTCCGAGCCATGTGGCGCCGGAAACGCCCGGCTCCATCCACGAAGGAGGCGAGTTGGGCTATGCGCTCGCACATGCTTATGGCGCAGTTTTTGACAACCCGGATTTGATTGTCTCATGCGTCATCGGGGACGGCGAAGCTGAAACCGGACCGCTGGCGGCGAGCTGGCATTCGAACAAGTTCCTCAATCCGGCGCGCGATGGCGCGGTGTTGCCCATTCTCCACCTCAACGGCTACAAAATTGCCGGGCCCACCGTGTTGGCCCGAATTCCGGAGGACGAACTGGATTCCCTTTTGCGCGGTTATGGTTACAAGCCCTATCTGGTCGCAGGTGATAACCCAAAAGAAGTCCATCAGCAAATGGCCGCCACTCTCGATGCCATCTTCGCCGAGATCAAAAGCATTCAGCACCAGACACGCACGAAGGGCTTCCACCAAAGGCCGCAATGGCCGATGATTGTCCTCCGCACGCCCAAAGGCTGGACGGGTCCCAAAGTTGTCGATGGCAAACCGGTCGAGGGCACTTTCCGCGCCCATCAAGTGCCCATGGGCGACATGGACACGCCAGGCCACATCAGGATCCTTGAGCAGTGGCTGAAGAGCTATAAGCCTGCAGAACTTTTCGACAAGGCGGGCCGGCTGATGCCTGAACTGGCGGACCTGGCCCCAAAGGGAATGCGCCGCATGGGCGCCAATCCCCATTCCAATGGCGGCCTCCTCCTGCGCGATTTGCGGATGCCGGATTTTCGCCAGTACGCGGTGAAAGTGGCCAAACCCGGGTCCGTGCAGGCGGAGGCCACACGATTGCAGGGACAGTTTTTGCGCGATGTGCTCAAGTCAAACCGGCAGTCATTCCGCATTTTTGGTCCTGATGAAACCGCCTCGAACCGTTGGAACGCAGTGTTTGAAGTGGACAGCCGGGACTCGACCGCTCAAGTGCTGGAGACGGACGAGAATGTTTCCCCCGAGGGACGTGTGATGGAGGTCTTGAGCGAGCATATGTGCCAGGGCTGGCTGGAGGGCTATTTGCTCACGGGCCGCCACGGTTTCTTCAACTGTTACGAGGCTTTTATTCACATTGTTGATTCCATGTTTAATCAACACGCCAAGTGGCTGAAGGTGATCCGCCAGATTCCCTGGCGCCGGCCCATTGCTTCTCTCAACTACTTGCTCAGTTCGCACGTCTGGCGGCAGGATCACAACGGGTTCAGCCATCAGGACCCTGGCTTTCTCGATCATGTCGTGAACAAGAAGGCCGAAGTGATTCGAGTTTACCTTCCCCCGGACGCTAACACCCTGCTCTCCGTCACCGATCATTGCTTGCGCAGCCGGAACTACGTAAATGTTGTGGTGGCCGGCAAACAACCCGCTCCGCAATGGCTGGATATGGAGGCGGCCATCAGGCATTGCGCCGCTGGCATCAGTATCTGGGAATGGGCGAGCAATGACAAAGGCGGCGAACCCGACGTGGTTATGGCCTGCTGCGGCGATGTGCCAACGCTGGAAACGCTCGCGGCGGTGGAACTGCTCAGGTATCATTTGCCCGCGTTGAAGGTGCGTGTCATTAACGTCGTGGATCTAATGAAACTTCAGCCTCAGAGCGAACACCCCCACGGCCTCAATGATAGAGAATTCGACGTCCTTTTCACGATCGACCGGCCTATTATTTTTGCCTTTCATGGCTATCCCGCGCTCATTCACCGGCTGACCTACCGCCGGACCAACCACAAAAACCTGCATGTCCGCGGCTTCAAAGAGGAGGGGACCACCACTACGCCCTTTGACATGACCGTGCGAAATGATCTGGACCGGTTTCATTTGTGCGGTGACGTCATTGACCGTTTGCCGCAACTGGGGCCGCGCGCCGCCTACGCTAAACAAGCCCTGCGCGAGAAACTGTTTGAGCATCAGGAATATATTTGCGAGCATGGCGAAGACATGCCGGAGATCCGGAATTGGAAGTGGGGCGGCAACACACCCAAACGGAGGAGCCGATGAGCATCCTCGTCACTGACGTCGGCGGGACCCATGTCAAGGTAATCGCGACGGGTCGTAAGCTGCCGGTGGAAATTCCCTCCGGCCCGAAAATGACGGCCAGGATAATGGTGGCCGAGGTGAAAAAGGCCACCGCAGGCTGGAATTATGACGCCGTCTCGATTGGGTTTCCCGGGCCTGTCGTCCACGGCCATCCCGTCAGCGAACCGCATAACCTTGCGCCCGGTTGGGTCGGATTCGATTTCAGAAAAGCGTTTGGCCGCCCGGTGAGAATCGTGAATGATGCTGCCATGCAGGCCTTGGGGAGTTATCGAGGCGGGCGGATGCTTTTTCTCGGTTTGGGAACGGGTTTGGGCTCGGCGGTGATCGTGGATGGCGTCCTTGAACCAATGGAGCTGGCGCACCTCCCTTACAAAAAGGGCCGGACCTACGAAGACTACGTGGGCCTGGCAGGACTGAAGCGGCTGGGAAAACGGAAATGGCGCCGCCATGTTGCAGATGTCGTCAAGCAACTCAAGGCTGCGCTGCAAGCGGATTATGTGGTGCTGGGTGGAGGGAACGCCAAACTGCTCGCGAAACTTCCGCCGGGCGCTCGTCTGGGAACTAACTCGAATGCATTTCGGGGTGGTTATCGTCTTTGGGCAAAACCTCATGAGAGACAAAAGTAAGAAACGTTCCGTCCGGGCCAAGATCACTTTTCTATTCGACGTGGACAACACGCTGCTCGATAACGATCACGTCATCGAAGATCTCCGGCGTTATCTCAGGCGTGAGGTCGGGCCGGAGCGCGAGCGGCATTACTGGAGCATTTTTGAGCAGTTGCGCGCCGAGCTTGGCTATGCCGACTACCTGGGCGCGCTCCAGCGCTACCGCAGCCAGTATCCACGCGATCCGCACCTCCTGACTGTCTCGCGCTTCCTGGTGAATTATCCCTTCGCCAACCGTCTTTTCCCGAACTCGCTCGACGTCATCGAGCTTTGCAAACAGTGGGGGCCGGTGGTCATTCTTTCCGATGGCGATGTTGTTTTCCAACCGCGAAAAGTCGAATGCTCAGGACTTTTCCAGGCGGTCGATGGGAACGTCCTCATTTACGTGCATAAGGAAAAGGAATTGGCGGACGTCCAGAAGCGTTATCCCTCGAAGCACTACGTAATGGTCGATGACAAACTCGCCATTTTGACGGCATTGAAAAAAACCTGGGGTCCACGCGTCACCACGGTCTTTCCGCGGCAGGGCCATTACGCCCACGACGCAAAGATTTTGTCGAGCTTTCCGCCCGCGGACCTGAGCGTGGAGCGGATCGGAGATTTGCTCAATCATGATTTGCCGACTGTGCTCGCGGCCAGGCGAACGGGTTGACTCTGGCCCCATCACAGACCGTAGCGCCCGTGACGGGCGGTCACGGCTATCCGCACTCCTTGGGAGCGGGTGGGCGGGCCGGAGCGCGGACGGCCTTGTCCGCCGGTTCCGGATTAGTTCACCATAGCGTCAGATAAAATAGACGGTATTTGACTTACCGTCAGCCATACCGGATGTTAAAACGTGTCGAAACTTGGTTCCATGCCGTTGCCGGCCGCCCACGCGCTCCAAAAGTTGGGCCGCGATCTCTCGCTCGCTCGGCGCAAGCGCGGTATCTCCACGAGCAATATGGCGGCTCGTCTCTTTGTCAGCCGCGATACGCTCTGGCGGCTTGAGCGTGGCGACCCGACAGTCGCGCTCGGCACTTTTGCGACTGCAACATTTATCCTCAATTTGCTAGACCGCCTGGCAAATCTTGCGGCGCCCGCCAGCGATGAACTGGCTCTCAGTTTGGACGAACGACGTCTGCCGCAGCGCATCCGCCGCCCCCGCCCATGAGCTTGGAAGTTCATATTGATTGGAAGGCGCAGACTCACCTCGTGGGGCGGCTCCATGCCGCCGAAAGTGGGTTGTCGGTCTCGTTTGAGTATGAGACTGACTGGCTCCAGCGCGACGACGCTTTCGCCATCGATCCCACATCGCTTCCGTTGCAACGCGGGCCTCATCATAGCAGGTCGCTCTTCGGGGCAATTCAGGACTGCGGGCCTGACCGCTGGGGTCGAGTCTTGATTGAGCGCGCCGTCCGTAAGAAAGTCCTTGTCCAAAAGCCGTATCGCGACATCGACTACGTAATTGCGCTCGACGATGCGTCCCGCATCGGCGCTTTGCGTTTCCGGTGGGATGCCGCCAGCCCGTTTCTCGCTCCCACTGTCGGCAAGCTCCCGCCTCTGCTGCGTCTCAATGCTCTCCTTCGCGCCACGAACGCAATTCATAACGAAACCGAAACCGCCCAGGATCTACGCTTCCTTCTCGGCGCCGGCTCTCCTCTAGGCGGCGCCCGGCCGAAAGCAGCCGTCAGTCTGGCTGATGATCGAGTCGCCATCGCGAAGTTTCCCAAGCCCGATGATACGCGGGACATTGCTGCGGGTGAAATTCTTGCGCTCACCCTCGCTGCACGAGCGGGCATCCAGGTTGCCGAACACCGGCTCGTGCCGGTCGGCCGGTATAGTGTCGCTGTCATTACCCGATTTGATCGCCTGGGTAAAAACCGCACTCCTTTCATTTCCGCGTCGAGCTTACTGGGACTGCCTCAAGGCGATCTGGGCTCTTATACCCTGCTGGCCGACGGCATCCGTCAGTTCGGAAACGATGTCAGCGGCGACCTCCGCGAATTGTGGCGACGCCTCGTCTTTTCCCTTCTTGCGAGCAACTACGACGACCACCTCCGCAATCATGGTTTTCTGATGCACGAACCCGGACGCTGGTCGCTCTCACCGGCCTACGATATGAACCCGGTGCCGGAAATAGATCGTGTCCGCACGAGCAAAACTGCCATCACCGAGGATCAGGAAGAACCTACTATCGCCCTCGCGCTCGCCGCCGCCTCGCGCTTCGGTCTCAAAGCCAGCGAGTCGAACAAAATACTCGGTGAAGTTTTCACCGCCGTCTCTGGCTGGCGCAAAACCGGACGACAACTACGTCTCAAAGCATCCACCCTTGATGCATACGCCAGCGCCTTCCAGCATCCGCTTTTGGAAGAAGCCAAAGGCATAAAGTAGCGTAAAGCGGCTTCGTCAAACTCTGAAAATGTTGGGCCGGGCAAACACCGAACTCCCGGAGGGACGACATGACAAAAGCCCAGGGCAAGCGAGGAACGAGGGCCGCCCTGGGCAACCGGAGCCCGAGATTGTTTCTCTCCTCCCCTCTGATGGGAGAGGGATCAAAGGTGAGGGGCGGCCGGGTTGTTGGAATCAGTTTTCCGAGGCAAGGATTACCCCCTCCTTCATGACGGTGGAGAAGAAGTGGTCCTCACAGGCGCGCTTTTCGGCCAATCGTTGCGGCGAAATAGGGAGCAGCGTTAATGCCGGACAAGGCCACACATCCCGCATGGCCTCGCGAAATTTCCGGGCCGCCTCCAACTGGCGCTGCGCCCCATCAGTCTATTCCACTCGGAAGCGGTAGAAGCGTTGTGCAGAGCCTTGAGTCGAATCAACGATGAATTCCCGCGTGCCGGTTCCTTGCAGCGTTTGGAAGAGCTGCCAGGTGGCCTCGCTGAGTGAATTTTTATACTCCACGTAATAAGTGCGCGAAGGCACCGTATCGATGAAGAACCCAAAGGCACGCTCGGAGAACCCGGGGCGGAGGAGGATTGGGTTCGTCACGGGCGGCGCGCACGGATATTCGCTGATAGCGACGTCGTCGATGAACCAGCCGTTGCGGCCTGTGCTCGAGTCGCTGCCCAGCCGCCAACGGAACTGCACATTCTGGCCTGCCGCACTGGCCGGCAAATTCACCAGCGTGACCAGCCAGCCGCCGGAGTCGCCCGACCAGGCTGACCGCCCGCCCAAAGCGTTGGCGGTGCCCGCAACGATGGTCGCATTGTAACCGATGACAGGAAAGGATCCGCCGGCAGACAGGATATCCGCGAACGGTTGCGTACCGATGGCAATTTCCAGAACACCGCCGTCAAAATTTCGTTCCAAATCGAACGAGTGGCGGAAGCTTAAGTGCGCCTGGGCCGTGACGATCGGGACCGTCGGCGAATAGAGGGAAGAATCGCTCGCGCTCGGGAGATCTGGAACGAAGGCGGAAATGTTCAGTGGCTGATCCCCCAGGCCATCTTCACCTCCCGAAGGAATGACGTTCGGCGGCTCATTCGAGCTCGTTGTCCACGCCGGCTGTCCGCCGCCCGCGCGGGACGACCAGCCTTGCGGCAGTCCCGGCACAAGGGCGCTCTCGAAGCCCTGCTGTAGCGGTTGAGTGAGGCGGCCCAGCGGGAATGGAATGGTGATGCTGCGCAGCGGCTGGCCGGCAGATCGCAAATCGAACGTGACATTCACAATCCCACCACAACCACTCGGTGCTGCCGGTCCAGCCGCTGCAGGCGCGCCGCCTGCGGCCTGAAATTGGAATGGCCGGGTGACGGCGCCCATTTCAGCCGACAATGTTCCATAGCTCTGCACTTGGCTTCCGCCGTAGGGCATGATTTGAGGTGTGGAGCGCAGTTGGACTACGAGGTCGGAAATTGGAATGGGCAATTCGTCGCGCAGCGGAAGAAAGATCGTTACCAGGTCCTCCGGGTTGATCCATAAGGGGAAGCAAGAAAGGTCGCAGAGCGGCACAGTAATGATCGGCAAGCTGGCATAAACAAACGCGCTGCGCCCGTGCGTGAAGGCGGTGGGCTGGCCCGCTGAGTTCATTCGCAGATCGAAGACTGCAACGTTGGGCATGCCCGAAGCGGGACCTTGGTGAATCCAGGAACTTCCGCCGTTGGCACTGCTCCAGACACCGATATCGCTGCCCACAAAAATACTGGTCGCATCGTTCGGATCAATCGCCAGACAATTCATGGGCAGATTCACCGGCGGGCTCACGTTCATCCACGCAGGTGTGGCGGCGAGAGCGTTGGCGGTTTTGAACAGATGGCCGGGATGGCTGGGCGTGCCTTCGTCGAAGCCCGAGAGAGTCGCGTAGAGAACGTTTGCGTCGGTGGGGCTGAACGCCAACCCGCTGATGTAACGGCCCGGCACGGCGTCTGCCGGATCCAGATTGTTCCACGACATGCCGCCGTTGGCCGTGATGCGCAACTGACCGTCCTCCGTGCCAAAGGCGTAGATCAAGCCGTTAAGGTCCGAGGGCGCGAAGGCCATGGCGCTGACCGGTACCGGATCGCCCGATGCGTCCATCATGGTTGGACTGTTCGCAAACCAATCGGGAGTGCTGCTACTGAAAAAGTTGTCGCATCGCCACAGACGGGCCGTGCCGGCGATGAAAAGGTCGTCATTGCGCGGCGATTTTTCGAAATGGACATAGAACTGGCGGTAGTCGGGCAGAAGGTCAAAATCCAGATCGTGCGCCGCTTGCGTAGGAGGCGTGAGACCAGCGGTTTTGGTGCGCAGGATGTCAGCATAACCCTCTTGAACATCGTAGGAAACAGCCCAGTCGGTGTCTGGGTTGGTGCTGGAGATGGCGCAGTCGCCACCGTCGCCGCCAGTGATAAATTTCCACTCCGGGTCGCCCGTATCGACTGCCGTGCCGTTGTCCTGCATGCCCGCCAGGGCGAGGAAGCCGTCAGGCCTCGGATCGACGGCGCCCCTGTATATCTGGAGGGTTGCGAGTTCATTATTCAAATCGTGCCAGGTTCCAGGAACCAGGTTGTCGCTGAGCAGCACGCCCCCATCTCCGCCCACCAACAGGCGCTTCTGGCTGAAAGCCCCGGGGACCCATGCCATGACGTGATTGTCCGGATGGATAATTACGGGCTTCGTAATATCGAGGCTCTTCCGCGATAGCGGAATCCAGGTGTTGGACGCATGGCGCCACACGTCGAACTCGGTCAAATAGAGGATGTCATTGTTGTCGGGATCCACGAGGAAAGAGAAATGGTACCAGAAACGCGGAGAATAGGCGTCGGAAACCACCGGCGGATCGGAGAGCTGTGTCCAAGTGGGCGTGGTAGCCCAGGCGTTATCGGTGCGCCAGATGCCGACCAGCCCGGCTCGGTAGTCCACCCGCTTTTGCGCCACGCCGACATAAAGGGTGCCGGACGAGCCAACCGCCATCGCGATGCGCCCCATTTCTGTTGACGCAGCCAGCGCCGTCCAAGGACCGTTCACCCGCTGCGAATGGGCCCAGCCGTCGGTCGTCCGATAAACGCCGTTGGTGGGCGCTCCATAGATCTCACCCAGGGCTGCGTACTGTTGGTTGAAATTGCCGGGATTCATCTGGAGGTCAGTGGCTTCGCCGGTGAGCACTCGGGTGAAACCAACGCCGGCATCTGACGAAGTGAAAATGCCGCGCGCCGGCGCGGTGGGTATGAAATTGGTGCCGGAAGCAGCATCGGTCACTCCAGCGCCACCGCGAACCGTGGCGACGACGAGATTACCTGCATTGTTCGGATCGACTTTGATGCTGCTGAAGGAGGTCTGGGCGAAGTTGGTGTTGAGCATTTGCCAAGTCGCGCCGTGGTCATGAGAAATCAAAAGCCCCGCCCCGGCGTAATCATCTCCGCGGAAGTTGGGTTCGCCGGTGCCTGCATACACCGTTGAAAGACTGCTCGGCGCGAAGGCGATGGCGCCCATGGCCAGCGAGGCCTGGTCGTCAGTCCGGGGCGTCCAGTGGCTGCCTGCGCTCTTGGTCTCCCAAATTCCGCCTTGCGCCGTGCCGATCAGCCAGTGATGTGTCGGATCGATGGGATCCACAGCCAAGGCGGCCACGCGTCCGCTGCAAAATCCGGAGGGGCAATAAGGGCTCTTCTTGATCGGCGCTGGGCCGATGTTGAACCACGCGAAGCCGCCCCCAGAGTTGGGGCTGGCCGGACTGAGGGCTTTGGCCTTCTGAATCTGCTCCAGCGCGCGTTGATGAGCGCCGGGCGGGATTTCCGCCAGCGGAAAAGCCCGCTGGCGATGGTCGCGTTCAACGCCCCGATCGCTGCGCCGCACGGGCCGGGAAACGGAGGAGGGGGTCTGAGATTTCTCGGAGGTTTGCGCGCTCGAAGGAGAAGGGGACGAGACCGAGCAAAGGAGCGTGAGCAATGTTGTAATGCTCCACCGCGAAAGATAGTAAGTAATCATAGATTTTTATTTTGGTTGAAGCGTGAGTGGTTTGACATAAGTGATCGGATTAATTGGATCTGCCTGCAACCGCATGCTCCGTGTGGTCCGCCGCCTTTCTTGCCAGTTCAGGAATGAGCGCTTCCAACTTCCCCAGACGCCGCTCCAACGCCCGATTTCGTTCTTTGATCTCTTGGAGATCGGCTTCCGTGGCTTTCAATTGTTCTTCAAGTTTCTGATTGAGACCCTGAATGGCCGCCAGCGCCACGCCGTCGGCGTCGCTTGTGCTAATGTGGCGATCGTCTTCGCCGATTGCAAACGCCGTTTTGAAATCCTGCGCCATGGCGCCAATGTGCCGAATCTCCGGCGATTGAGTTTTGAGGTTCCAGGTTGTGACGGGAAGGGCCAGGACTTTTTCCAGGACGGCGCGGCAATTCACGGGCTCAAAATGCTCCTTCATGTTTCGATCACTCATAGAGCTCCAGGAATTCCCGCCGGGCGAAAGTTCGGCCCAAATATTGGGTCCGGTGTAGAGATAGAAACCACCGGTGGCGAGGGCATAAAAGCGATTTATTCCCTCCGTGGCAAACCCTAACGTTCCATCCGACCACATGAAACAGCCATCATGCAGCACGTTGCAATTTTGTCCGGCAGCAAACGAGCCAGCACCCGCGGCCACGTTGTTTTGACCACCGGGAATCGTCGAGTAATCTCCTTCGGCGGTGTTCATCGAGCCGCCGCCGATGGTCGGAAAAAAAGCCTGCCCATTCCCTGGACCGCTTTCTCCGGCAAGGTTGCTGGATCCACCGCCTATCGCCGCGCCTTCCGCGCCCCCAATAGCATTTTGGTATCCCCCGCTGATCGTTGAGCCGCTGCCAATACGGCCGGCGATTGTGTTAATTTGGCCACCGCCGATGGTCGAACCAAGGCCGCCACCAATGCTGTTCTGGTATCCGCCTGCGACAGTGCAATCAATCCCCGTGTCTTTGATAACATTTTGCCTGCCCCCGCCGATTGAGGCCCATTGTGCCCCTCTCTGGATCGTATTTCCGTCGCCGCCACCGATGGTGGAATTATCCGCGAGGCGCGCGATCACATGGCGCTCGCCTCCCCCAATGGTCGAGCCACCAGCGCGATCCTCGATTGAGTTTTGGCTGCCGCCGCTGATGGTTGACCGGTACGAATTGCTATTAACGGTGTTGCCACTGTCGCCCCCGATCGTTGAGTCGAAAGCGCCGAACCGGATCGAGTTGAGATAACCGCCCCCGATGGAGCCAAAGTTCGCCCCGACTTCGTTTGGCACGTCGCCGTTGGAGATCGTCGGATCCGCGTAGCCGCCACCGGCGATGGTGGCCCCGATCGCGCCGTTGAAGACCCGGTTGGCACTGAAGCCACCGATGGTGTTTATCGAAGCAAGAGAGGGGAAAAAGCTGCTCACCGCTTCCAGACGCAACGCGCGCACTCCTTGGACTTTGATGTCGAGCGGGCCGCTGCCGGCAGTCATCAAATTGGCGGCGTTGAGCGCATAGGGCGCCGGGTTGATCGCGAGCCGCGGCACAAGAGTTGTGTAGGCGCCATTCCCACTGGGCCGCGCGTTGATCTCCAGCCAATACGCCTTGCCATCGAACACGCTCCCAAAATCCATGTTCGTGATGAACAAACCCGAAACGATGTTCAGCCCATTTAGATTCAGCGGAGGTCCCGCCTGACTGCCCGCCGTGGCGTCATCAAACAGCGCCACGTGCAGGTCGAAGTTCCCATTGGCTGGCTGGTTTTGATAAACCAGCCGGCCGCTGAAGGTGAATGCTGTGCCCAAAGGCGCAGCGTGCGCGCCTGTTAGAACCAAAGTCCAACAGACACAGAAGAGCCAAAGGGGTTTCCGCGAGACTGATTTTGAATGATTCGCATCCTTGATTTTCATGGCCTTGATTCTCCAGTTAATTCAAACGAATTATTGTTTATGCAGTCTGTAAAAGCGGCTTCCGGCGCCGAGCGGAACGCGGACAATTTCCCTGCCGTTGGCTGGCTGGGAAGCCGAGTTCGAGCAAGAAATCCTGCGCAGATCATTCCAGGCACAAATAACCAGAGCGACAGGGCAGCGCGCAGCCAGAGTGGAAGTCCAGATTTTTCCCAGAGGGAATCAGTGTTGTTGAATCTTGTTGTTTTCATCATATTCACTTTAATTCTCACCCATGCGATGGGCATTTTCCCCTCCACCAGAAACATTTGTCAGTGTGCAAGCGCGGCACAGCAGTGTGAAAGTGAGGCACACACGACTGGTGGGAAGCGAGCAAGAATGGATTGTTCGGGTTACCGCAGATATGGCGCTTGCCAAGGAGGTGGGCTGGAACCTCAGTGCCATTGGAGCCAAGAGACGCCAGCGGACCACCAACTCGCGAAGCTACTTGGCCGCCCCAGGGGCTCGGTTGGAGCGCGTCGACGGACGCTGAAAATCCAGCTACAGGACGAGGCCTCCCGGAAAATTTGGCTCTGACGTTGGTTCTGGCTGGTGCGGATGCCATTCCATGCGGCGGAACCCTTTCCAGATCGAGGCTCGCTTGCGATGCTGGTGGCGGATACGCGGCTGGGGCAATTAGTCCGAAGCTAAAATCTTAGATTTCAAATCAATCAGCGGGCGCGTTCCACTCGGGATAGACGGCGGGGTCGAGCTGGCGGCGGCGAATTAGATCCTGCAAATCGCGGATGATCGTTTTGCGCGCGACGCGATATTCGCCGGCAAGGTGGGTAATGTTCGGCTTGGCGCTGGTCTTGCGCAATTGACCGAGCAGTTTGTGCTGGCGGGCGAGGCGCTCGGTGAATTGATGCTCGGGCAGCGAAGCCTCTTTGCCCTCAGCTCGTTCGACGGAATGGAGCATCGAGACCATTTCCGCAAAGCCGCACTCGGTGAGGGCGATTTCAACCGTCTTCTCCAGCTCATCCAGGTCCACCGGCTTTTCAAGGATGTAATGCGCGGCGCGGGGTCCTTGCAAGGCCCGCAATTTGCTTGGAATGTCGAGGGTGCCTGAGACAACTATGATGGGCACGTGCGCCGCGACTGCTTTGAGCCGTGGCAAGAACTCCACGCCAAGTTCCCCGTTCGCCAGCACGTGATCGAGGATCATAAGGTCGGGAACCTTCCGCTCAATCTCCGCCAGCGCCGCCGAAGCATCGCGCACGCAAGTGAGGCGATAACCGCGCAGCGCCCGTGAATAGAACCATAGTTGCTGCGGGTCGTCTTCAATAATTAAAATGTTTGCCAATGTTCGTTCTGACATAGCCATGAGCGTGGGTTGTAATTTCCACACTCCGAACCCGGCCGACAATGTGCATCTGCTGCACAGCCCATGAAAAGTTGATGACCGATGAGTGGATAGAGTTCCCACCCTCAGCCATCAACGCCCATACCATCACCCGCTTGCGCCGCTGCTTTATTAGTCATTTTCTCTGCGCCCTCAACAGGAACTAAAATTGTAAACAGGGCGCCGCCTCCAGGCTCGCTTTCGAGCCGAATCCCCATGCCTTCCTGTTGCGCCAGCGAATGCACCAGAGAGAGGCCCAAGCCCGTTCCGCTGGCCGCGCTTTGGGGTTTGGTCGAAAAGAACGGCTCGAACACGCGCTGACGGAGCTTCGCGTCGATGCCCGGACCCGAGTCCTGGACCGACATCTCGACGTAGCGGGAGGACGGAGCGGGACGGAGCACAAACTCGCCTCGGACCTCAGAAACCACCCGGCTGAAGATTCGCAAACGGCCTTTGCCGTTCATTGCTTCAGAGGCATTGACGATCAGGTTCAGCAGGATTTGCTCGAGTCGTCCACGGCCACCCAGGACAAGTGGCGCCTCGCGATTCAATTCGAGGGTCAAGGTGAGGCCGCTCAGAAATGGCTGGCTGAGCAACAGCACAACCTCCTCAACCAGTTCCGGGACGGAATAGGCCTGCCCGCTCTCGGACTGCTCTCGGCTGTAGCCCAGCATGGAACGCACAACTTTCTTCCCCTGGTCCACCGCCCGCTCCACCGCAGCGCTGCTCTCATTTTTATCGCCCGGGGAAATATCCGGACGGCGCAAAAGGTTGTTTCCCATGCGAATGACCGAGAGCAGGTTGTTGAAGTCGTGGGCGATGCCCGCAGCCAGGGTCCCGAGGGCCTTCATTTTCTGGCTGTGCAGCAGTTCGGAATGGGCGGCTTCCAGTTTACAGGCGCGTTCAGTGGCGAGTTGGTCGACTTCCTCGTAGTTGCGCATCATTCTCTGATGGTACCATAGCGTGTAAACCCCGGTGCATACCCCCACTATCACCCCCAGGCAAGCCAGGAGGTAGAAGGTGTTCCCGCCGAATATCCCAGTCAGGCTCGGGTCTGGCGGGAGAGCCGTCGGACCAGCCGTACCGCCCCTGTTTGCCGTCTTCACATGGGCGCCTGATTCACCCTCTTTTGACGTCCAGTCCAACCCCAGGCCGGCGAGTTGCTGCCGTGTTTCTGGCAAATTCCAAAGCTGAATCTCGTTATCGAACGTGGAGGCGGCCAGCATGGCCCCGTCGGAGCTGAAGGCCACCGAACCAGTATTCTTCGGTACCGGGGCGGATAGGGAGGCAAGCTTCTGACCTGTTTCAACTTCGACCAGTTGCAACAAATTAACCTCGGGGCAAAGAGCGACCATCCGCCCATCGGGGGAAAACGCGCCACGTCCGACCAGTTCGCCCGGCGACCGTCGCGCAACTTCCCAAACCTGACGCCAACTCCCGATTTCCCATAACCTGTAGGCCTGCGCTGAGCCGACCAGCAGCCAACGATTGTCCGGACTGAAGGCTACGAAGCCCCCTTGCGGCCCCAGGTCGCGAACGCGTTCCCGAGTGCGTGTGTCCCAGACGGAGGTGCGTCCATTTTTCCAGTAACTGGTCGCGATCCAATTGGTATCCGCGCTAATCGCTGCCGAATTCATGGGACCCATCGAGCCGTTGCCCGAGAGAGACCACGAGACCTCCGGCGCGCTCAGGTCCAGGCAAAAGACGCGGTCAACGGACGGCACTGCGAGCAGGTGACGCAAGCCGCGAGTGATGCTGCCTTGATCCAGCGGGAGAACAGGCTCAAAGTAGAGACGGCCCTTGTTTTGGAGCGCAAATTGGTTGCTCACGCTCGTTAGGTTCCAGGTGTGGAGATGGTCCGGGCCGACCAGCACTATGCGCTCTCCCTCTGGAGTGAAGCATACCGCGTGAGTATTGGCATGGGGCGCAGAGACCAATTGCGCTCCCGTCGTCAGGTCCCAGACGCGCACTCCGCCAGGATTTGCAATCACCAGCGCGCGCCCATCCGGGCTGAAATCGAACCCCGTGATGTAGCGCGCCGCACCCGGAGGCAGGTTCACTTCCCGATAATTGGCGCTGGGGTTGGCTCTCCAGACGCCCAGTCCCTGGTTCTCCCGCACGTAACCGATATGCGTATCATCGCGGCTGAACTGCATGCCGAAGCCAGCGCGGGAGACGAAGAGCAGTTCACCCGAGCCGGCATTCCAAAAGCGCGTGCTTCCGTCATAGGCCGCGGACATCAATACCTCGCCCCGGTGGCTGAATGTAAGATGGTGCAGCAGTTCTGAATGACCTTTTAAGATTAAATGATTGGTTGTTGGCGTGTCCCAGAGCCATAGATCTCCATTCGCGGCACTAGCTGACGCCATTCGCTGGCTATCCGGGTGCCATTCAAACCAAGCCAGCTCTGCCTCGTGAGGCAAAGTTTGCATTATCCGATTCTCACGCAGACTCCACAGAATGATGTCTGATGCCACGCCGACCGCCACGACAACGCCATCTGGTCGGAAACTGACTCTGCTGGCATCCGGTGCCAACGGGAGGTTCTTCACCTCCGCGCCGCTTGCCAGGTCATAGAGGCGAACACCTTGGTTGGCCACCGCCAGGGTGCGGTGGTCTGGACTGAAATCAAAGGACATGCCGTTAGGATCTGTCCCTAACTTAATCTTGAACAAGAGCGCTCCATTGGTCACCGACCAGGCCATGAACTCGCCGTTGGCAAAGTGCCCGCCCAAAAGCTGCCCATTCGAACTGAACCGTATTTTCTCTGCAAAACTTGGCGGCCCTTGAACCTGGAGCACCTTTTCACGGGTCGCCATGCGAAAAAGCGAAATTTCTCCGCCGCCACGGCCCAGCGCGTAGAGATCAAGGTCGGGCGCAAATGCCGGCTGTTCCCCGGTATAGATGCGCGCCGGCTCCCACCAGCCCTCCTCCGTTACATCGGTCAGCGCCAGCGCGGCAATGGCTTCGTCACGCAACTCCACCGAGGGACGAATTGCTGCCGCCGAGGCAACCGCAGAGAGACTTCTGGCTTTGCGCCCCGCCACCCCAGTCAAACGCTGGGCACGGGCCTGGGCCAATTGCGCCTGCCACAACTCTCCTTCCGCCCGGCGGGTGGCGTCACCCGCCTCTCGGGCATTCCGTTCAGCGCGCAGCGCCTGGCAAATCGCCGCCACGGAAAGCCCAATGACGATCAACAAAACTATCACGGCGGCAGTATTGGCGCGAGTCAAGCGGCGGCGAATTCGTTCCCGCTGGCGTTTTAGATCTGCGTCGGAAACCCTCGCTGCCTCGATTTGAGCCGGAATCTTCACAATGATCTCTTTCCGATCCAGGCTCCTTTAGCATAAAGTTTTTCCGAAAGACACTTTTCTTTGTGGCGGCCGACACCTCGCCTTTTTGCATCAGGCCGCGCACCGCCTCGGGAAGCCTGATGCCTTTTTCAACCTGATTCAGAGCCAAGCGGTTGTGCTGAAACGGAAGAACCAGTTCCATGAGTCCCCTGATTCCCTCGAAGTTCCTTTCTCAAGGACTCGCGGAATCGTCCTGCCGGAAGCATGTCCCTCCTTTGCGCTTCTCGCATTCAGACTGGGAAGTACTGGCCAGAATCAGAAACGCAGATTATAATGCGCTCTATGAATCTCGAACGGGAAATGATCCTGCAAAGTTTGCGGGAATCGAAACCGGCCTTGGCGCGGCGATTTTCCCTCTGGCGGCTGGCGCTGTTCAGCTCATTCGCCCGTGGCGATGCGACCTCGGAGAGCGATATTGATATCTTGGTCGAGGTCGAGCCTTCCATGAACCAAGCATGAGTACAGAACCCATCACCCACCCGCCCCAGACTGGTTCCAGATCGCACTCCGGCCAATCCTCCCGGCGATTGCTCTCTTTGGATGCCTTGCGCGGATTCGACATGTTTTGGATCGTCGGGGCAGAGGAGGTGGTCCACGCCTTATACTATGCGCACCCGAGTGCGCCTCTGGAATTGTTGAAGAACCAATTCACTCATAAACCATGGGAGGGCATCGGATTTTACGACCTGATCTTCCCCCTTTTTGTTTTCATTATCGGTGTGTCCCTGGTTTTTTCTTTGAGCAGAACGATCGAGCAATTCGGCGCCGCCATCGCGTGCCGAAAAGTTATTTTTCGAGGGTTGGTGCTTTATCTTATTGGCATTATTTATTACGGTGGGCTTTCCAAAGGCGTCCACGACATCCGGTTGCTCGGGGTTTTGCAAAGGCTTGCCCTCTGCTATTTGGCTGCCGGGTTGTTGTTCTGCGCCTTGCGGACACGAGGCTTGGTGGTGGCGTGTCTAACTTTACTGGTGGGTTACTGGGCCATGATGACTTTTATCCCAGTGCCCGGCTTTGGCGCGGGAAATTTCAGCGAACACGCCAATCTCGCCAATTATGTGGACAAAGAATATCTGCCCTTCCGCAAATGGGACGGTGACTACGATCCGGAAGGTTTGTTGAGCACTCTGCCCGCGATTGCGACCTGCCTCCTCGGCGTTTTGGCCGGACTGCTCCTTCAGAATCCCAAGCTGGCGGACCAGCGGAAAGTCCATTGGCTGCTTGGCGCCGGAGTGGCCAGCCTGGTTCTCGGGTTTGCTTGGGGTCTGCAGTTTCCCATCATTAAAAAGCTGTGGACGTCCTCCTACGTGTTAGTGGCTGGCGGCTATAGTTTCCTTTTTTTGGCCGCTTTTTATCAGGTAATCGAAATCTGGAAATTCCAAAAATGGGCTCAGCCGTTTGTCTGGATTGGAATGAACCCGATCACGCTTTATCTCGCCTGGGAGCTTTTCCCGTTTCCTCAACTAGCCAGCCGATTAGCGGGAGGCCCCATCGAGGCCCGGCTCGGCCCCCTCGGCCCGGTATTCATCACGATGGTTTCATTGGGATTGGTTTTGCTGCTCAGTTGGTTTCTTTATCGACGGAAAATTTTCCTGCGGTTATGACCAAAGCGGTAAAGAAACCAGATAAGGCCCTGCTGAGGAGGCGATGCTGAATGAATTCCCCAACCTCTCCCGACTGAGCGTCACAGCAATCAACACCAATCTGAAGGCAAGGCTCAAAACCCAAACACCGTGGACAAGCAGAGAAAATGTAACCCCATACGCCTGAGGATACAGTGGACCTTTTTGTGCCTCATCGTTTTCGGCCTGCCGGGCATTGTTCAGGCCGTGTCTGCGGGTTTTGATGCCGGGGACTGCTATGCCAATCCCGGGGGTGAACACCGCTTGCTTCGGCTTCCCGGCGTTGTAGCCATTCGATTCAAAGCCCAGGTTCAAAGACTGCACGGGATCAAGGAGCTGACGGCCCTTGGCGGGCCACTCGAAGGTTACAGATTTGATTCGGATTTGTCCAACGGCCTGTGTCTTTTTAGAACGTCCTTCGGCCCCAGACCCCAGGAGGCTTTCCTTGCCTGCTCTGAAGCCATCGCAAGGGCAAGATGTCATTCCGGTGTCCAGTCCGCGAATCCGGTGTTCGTAGATCCTGGGACCTCTCTGGCTCGATTGCCTACCGAAGAAATTCTAATCCGGCTCAAGCCACAGGTAGATTCGCGGGCCTACTTTGGACAAGATTGGGCCAAGGTGAAGCCTTTGAACGGCACTCCGGACCAGTTCATTCTTACCCTGCCATTGGTTACTTCTGAAGAGTTGCTGGCCGAAGTTGGCCATCGCGCTTCAGACCCGCGGGTCGCCTGGGCAGAACCGAACTTCCTCTCGCAGGTGCTCAAACAAACCAGCGATCCATTGTTTGCCAACCAATGGCCTCTAAAAAACTTGGGCCGGAATGGTGCGCTCACCAACTCGGATGTGAGAGCGCTCGGGGCCTGGACTAATTCGGTGGGCAGCCCCGGCATCGTCATCGCCATGGTTGACGATGGCACCCAACTGGATCATCCCGACCTGACAGCCAACGTTTTTTCCAATGCTGGCGAATCGCTTAATGGCTTGGACGACGATGGAAATGGCTATGTGGATGATCTCCACGGTTGGAACTTCTATCGCGATGACAACGACCCCAGCCCTGAATTCGAGGAGGATAATCACGGCACAGCCAGCGCCGGAATCGCCGCTGCTGCCGGGAACAACGGCATCGGAATCGCGGGCATCGCGTACGGCTGCCAAATCATGCCGTTGAAAGTTATGGCAGGGGGCAACTGGGCGGCGGACAGCAGCATCGCCGAAGCCTTGTATTATGCCGCCGGGCGGACGCGGGATGGCTTGGGAACCTGGCGCGGAGCGGATGTTATTAGCATCAGCTTGAGCTTCCCTCAGTCCTCGGTGGTGGATGGGGCATTAGCGTGGGCTTCAACTAATGGCCGAGGGGGGCAAGGGTGTCCAATCTTTGCGGCTGCCGGGGATGCGGCCAGTCAGTGGAATCCAACGCGCATTCGCATCCCCATTGGTGAGCGTGAGGGCCCGGGCATTTTTAAATTTGGCTTTGAATATTCCAAAGATGTTAGCATCTCCGAAGGGGAAGATCTCGTCAAAATCGACAACGTCTCGCTCTTGGCGGCGGATGGCGTCACACACTTAGTGTCGCCGCTCGGTTCAAATGGGCGGCAGGATTTCGAGGAGCTTTTCCCGCCTGCCGGCTGGCAACTTTCCGCCAGCTTGGGCGCCGCCTACTGGAGAGCCACCACCAACGGGGCGCTCACGGGAACGCGAGGCGCCATCTCCGCGCAATCAGGCCGGATCTTCGATGATCAATGGACTGAGTTGCAAAGTCCGCTGGTCGCTCTGACTGGCGGTGAAATCCTGTCCTTTTCCTGTTACATCTCTTCGGAAGCCAATTGGGACGGTTTGAAAATTTGGGTTTATGATGAGAATAATGACTATGTGGATGTCTTCGAGAGCCCTCTTGGCGCTCCATTAATCAGCGGCAACTCTCATCTCTCCCCTTCCATTCCCTACCCAGCCAACCATCCTGACGTGATGGCTGTTGGCGCCTCTACCGATGCCGATGTGCGTAGCGATTACAGCCAGTCCGGAGCGGAACTCGATTTCCTGGCCCCGAGCAGCGGGGGGTGGAATGATGTCCTCACCACAGACCGGACGGGAACGAATGGCTACGCAAAAGGCGATTACGCCTATGATTTTGGCGGGACTTCGGCAGCTTGCCCTTTGGCCGCTGGCATTGGGGCCTTGGTTGTCTCAGTTAACCCATGGCTGACGGCGGCCGGCATCCGCGCCGTTTTGCGCAGTTCGTGCGACAAGATAGGGAGTGTGGCTTATGATGGGGCCGGTTGGAATACCTTCTACGGTTATGGCCGCCTCAATGCGCAGCAGGCCGTCGCGAGCGCTAAAACAGCCGCGGCACAGTTTGAGGTGATCTGCGCCTCAAGCAAAATCGTCGAGGCGGGAATCCCCTGGAACTTCGATGCGCCCACGGGCGTCAGCAGTTGCAACGACACCCAAGTCCTCATCAAAGTGCTGAACACGGTCACCAACTCACGTCTTTGCGGCAATACGTTCACTGCCGTCCGCATCTGGCAGGCCACAGACAATTGCAACAATCGAGGTGCTTGCACTCAGATGGTGAATGTGGTGGATACCACTCCGCCTTCAATCCGTTGCGGCAGCGATAAGGGCATCGTTTGCGCCACGGCCTGGTCTTTTGATATTCCCACGGCGTTCGACCTGGCCAGCGGCACTGATGTGACTATTACCATTGTCAATACCGTGACCAACGGAAATTGCACCCCCACATTCACGGCCACGCGCACTTGGAGGGCGACTGATCCTTGCGGTAATACCTCGACGTGCAGCCAGACCGTGACGAACTTGCAAGTGGTCATTGGAGGCACGGTCTATTATCCGAGCCTCTATCCCTCGCTCAATCCATCGGATAAGCCTGTTCCCGGCGTAACGCTCAAGCTCAGTGGTGATGAGGACCAAACGACTCAAACCGCTGCCGATGGAACCTACAGTTTCACCGTCAATGCTGGACACAATTTCACGATTGCGCCGAATTGGACAAACAGCAACTCCAGCATAAACGGGATTACGACGCTGGATATTTTGGCCATTCACAAGCATATCCTGGGTTTGCAAAGTTTGGATTCGCCCTACAAACTGCTGGCGGCCGATGTGAATGGCTCCAGGTCCATAACATCCCTGGACGTTTCCAGGATTCGAAAGGTAATTCTAGGCCTGACCAATGCATTTCCGGCGGGGCTGTGGCGGTGGGTCCCTTCGGATTACGTCTTCCCAGATCCAAGCAATCCCTGGGATGCCCCAGCTAGCCGCAGCTACGCCAATCTCGTGACTAACATCGCCGGGCAGGATTTTTTGGCGATTGGTCTGGGCGACGTGAACAACTCATGGACTCCCCCGCACGGTCCCTCAGGCGAGTCCCGTTTTGCGCCTGCTGTGCTGAAGGAAGGCGCGAGTAACATCCTGATTAACCCGGCACCCGCGCCTCAGCAACGAATTCAGCTCCCCAACCCCTGACCTTATGACACCGAGCGTTTTGCGCGATAACCTCCAAGACTTCGAAATTCCTGGTCGCGTGACGCTCCTCAAGGGGAAAGGTGATCTGATGAAGATTGATGTCCACACTGACTGGAGCACTGCGCAGGTTTATCTGCATGGGGCGCACGTCACTGGTTTTCAGAAGAAAAGTGAGCCTCCACTCCTCTTTACCAGCTCGTTCAGCCGGTTTGCTTCCGGTCAGGCAATTCGCGGCGGGATCCCGGTGATTTTTCCGTGGTTCGGCCCGCGGGCCGGTGAGCCTGCGCATGGCTTCGCTCGACTCAAGAACTGGGAATTGCGCGAAGCCACCGTGGCGCCAGAAGGAGGCGTAAGTTTGCGCTTTCATTTGCCGTCCGAAACGGGCGGCGCTTGGGCTTCTTGCAGCGTGAATTATGTCGTGACAATTACCGACAGTCTGAGCCTGGAACTGATTATTACTAACACCACAGACCGCGGCCAGTTAATCTTCGAGAATTGTCTGCACACCTACTTTGCCGTGGAAGACATTGCCGCCGTCTCCATCAGCGGACTTAAAGGCGTTGACTACCTGGATAAGGTGGACAATCACATGCCGAAAATTGAAACGGCTCAGGACATTCGGATAGCCTCCGAAGTGGACCGCACCTATCTTGCGACCACAGCGACGGTCGAAATCCTCGACTCCAAACTGCGCCGTAAAATCCGCATTAAAAAAATCGGTTCCGCTTCTACCGTGGTATGGAATCCCTGGGCCGCCAAGGCCCAGCAGATGACTGACTTTGGGGATGGGGAGTACCGGCAAATGGTCTGCGTCGAATCCGGCAATGTGGGGCCAAACAAAATCGAGCTTGGACCGGCCAAGTCTTCTGTGCTCAAGGTTAATATCAGCAGTGAGGCGATTTAGAGGGGAGAATGGACCTCTTACCTGGCCGGCGGTTTTAGGTCGGCCATCAACTTCACGAACTCGGGCGTCTGTCGAATAACAGTGAAGCGCGGATCGCTCTCGGCATTCGTGTAAAGGTTGGGCGCGTTGGTGTTTTGGCCCCGTCGTTTGGTATTGAGTTGAAGGGAAGTGCGCAGCGATTGAACAGCGTCAGGCGCCTTTTGATTGAGGGCCTGAACCCCCGCCAGATCGAACCAGGTTTCCGGACTGTCCGGCGAAAGCTTGACCAGCATGCTCAGGGCATTCTCCACCCGGGGAAGCTGGTTTAACTGGTTGCACACCTGGGCGATGAAGAAAAACGTGTTTGCATCTGCCAGGGGATTGGTCATCAGCTTATCAACCATCTCAATGGCTTTCTGGTTTTGCTTAAGCTGGATGTAGCTGCCGAATAGCTTGGAGGCGGCCTGTAGATTTTTTGGGTCCGCCACAATTTGCTTCTCTAACTCGGGTATCTCAAGAGCGGCAGCGGGGGACGGAGGGGGTGCTTGAATTTGTGAGGGGACATTTCCCTGCTGAGCCTGCTTCATCGACTCTAATTGGCCCACCAGGCCTTCCATCTGGCCGTTATTCGGATCGAGCTTGAGGGAAGTTTTGGCCATGATGCGCGCGTCATCGATCCGGCCCATGCTGACGAGCAAATTGATATAACGAAAGACAGCTTCCGGGCTATAGGGACAGAAAGCGTAGGCTTGTTTAAACGAAAACTCCGCCTCTCGAACCATGCGTTGCTGCTCGGCGGGGGTCTTCGCGGTTTGAAGACGGACAGCGTAAAGACCCGCAATGGAGCTGCGCAGTTTCGAAAAAGCCTTCTGCCCATCGTTGTCACGAATGAATTTGGGATCGCCTTGGAACCCAGTGTAATCGCGATGATGATAGATTTTCTCGGCAAAAGCGCAGATATTCGAGACCGGCGTGTCATAAGTAATCCAGTTCCCAATCAGGCGCTGGGAAAACTGGCTCCAGAATTCATGGTCTTTGTTCACCATCTCGTCTGTCAGTTCGGGGAGCGGCTGACGATTTATTTTCATGATGATGCCATAGGGGGACAGATACGGATACATCCAATCCAGCGGAAAGCTTTCCTCCACATAGAACTCGTGGTCCGGGTTCTTGTCGAAAATAATTTTGGTCAGCAACCCATTGATGGCCATGACGGCCACCTGACCGGAAACCTGAACTCGGTTGTCGATGACCCGCACATCTTCTCCCGCTTTGATTTGCTTTGGCTCATTAGGATGGAGCCGGTCGTGTTCCAGCCGCCGCTGGGCGTCTCCAAGGTACTCCTGGAAACAGCGTTGGGAGTCCTCATTGGAAGCAGTGTGGATTTCCAAATCTGGATAAACGCCGCCAATGCTTTTAGCGATCTCCTTGGGATAAGCCGATTCCAGCAGCAGGCGATCCCACCGGATGCGGGTGTGGCTTAAAGGGTCTTCCTTGGCGAGACGGGCTGCGTGGTCCGAGAGGGCAACCCCCTTAAATCGCTCGGGAGTGTAGAAGGGGGAGACTTTGGAAAGCTCGGCGACCTGTTTTTCCAGAGCTTCTTTAGCAGTGATTTTTTTGGCCAACTGATCTTTGTCGGTGATAGCTTTGCTGGCGATTTCTTTCTCCAGAGCGTTCTTCTCCTCGGTCCTGCTCGTCACTGCGAGATAGCTTTCAACTTCCTTATTAAAAAATTGATTAAGATCCTTAACCAGGGCGCGACGCACCGCGGCCTGATCTCCGCCGCGGGCCAGCAGATCCTGGGTCTCCTTGCTCAGGTTCTCGTAAAGAAATTTGGAGACGGGGTCCTGGGATTTCTGCAACCTGGCTGAGAAGCCAGGCAAATCTAGGAAATCCGATTCTTTCAAGAAGGAGCTGCCAGCGCGGCGTCTTTTCTCGATGTTGTCGCCCAGTTTCAGAAAAAATCGATCCAGAGGCGATACGGCGCGGGCCACAATGTTAGTGAGAAAGGTTTGCCCCAATTCATTTGGGCCGCGCAACAGTTCCGTAAAAAAAGGCGGATCGGGCTGAGTGCTGCGATTGTAATGGGCGCGGATGTAATTCAGGTAGGTGCCGTCAGCCAGCGCATTTTGGGTGATCAGATAGACGTCGCGCCGATCAAAATTGGGATCGTGGGGCTTCTTGTCGGGTGGAATGAAGCTTTCGCAGAAAATCATGTAAGTCGGGTTAAACCGGCCCGGATCTGTCCCGCCAAACAAGACCGTGTCGCGATCCATCTCCGGATAGATTGGCTTGCCATCGGCTCCCTTAAAGGGAGGCGTGAACATATCATGACCGAACCAGTAGCCAAACAAGTGCCCGCGTTGCTCGTTGTCCTCCCAATGCGACATGATTGAGTAAATGGGCATGAGCGCCATCGCGGCCACCAACGCGTTCATGGGGGCCTGCTTACGCGCGAACAATATGGAGCCGGTGGCGAAGAGCACCAGGGCCAGCCCAAAATAGGCTGTGTCCCGTTTCAGAGGGTTTGGGGTTTCGAGCGCAACCAACAACGCCCAGACGAGCGCAAACGCGGCCGAAAGACCAAACGCCAGCAACGCCGGCTTTCGCCAACGTTCGTACTGCGTTACCAGTAGTGATCCCATAATGGTGAGGCCATACCCAATAAACATAGCCAGCATCATGTGCGAAGCGGTGAAAAAGACCTTGTTCAGGTCCTGGCTTTGCCGATCCGGCGCGGGACTCAGGAGATTAAGCAAGAAAGGTCCCAGGCAAATATAAATCGCCGAAAGGCCGACGACCCACGCTCGTTCGCGCGCCTGCATACGACGGTAGAAAAGGAAAACAATCACTCCCACCAGCAGGTAAATTAAATTAAACTCCTCCAGGGTCCCGGAGATGAGGCTGTAATAGAATTGCTTTGAATAGGTGGCCACATCGGTGAAAAGATTGTGGCCGAGGGTAGGATGGATTCGCTCGTACTGCCCCCGCGTGAAAGCATGGAAAAACCCGGTGACCGTTCGAGGGTAACCCCAGTTCATAGGCGGGTTCGACATTGAGGCCAGAGGCATGTAGAGATAAAAGGCTGCTCCCACCGCCCATGATCCCCCACAAATTAAAGCCGAGACCCACTCCCGCGCCGGCGATTTTGCCGCCTTGATGAGATAGATGAAAAGAGCGATGAGGCTTACCCCCGCTAAGTTGAACAGGAAAAACAAACCGTGCTTCGATCTGGTAATATCACCCGCGTAGCGGAAGAAGGTAATGAAGTTGGTAGTGTGGCCCAGAACCAGGATTAAATAGACCACACAGCCGACCATGGCCAAATCGCGGGCCAGGGAGATCCAACGCAGTTTGGTCTTGAAGGCCAGCGAGATCCAAGCCGCCAGGGAAGCCAAACCGATCCCATGATAGAGAATTTCCAGTGGCGTGTTATCCCGGAGGACAGGCAGAAATCCCATCAGGCTGCCGATCCAACCGCCCAGATAAATGATGACATTCCAAAAAAATAACTCCCGCCCGAGACGGGGCTGGACCGCCATAATCGCCACCTCCAGGCCCATAGCCGTTACGAGCAGGGACTGGTGGTTGTTGAAACAAATGCCAAAGAAAAAGAAAGCCCAGTAAAGATAACGCCGCTGATAAGGCGCATAAATCCAGCGCATCAAGCAAACCAGCACTCCAGAAAGGGACAGAACGCTCAAGGGATAGACCTCGACGATTACCGCTTGGCTCCACATGAACCCGTTAAAACCCAGCAACATGCCCGCCACAAAACCGGACACCACGCAGAGCGTGTTTTCCCAACGGCGCGGAATGGTTTTCAATTCCGCGATGCCTTCAATCATCATGCTGCTGCCGCGCGAAACCATCAAGGCAATCAAGCCGCAGCCCAGCGCTCCAGCTACCGCCGAAGAAACCGCCACTCGAAAAGCGATATTCGAAACCGGCAAGAATTGCGTGAACAACCACGTGTAGATCGTCCAAACAGGATACCCCGGCGGATGGGGCACTCCGGCGTAAAAGGAGCCTACGGCCAACTCACCGCAATCCTCCAGCGTCAAGTCCGGCGCCAATGTCATGAGGTAGCCGATGAAGACCAGCAGGGCGGTGAGGCCGAAGGCCAGCCAGTCTATCTTGCGAAACAACGGGGGCGTTGCCGGAGCAGGGCCGGGGCCGGGGCCGGCCGGGGGCGGCGGGGAGGAAGGGACGCTCTTTGCCTCCGCAGTTCCACCATTCGCCGAACTCTTAGGCTTCTTCGGATTGTTAATGCTCATTCTCAGTTTCCAGTTCTATCAAAAAACGAAGCGGGAGTTGTTGAAGAATAGGCCTCATTTGTCCATTCAAAAGTTCTGTGCAGAATATTATGATCATTTTGGACCGCAGAAGCGTAATAGGTTGAGCAGTTGAGATTGCTCAGCGCAAAGGTCGGAAGCCGGTAGTTGGCCGGTTCTGCCGATCCGAAGCGAGGGCCCCTTGCCAGCAAAATCATCGCGCCAATAAACAGCGCCGTGGCCGGAAGCAACCACCGCCAGGTTAGTGGGTCGGGCATTTCCCTTTCCACAACCGCGGCATTCGGGAAAAGGCGCCGCTTAATATGGGGCGACGGACGACGTGGCGTCCAGGAACGCAAATTGGCCTCCAGTTGATTCAATTCTTTCATAATCTTGGTCTTTCATGTAGCTCTGTAACTTCCGCAACCCGTAGCGATAACGCCCCGCCACGGTGTTGGGCGAAACCTCGAGCAATTCCCCGATCGTTTCAAAGGTGTGTTGGTGCCAAATCTTCAGGACGATGACCTCGCGTTGTTCCTGCGGCAGTCTGGCCAGGCAGCGCATGGCGGCTCGTTCCTGCGCCGTTTGGTCCTCCACGCGCTCAAACCACTGCTTGGATTCCATCTCCCGCGCCACCCGCCGCCACAAGCTGCGGCGGTAATTCAACGCTCGGTTGCGGAAACTGCGCAGGCAATAGTGCAGCGGCTTTTCAGGCGGCGTTTCTTGCTGCATCAGTGCCAGGAATGTCTCCTGCAGCACATCTTCGGCTTCGCTATGGCCTAAACCCAGGGCCCGTCCATACAGCACAAGCTGCGCTGCTTTCCCTTCGTAGAGGCTCTCACACCAATGAGATTTCTTTTCCATCACATTTCAACCAATAGACACCGATGCCATCGGATTTGTATAACTGCTTATGAATTAAATCACCTGCCGCCCGCACGACGCTCAACCATGCAAGCCCATCGGCAGGGCAGGATAATCAGCCCCAGGTTGTTTGGCAACCGTCAGCTGGGGGGATTCTAGCAATCGTGGAGAGTGAGGGATTAATTTATCTGGCTTCGTCCATAACTCTCCAGTCGAGCTACTCGACGAATGGGGATTAGAAGTGTTTTGCGGCTGCAATGATTCCGCAGAAAAACCGCAAGGTTCTCCGATTGCAAGCATCTGCTGCGGGAATTCTGAACCCAAGCGTCCAGACAGCACTCTAAGATATAAGCCAATGGACACGGATATGCTCATTAGAGCTCAGCCCACGGATCGATCGGTTAAAAATAACGCTTGGGGTAATCTTGTGGGAGCTTGTCTTTTGTGCAACGAGGAAAGAATTCCCAACATCGAATTTGGTTTGGAAAATCTCATTGGTGGTCCAATGCCAAAGGCAAAGCGCGGTGGGGTCTGGCAGATTGACTTCGGCATGGCCGCCAAGGTGCGTCCCGCGCTGGTGCTTGGATGTGACGTCGGCGACGAAGATCGCGTTTTGGCAGCAGTTAGTGTGCCACCCACATTAGCGATGAGATCGTCGCGTTCTCCGCATGAGCCGCCTGGTCCACAAAGGTCGCGATCGAGGCTTTCCGAGGTAAACCGAGGCTATCCGAGGCTATCCGAGCCTTCTAGGATTTTATGTTTTTTCAGCTCGCCCTCCGTGCGAGCGCATTATCCGCAAAATATGGCTAAATTTGAGCACCTCAAGCACCGATGATCTCTTTTTGACCTGTTTTTTGAGCCAACGCCCTCAGTTTTTAGCCTCAGCATGGAATTGAACCCCTGAATTACTCAGAAAACAGAAAAGGCGGTAAACGCGGTTCTGGGAAAGTGGGGTCGGACCTGTGGACTAAACACTCACTCTGCCCACACCTTGCGAGTTGGGTCGAAAAGGGATGCCAATGTTTAAAGGACAGATCCGAACTCGAAGTTTCTTTATTTCAAGCGGTGATTAATTCAATCCTTTTGGCGCTATTTCAAGTGGGCTGGGTTGAGTGGTTTGAGGTCCTTGGGCACAAAAAGGCCATCCTTGCGAACCAGCTCGTCATCAACCCAGATTTCTCCTCCGCCCCATTCGGGCCGCTGAATCAGCACCATGTCCCAATGCACCGCCGAGCGGTTCCCGTTATCGCACTCCTTATAAGCCTGGCCGGGAGTGAAGTGGAGTGAGCCGGCGATTTTCTCATCGAACAAAATGTCGCACATTGGATTTTGAATGTAGGGGTTGAAGCCCAGGGAGAACTCGCCCACGTAACGCGCCCCCGCATCGGTGTCCAAAATTTCATTCAGCCGTTTTGTATTGTTAGCCGAGGCCTTGATGATTTTGCCATTCTTGAATTCGAGCCGGACATTTTCGAACTTGGTGCCGGCGTAGAGGGTCGGGGTATTAAATTGAATGGGGCCATTCACCGAATTCCTGACCGGACACGAAAAAACCTCGCCGTCGGGAATATTCCGGTCGCCTTTGCACATCTTGGCCCCGATGCCTTTGATGCTGAACCGCAGGTCGGTTCCGGGCCCTTTGAGGTGGACCCGGTCAGCCCGTTTCATGCGCGTTTGCAGCGGAACCATGGCCTTAGCCATGCGCGGGTAGTTCATCGTGCAAACGTCAAAATATAAGTCCTCAAAGGCCTCAGTGCTCATGCCGGCTCCCTGCGCCATGCTCGGGGTGGGCCAGCGCAAGACGACCCAGCGGGTTTTGTTAACCCGGTAATTCAGGACGGGACGCAAAATGCGGGAGTAGAGGGACATTCGTTTGCTGTCCACGTCGGCAGCTTCGCTGGCGTTGGCGCTGCCACGAATGGCGATGTAGGCCTGCATCTTTTTCATGCGATGCATTTCCACGTCTCGAACCAGGCTGGCGTGGCGGGCATCCGTCTGGCGAAGAATTTCGCGGGCGATGCGTGAATGGCGAACCTCAATCAAAGGAATGGCGCCGGCGCGGCGGATGGCGCGCATCAGTTCGACCGAAAACTCATCAGGCACGTCTGTGGCATCCACTAACGCGCGCTCGCCTTTCTTAAGGGCGGTGGAATACTCGACCAGAAGCCGGGCTAATTTTGTATAACGCGGATCAGTCATAATCAGGTGGAGGAGGCTAACAGGGGAACTGGCTTTGTCGAGCGGGGAAAGATCGGGTTGGGCGCCAACGGCCAAAGTCGTCTCGAACCGGCTCTCAAATCTTTGTGAAATTGGGTCTCATACCGGCGCTCCGACCTGCGTTGCGTGCCGCAGCGCCGCAACGGAGCGCTCGCTTGCAGCCGGCTTTGGACGAACGAACGGAATAGTTCAACATTTTAGTTTCAACGCTGGGTGTGCTCCATCGCTCACCCATGAACCTGGAGGGTTCCTGGAAATAAGCTCCTCTATCCCTCCGGGATGTTGCCGTTCAAAAGCTAGTGGTATTGGCTTTTGAGACCCGCTCGTTAATTCTTGGTGGTGGGACGCCGGATGTCCACAATCTCGCCCGGCAAAAGGTTTAGCTCCGGGGGCAGAGTGAGGGCGATGGGCAATCCAATCTCCGGAAGCGGCTTGGGGATCGGGATGAGCATGGGGCTGATCAATTCCAATTCAGTGCCGATTTGCACCACCTGCGCTTCGCTCACTTTGCGCCGGCTAGTTCGAGTGCGGACGAGCAAGACATCTCCAAGCTTGGGACGGTAATTAATCGGCTGGCGAACGTAGGCCACAATATGCTGGGCTTGGCCACTCGTCAGGGTGAGAATGGGGGCCCCCGCCATGACGCGCTCGCCCGAGCGATGGTTCACCGCGCTTACCTTTCCATTAATGGGCGCTCTGAGAACAATGGGCTTCTGCAACTGCCGAAGTTGTTCCTGCTGTTTAAGCATGTCATCCTTGGTGACGCGATCCATTTCAGAGAAAATGTTCGTCCTGGCAGGAGCGAGATAGTCGAGCTCTTTCCCCCATGACTCGGCCAGTTTGCTCCGATCCACGACTTCGCTTTTCAAAGCGTTCCGTTTGGCAACATCCAACTCATATTGGGCTGGGGTCACTACACCTGGCGGCTTCATCAATTCCTGATCGCGAGCGACCACATTGGAGGCCAGCTCCAAATTCACTCTGGCAACGTTCAGGGCGGTTTGCTGAGCGTCCAGGCTCAGGCGCATTTGGGTGGCGGCATAAACGTTGCCCAATTCGCTCAGATCCATCCGGGCTTTGAGCAAATTGATGGTGGAGGCAGTGGCGGCGAGCTCGGCGGCGATCTGTTCCGCATCATAGGGGGCGACCTCTCCGAGGATTTGGCCGTTGGTAACCTCGTCGAAGCGGTTGACCGCCAGCATGGTCAAGAGGCCGGCCTGGGTGGTGGCCACATTGACCGCGTTTGTTTCTACCTGGCCTACGATGCCGACCGGCTGGATGTAATTCGTCCACATCAAGGGCAGGGCGGCGAGGAGGGCCACAAAGACCACTACCGGGAGCACTCGAATGCGCAGCTCGCGCCAGCGTTGCCCGACCGGGGTAGGAATGGGAGGAAGTGGTTCGGAGTCCATGATCTTATAATTCAGATTCGTCCTCCGCTAACATGCTTGTCACTCGCGACACCCCGGTGACCTGCCGCAGCTCAGTCATTAAGTCCTCTACCCGATTGGAATCCCGCAACAGCAGCCGATAGGACAAATCGGTTCCTTCGTAACCCTCATGGGAGCGCTGGCTGGCCAGATGGGCTTTCCAGCTATGGCGGTCCAGCACCCGCCGCAGGTCCATCAATTCTTTGATGGAACGCGACCAGTGCATGTTGACAATGACATCATAACGATGCCGACTGCCAAAGGAAGTGTACCAAAGATAAATTAAAGCCAGCGCCATCAGAACACACCCTAAAATGGCGCTGGCAAACTTCTGCGAACCGGTAGCCATGCCGATTACGATCACCGTCAAAATGTAGGCGGTGTCCAATGTATCCCGGAGGATATTGCGAAACCGCACAATGGCGAAGACCGCCATCATTCCGAAAGCGGTGATCAAGTTGTTTGACAGCACCATCATGACCAAGGAGACGATGACCGGCAGAATGATGAGTGAATTGACGAAGGAGCGGGAGTAGGAAAGGCCCGAATGCGTGACCATATATACCCAGGCCATGATGTGCCCGCACCCAAAGGCGAGCAGCAATCCCAGCAGCATGGCAGGCCAGTTGGGCGGTCCGGAGCCGAAATCACCCTGAAAAAATGACTCAAACCAGTCCATAGCATGCACCCTTCTCAATTATTTTCATCCGGTTTTGCAATAGTTCATCTGGCCTTAACTTCATGAGCGCTTGAACGCATCCGTTCCGACCGACCGACTTTCATCGTTGCGCCTGCATCTAAAGCTCGCCATGCTTTTCAACGTGATTTGCTATTTTTGCCCCAATTACGACCCCCATGTCAAGTTTTGGAGTGGATTTTTTTAGAAAGGGCATTAGTTTTTAGCCATGGCAGAAAAGAACCTTAGCGAAATGCCACGAGACGTGCGCGATCTGTTTCAGAAGGGCAGCGTCGCCCTCCAGCGCCAGAACTTCGAATATGCCATCGCCATCTTCAACCAGGTTTTGCAGCGTGAACCTGGTTTTTTTGAGTGTCGGCAAACTTTGCGCGTCGCCCAATTCAAACAAGCGGGCGGGGGCGCCAATTTCTTCAAAAAGATGTTGGGCGGCGCCAGTTCTTCCCCTCTGGTGGCCAAAGCGCAAATGACCCTGCGCAAGAATCCACTCGAAGCCATTCAAATCGCCGAACAGATACTTAACGGCGATCCCCAAAGCTCCGCCGCTCACAAGATTCTGGCCGAAGCGGCATTGGCCGCCGATTTGCCACGCACCTCCTGTTTTTCCTATGAAATTTTGCTGAAAAACTCGAAAGATTTCCAGTTGTCAATGGATTACGGGAAAGCTCTGGCCAAGTCGGGCCAGCCAGAGAAGGCCGAGTCCGTTTATACAGAGCTAATGCGCCTCTATCCAAGCAAGGGGGAAATTGCTCAAGCCTTGAAGGATCTTTCCGCCCGGACTACGATGGATGAGGGTGGTTACGAAGCCCTGGCGGACGGAACCGGTTCGTACCGGGACATTCTCAAGAATAAAGGAGAAGCCGTCGCTCTCGAACAGGAACAGCGCCAGGTCAAAACCGACGATGTGGCGGATCGCTTGATTCGGGAGTATGAGGAGAGGCTCCCCAAGGAGCCGAAGAACCTGAAACTTCTGCGCTCTCTCTCTGAATTGTACGCGCAGAAGAAGGATTTCGATCGGGCGATTGAATATTGCGAGCGAATTCGCTCCAGCGAAGGCGGCACCGATCCGTCACTCGACCGCCTGATTTCGGATATCACGATCAAAAAGTTTAACCACCTTATCTCATTGTTGGATCCGGCGGCGCCGGATTTCACCCAGGAGACGGCCCGGCTGGAATCCGAACGGCAGATCTTCCAATTGCAGGAATGCCAAAAGCGGGCCGAGAGGTATCCGACTGATTTGCAAATTCGTTTTGAGTTGGGTGAGCTTTATTTTCAGACGGGCAAAATCACGGAAGCGATCGGTGAGTTCCAAAAGGCCCAAGCCAATCCACAGCGGCGGCTGCAGTCCCTTGGTTACCTCGGCCAGTGCTTCGCCCGGCGCGGGATGAACGACTCCGCCGTGCGAATGTTGCAGAACGCGATCAAAGAAAAGCCGGTGTTTGACGAGGAGAAAAAAGAGCTCATCTATCAACTCGGCTGCGTCTTCGAAAAAATGGCCAAACCGGAGGAGGCCATCGAGCAGTTCAAGCAAATCTACGAAACGGACATCGGCTACAAAGACGTGGGGGCCAAGGTGGATGCTTACTACGCTGGAAAGTGAGGTTCTGATCTTTTATTTTTCCCGGTTCAAAAGATATCCCGCCAAGGATTCTAAGGCTTGGGCTTTCCCGTGAAAACCTGTTAGGGAGGCAAACGCTCGATCTGTCAGGCGTTTGGCAATTTGCCGCGATTTTTCCAGGCCCACAATCGAGGGATAAGTTGCCTTCTGCGCGGCGCTGTCTTTGCCGGCCGTTTTGCCCAATTGCTCGCTGGTCTGAGTGACATCCAGAATGTCATCGATGATTTGGAACGCCAACCCCACATGGTAGCCGAAAGCCGTCAGCGCCTTCAATTGGCCTTCTGAGCAGTTGGCGCTCATCCCTCCACATCGGACGGAACAGCAGAGCAGGGCCGAAGTCTTGCGTTCATGAATATATTTGAGCTGTGAGGCAGACAGCTTTTTTCCTTCCCCTTCCAGATCGGCGACCTGCCCTGCGATCAATTCAAGCGAGCCGGAAGCCGAAGCAATTTCGAGGATAAGGCGCTGATGTGAGTAACGTGGCCAAGCTTGGGACTGGGCTGCGATTTCAAAGGCTTGGGCGAGGAGGGCGTCCCCCGCCAAAATCGCGATGCCTTCTCCGAAAACCTTGTGATTTGTCGGTTTTCCTCGGCGAAAATCGTCGTTATCCATTGCTGGCAAATCGTCGTGAATCAGCGAATAGGTGTGAATGCACTCGATAGCGCAGGCCAGTGGCATGGCGTCCTTTTCGCTGCCGCCGCAAGCGGCGGCCGCGGCCAGGCACAGGGCTGGACGCATCCGTTTCCCGCCGGCAAAGAGGGAGTAATGCATGGCCTTGTGAATCGTGGCCGGCCTGGTGGTCGTTTTGGGGAGAAACTCAGCCAATGCACGATTCACCGCCGAGGTAATAGCCTCCAAATAGTTTTTCAGATTGAAGGGGACCAAGGACTGAGCAACGCCGCATGCGGCAGTGTGAGACATGGCGTGTTTTTAGGGAAATTCGTTTCCGGAGGCAAGCGAGGAAATCTCAATCAGGCTTTTGTTTGCGGGCGTGGCGACGCGCACTGCCGGGCGCACTCTGAACTGGATGACCTTGATCTTGCGATACCAGCCACCGCATCCAATCTCCCTCTTTAAAATGCGGGCGATCTCTGCCATATTGATTTTGTGCCGATTAGCGATCCGATTCGCAATAAATTGAGTGAGCTGCCCCACAAACCGGGTGTGTACCTGATGAAGGACCGTTTTGGAACAGTAATTTATGTGGGCAAGGCGCGCGATTTACGCAAACGGGTCAGTCAATACTTTCATCCGTCGAGACGGATGGGTTGGGATTTGAAACTGAACGCTCTGGTCGATGCGATTCATGATCTGGACGTGCATGTGGTTCGAAGCGAGGCCGAATCGGCGCTGCTGGAAGGCAAGTTGATCAAAGAGTTTCAGCCGCGCTACAACGTCAGCTTTCGGGATGACAAACGCTTTCTCCTCCTGAAAGTAAATTTCAATGATCCGATTCCCCGTTTTACTCTCACGCGCCTCAAGCAGGAGGATGGCGCGCGCTATTTTGGGCCTTTCGCCAATTCAGGCGCTTTGCGCAATACTTTGTTATTGTTGCGGCGGCAATTCAACTTGCGGGGGTGCCGACCCCTCACGCCCACCGAGCACGATTACAAGCATTGCCTTTATGGCCATCTCAAATTCTGCACGGCTCCTTGCATCGGCAACGTGACCCGCGAACAATACCTGCAGCAAGTTCTGGCTGCGTGCAATTTTCTCGACGGGCAATGCGAAGAAATACAAGCCCAACTCGAACTGGAAATGAAGAAAGCGGCGGCGGCGCAGGATTTCGAGAAAGCCGCCACCTTCCGTGATGCCCTCTCCGACCTCCGACACACTACGCAAAAGACGAGCAAGTTTCAGCGCTTGCCTTACACTCTGCCTCTGGCGATGCATCCAGAGAAGGATATGGAGGAGTTGGCCCACTCCCTCAACTTGCCTGCTCCACCCCGCCGAATCGAAGGTTTCGACATCTCCAATATCAGCGGCACCTTTGCCGTCGCCTCCCTGGTCAGTTTCCGCAATGGCAAACCGGATCGCGCAAACTATCGCCGGTTCAAAATGAAAACTGTCACCGGCCAGGACGATTTCGCCTGCATGGCGGAGACGGTGCGGCGTCGCTATTCGCGTTTGCTCAAGGAGGCGGAAATCTCTCAGGCTCCGGAGGAGTCTGGAGGGCAGGAGGTGGAAACTGGAACATCTGTTCCCATGGCTCTGCATGATTCCCCACGGGCCACCCTCCCGGCAACTTTTCCCGACCTCATCCTCATCGACGGCGGGAAAGGTCAACTCAATGCTGCTTCCGCCGAATTGGCTAAACTAGGTTTGAGCCGTATTCCGATCCTCGGACTCGCCAAGGAATTCGAGGAAATCTACCGGCCAGGGCAAATGGAGCCATTGCGGCTCTCCCATGCTTCAGGCGCATTGAAATTGTTGCAGCGAGTGCGCGACGAGTCGCATCGCTTTGCCAATACTTACAATGCTCAATTGCGCCTGCGGAAAATCTCGGAAAGCCTTCTGGATGAATTTCCTGGCATCGGTCATCGGCGGAAGGCGGCGTTGTTGAAAAAATTCGGCTCCGTCCAGCGGCTGCGGCTGGCGACGGTGGAACAGATTGCGCAGGTGCCTGGTTTTGGCGGCAGGGCCGCGGCGGAATTGAAAACATTCCTGGAGGCGCGAAAAATTTCCATGAGCCCCACTTAGGCAAAGGAATCGGCCAACCCACCGGCAGAATCGGGCTGAGCTTGTTTCAACTCGGCAAAACAGGGCTTGAAATCAGGCCGCGTTCGGCCATAGAAACAGTAACGCAGCAACGAGAATGAAGATTACAATGCTTATCTCATGAAAACTTACCAACCTTCCGACATCCGAAATTTTGCCGTTGTGGGTCATGCTTCCGCTGGTAAAACGATGCTCAGCGAGTGTATGCTCGTTTGTAGCGGGGTCCTCAACCGCCTCGGCAGCATTGCGGCTGGAAGCACCGCTTCCGATTATCACGATAGCGAGCGTCAGCGCCACATCTCAGTGCATGCCTCGCTTCTCCACACCGAATGGCAAGGGAAAAAGTTTAACATCATCGATACACCCGGTTATTTGGATTTCATCAGTGAAGGCTTGGGCGCCCTGCGAGTGGGGGATTTCGCGCTGGTCGTAGTCCAAGCCCAGCATGGCGTGGCCGTCGGCACTGAGCAGGTCTGGGAATATGCGACCCGTTATGACATCCCCAAAATGATCGTCATCAATGCCCTCGACAAGGAGGCGGTAAATTCTGACGCTGTTCTGGCCCAGGTCAGGTCCCGCTTCGGGGAGCGCGTATTCCCTTTGAATGTTCCCCTTAACGCCGGTCCAGGTTTTAGCCAGGTTTTGGATGTGCTGCGCAGCGAAGTGATAACTTACGCTGCTGATCGGAGTGGTAAATTCCAGGAAGCGCCGGTCACGGGCGATTGGGCTGAGAAAACCAAAAAACTGCACCAGCAACTGATCGAGTTAATTGCCGAGTCGGACGATTCGCTGCTGGAGAAGTTTTTCGCGCAGGGAACCCTGTCCGAGGAAGAAATGCGGGCTGGCATCCACGCGGCCGTGCAAAGGCAATCCTTTATTCCCCTGTTCTGCGCCTCGGCTGAAAACAATATCGGAGTCGCGCGTTTGATGGATTTCATCGCTAAATACGGATCTTCGCCGGAAGATCGCAAGAAGGTAAAAGCGGCCAATGCGGACGGGGTGGAAGTCGAGATTTCCCTCAATGATCCGGACCCGGCCCTTTACGTGTTCAAGACCATGACCGAAGCGCAATTCGGTGAGATGTCCTTCTTTCGAATGTATTCCGGCTCGATCAAGTTTGGCACTGAGCTTTTTAACAGCGACCGAAAGATCACGGAAAAAATCGGGCAGATTTACGTGCTTAATGGCCGGAACCGCGCCACGGTCGAAACGCTGGGCGCCGGCGACATTGGGGCGGTGGTAAAATTGAAGGATACCCATACTGGAAATACGTTGTGCGGCGTGAAAAAGGTCGTCTCCCTGCCCAAGGTCCGATACCCGAAACCAAACATCCATGCTGCTCTGAAGCTTAACTCCAAAGGGGAGGAAGACAAAATCGCTCAGGGTCTCGCGACTTTGCATGAGGAAGACCCCACTTTTCTCTACCATGTCGATTCGGAATTGCACCAGACGGTCATCTCGGCCCAAGGCGAATTGCACCTTGGGGTTTTGACGGATCGATTAAAACGCCGTTACAAAGTGGAGATTGAACTGGTTCCGCCCAAGATTCCATTCCGGGAGACAATCAAGGGCAAAGCGGAATCCAAATACCGCCACAAAAAGCAGACCGGCGGCGCTGGCCAATTCGCTGAGGTCTGGATGCGCATTGAGCCGAGGCCCCGCGATACCGGCTTGGAGTTCACCGAAACTCTTTCCGGGCAGAATGTGGATCGAGTGTTCGTGCCTTCTGTGGAAAAAGGAGTGAACAACGCTTGCACGGAGGGGATTCTGGCGGGCTACCGAGTGGTGGATGTGAAGGTGGACTTCTACGATGGGAAAATGCACCCGGTAGATTCAAAAGACATCGCCTTCCAGATTGCCGGCTATTTCGCTTTTAAAGAAGCGTTCTTGAACGCACGAGCCTGCCTGCTGGAGCCCATTTATACTATCGAAATCCGGGTGCCGGACGAATTCATGGGCAAGGTGATGGGCGATCTCTCCAGCCGTCGTGGAAAAATTCTCGGCATGGATTCCGAGGGAGGGCACCAGGTTGTCAAAGCCCAGGTTCCGGCCATGGAACTCTATCATTATTCAACCACGCTGCGTTCTTTAACGGGTGGACGAGGCATCCACACCGAGGCGTTCAGTCATTACGAAGACATGCCCCGTGAGCTCGAACAAAAGATCATCGCCGAGAGCAAAAAGGCTAAACTGAACCATCCTGAGAAATGACAAATGCGCGTAAACCCGTCGGCAAGCCTGGGAATTTACTGATCTCAAAGCGGGCATGTTGCCGTTACCTCTAATTGCCAGGTCCTCAATCCAAGCCGTACTTTTCGATCCAGGCTTGAGGCAGAGTGCCGAAACTGAGCAACCAATCGTTGAACTTTTGCAGGCTCCAACCGCGTCCTGCCATCAAGCGCAGGCGCAAGCGCTCATTCTCCAGACGGCCCAGCCAGTAGCTCATTGGGACTGAGGGTTGGCCGGTGTACCAGTTTACGTCAGCCTCGGCCCGGGCGCGTGTGAAGCCCAAATGCCGCCGCAGGTGTCGGACCGCTTGCTCGTAGGTGTAGCGGCCGGTCTGCAACCGCAAATCCACCAGCACGCGATGGCAACGCCAGAGCGCATCATGCAACTGTTGCACCCGCACCCACGGGGAACGATCGACCTTCAGATCGACCATCATCTGCTCGCACCAAAGTGTCCAACCTTCATAGAAAACCGCATGCGCGAAAAGGCGGCGCCATTTACGAGGGTGCTGGTTGGCGGTCACAAATTGCAGATGGTGTCCCGGATAGGCCTCGTGCGCGCAGGTGAGGCTGAGCCCAAAGTGCTGTTGTTGCTCGACTAGTTTTTCAGCAGGCGAGCTTTTGATTACGCTCAAGTCATTCACCCAAAAAATCCCCCGTTGCTTCGTTTCGAACGCCCCGGGAGCGGAATACGCCGCGGTGGGAAAAAGAGGGCGCATGAACTCCGGCACTGGCCGCACGTCCAACCGCTCCCCAGCGGGGAACGTGACGGCGCGCGCGGCGCGAAATGCGCTGGCGATATTCTGGGTTTTTTCGCGATACAGTTCGAGCAGGGGTTTCTCCGGACGCCAGCCTGCCCGGGCCTGGGCGATAATGTCTTCCGCGCCTTGACGGCGGCCAAATTTTGCGCAACCTCGGGCGAGCAACCCGCCGATGCGATTCACTTCACCCAACGCCAGCGCCTCGATTTCGCCGAGAGTGTAATCCAATCCGAGTTGATCCCGCACGCGCCTTTGGAGGATGCTCGCCCCCACTCTGAACGACGACTCTGGTGCAATGGGATGCTCTTTGACTTTCTTCCGATAAGATCCGAGGCATCGTTGCGCGGCTGCAATTCTCGCCGCATCCATGGGGTTCGGTTCGACTCGCTTGAGGAACGTCGCGACCGCTTCAAAAAGGGTGGCGGCGCCCGTCGTCGTCTGTTCCATGACTTTGAGCCAAACACCTTTGGGATGATGAATGAGCGTGACGGCCTGGCTGAGATAACGCGGGATCTCGCCCAGGAGCGAGCGGAGGTTCCGGGCGGCGGGCCTGGCTTCATCCTCCCCCCGTTGCAATTCATGCAAAACAATGTTGAACACTTGTTCGGGAGCATTTGGATCCAGGGTATGGCGAGCGCGCGCGAAATCTTCCTGTTCTCTCAGCAACAGACTGCGAAAAGCCAGGCGATCAAGTTGCTGCTCATTAGAGAGTTCTCGCGGTGAAATGGTCTCCAGGGCTTGGAGAGCTTTCTGGCGCAGCTCAGCCCGGCGTTTTTCGAAAGAGAGAGTGGGTTCCCCTAATTTTCCTTCGCCGGATTTAAGGCCCGCGAAAGTTGCATACACAGGATTTCCCTCGAGGAATGTCTCGAAATAACGATCCAGAATTCCTTCAAAATGCGTTGATGAAGTTCTCATGCACTAATCGGAGGCTCTCCCTGAACTCTGGTAGCAGCCGACGTGAGTCGGCTTATTATTCTCCGAGGGAAGATCAGAGCCGACCCACATCGGCTGCTGCAGTTTAGGGTTCCAATGCGCGGCCTCGGAGGGAGCGGAGAGGCTCTTCGCTCGAACGTTTGCAGTCCATCGGAGGGCCTCATCGCTAGTTCACAGGTGGATTGACGGTGAATTGCGCGGGCGCAGACCAATGGCTCCAGCGTCCAGTCGCCTCCTTCACCCGCGCGCGCACTCGATAGGTATGTCCGAGTTTGACCGCATCGGGCGGGACGGTGATGTCTGGTTGAAAGGAAGAGAACTCCGAACTTTTCCAGATGGTTGCGATTTCATAAGGCTCCGCCTGGCCGTGCCGGGTGACAGGTGATTTAGGAACCGGCACATGCCGCGGAAGAATTTCTCCGGCGCGCCACTCCATCGCGGCAAAGGCGCCGGGTCCATTAAACTCAGAGCAATGGAACGTCAAATGATTCGCTGGAACATTGATCGCACCCGTGCCAGACACGTTGGGAGCAGCGGGAACCTTCGTATCCGCCAACAGGTTAGCATCGATCCAGGCGGCGCGGATTTTCACATAATTCTTCATTAACCGCACCATGCCGCGAAAATCTTTGCTCGGTGCGGCTTCATAAAAGATCCCTTGCCCCGCCTTGCCGCCCATAGCCATGACGGGATGATAATCCCATTTGGCGCGATCCGCATCGACCATCGAGGGACCTCCTGTCGGATCCGCGATCACAGCCGCGCATTCATCGATTAGTTGCCCTGTCTGCTCCGGGTTAAAGAGCAGGTCTCGTATTTCCCGCAGACGATTTTGATAGTCAACTTTGAACCCTGAATGAGAGAGCACGCGTCTCTTAAATGGCTCCTCGCCATCGCCATACATGTTATCTGCCCAAGTCAAATCAATGTCCCAAGGAATGACACCCCATCGGCTTGTCTTCGGGTTCAGGAAATAATCGTAGTTTTTCCCCTGACCAACGTCGTAGTGATGAATGCCCTCCAGAATGGAGCGATAGCTGTAGTAACCTGGCAGATCCAGATTCGTGCGCCACCACTTCCCGGGCGGATTGCCATTGCTGTAAGCGGAAATGAATTCGTCCAGGTCGGACCGGTTCGTGACTCCGCCCGCTCCATGGTTGCTCAACGAGCCGGTGCCATTTTCCATTTTATACAAATTGCCATTGGGCAAACCGTGCTCTTCGAGAAAGTGCCCATCCTCATTTTCGATCGCCAGGTAAAGGCCCCAGAAATCTCCTTTGTACTGGCTGGCGGGGGCTTCCCCGGCTTCATCAATGATGCGGAGTTGAATCCAGTGGGTGCGCGGAGCCGTCACGCCCGCCAGCGAGAACAATCGGAAGCCCACCGATTCAAACATCCCTTGCTCCCCCCGGTGACCATAATCCCCCTGTTGAATGCAGGCGCGCAGATTCAATTTGCTCAGGTTTCTACGGTAAGGCTGCCCATAATCGTCGTGCGGCTCAAGATGATGGCCCTTGTTGAACTCGAACTTCCACATGTTCTTTCCCATCGAATAACGCCACACTCCCCCCCGCGCGCGGAACCGGATGTGGTCGTAAACCTTGCCATCGCTGATGAGCGTAGCGGTGTATTTGTAATCCTTGCCCCCGGACTGCTCCCGCCAGGTCGCGTTCTCGACGGAACTGGCCTTGCTGATGAAATGATAAGCCTGCACCGAGCGCATCACATTCGTATCGTAACAGATAACCCGGTTCTTCTTTGGATCGGCGCTGCTGGGTTCAGTGGCCGCGCTCCAGGCTGGAACCCCATCGTAAACGAAGTAGGCGAAGTTCGGCTGCGCATCCTCGGGCTCCGGCGCTGTGATAGTCCGGCCCGCTGCGTCCTGGGCGGTAATTCGGTAGCGCACCAGGCGGCGATGAGCCTGGAGTTGGGCCGGTACCTCAACTGTATAAATCCCATCCCCTGCTTTGTCGTCCCCTTCTGTTCCACCATCGTTCATCGGCAGAGAAACCCAATTCGTTCCGTAAGCGGCGTCCTTGAGAGCGATGTAGCGCCCCGGAATCACCAATTGATACTGGAGCGTGACCCGCGTGGTCCCGGTTGGAATGTTGGCGGTGACTTTGACTACTTCCCCCGAACGCGGTTGCTCCGGACTGTGGCTAACGGCTCCGATCGAGCGCAGAACATCGGCGCGCACCCCCAACCCGAGGTCGAAAAGCAGAACCGAGAAAACAAAAGCGATTTTGTTCGGCATTTTTTCTCCGGTGGTCATTTATCACCAAAATAACTGAACTTGATCAATAAGCCTCGTGGAACTGAGTGAGCCGTGACCCACCCGCCAACCTGCACTTTGCCGGACAGCCAGTTCTCGTACTCACTCGCCCTGACTTGATTCGAGGTTTGGAATCGAGCTTCGACGCTGCCAGCAACGGTATCGAAGCCCCTGAGCACTAGATTAGCGGCTCTTGATCCGGGTGGCAGCGGGAAGCGGAAGTCGTTGGCTTTCATTCGGCAATATATGATTTCTCCTTTTTCGACCAAGATCTTCGGAGATTCTTTTCACCAAGCCGCTCAATCTTCGAATTAAGGAACAGCCGCGAGAATTCCATCGCAACCCAAACCCACCCCGGAATCAAGGCAGCGCAAACAAGTATGGCGGCGACTTTCATCTTTGGGCCTAATGTTCAACCTCCAAAATCTGCCTCAAATCCCGCCAAAAGCCACAACTTTTCCTGAAAAGTGGGTCTCCGAGAAGACCGACCTCCATGGTCTCGGCTTTCTGACACCGTGAAGTGTGAACACAATACTCGAATCCGCCCTCACCCCGGCCCTCTCCCATCGGATGGGAGAGGGAGAAGCTTCGCAGTCTTGTAATATGTGCTGCCGGTTCCTCAGTATGTCCGCTTCAACTCGCCAATTGATGGATCGTTCATCTAGCGCTCGCACCCTTGAAAACCACTTGCTTGAAGAGCAGAAGTCCGTTTTAGTTCACGCAACATTCAATGAAAGCTCACGAATTCTGCATCCCCCTCCTTGGAGCGTTTTTTACGATGGCAACCGCCGGCCGAAGGAGGCCGGCTTTATTGCCCAAAGCGGCCGAATTGTCCACCTCGTCACTTCGGCGAGTACGCCGAACGAGTATGCCACGATTGTTCCTGTTCGTTGTCTTCCTCACCTCCATCCCCGGGCTCCCATCGGCCTTTGCTCAAACCACCAACGGGTTCGAGTTGCGTGACGCGGATCGGGTCGTCTTGTTGGGGGACACGTTCATCGAGCGCGAACAATCCTACGGCTACCTGGAATTTCTTCTCACCACCCAATTTCCGGACCGTAACGTCCTTTTCCGCAACCTGGGCTGGAGCGCAGATACTCCCCGCGGGCTGTCGCGGGCCGGGTTTGATTCCCCGGATAAAGGTTTTGACCGTATTAAAGAGCAAGTGGCCTTGATTAAGCCCTCGGTCGCCTTCCTGGGTTATGGGATGGCCAGTTCCTTCGAGGGTGAAACAGGTCTGACCAGGTTCACTAACGATCTCGAGAAGTTAATGGAGACCATTCAGCAAGTCTCCGGCGAACCCAAGGTGCGCTTCGTACTGCTGAGTCCCATTCCTCATGAAAAGCTGCCCGCTCCATTGCCCGACCCCGCCAAACATAACGAGCAACTTTCCCTTTATACCAAGGCCATCCAGGAACTCGCGCGGAGACGAGGGGCGGAGTTTGTTTCACTTTTCGATTTGCTCGCCACTAACAACCGTTCCCGCTCCCTCCCGCCTATGACTGACGATGGGATTCACCTCACCGCTTACGGTTATCGGCGCGCTACCGAAGCGCTGGCGGAGGGCTTGAGGTGGAACAAACGTTTCTGGCGGATTGGCATTACGAAGGAGGGCACCCTGCGCAAAGGGAGCAGCGGCCTGCAGGCGCTGGAGGTCGAACAAAAGAAGACGAGTGTCCGGCTGGTGGGGCTGGAAAACCAATTGCCTTATCCTGCCTGGCTGGAAAATGAAAAACCATTGCCACTCATTACTCCGGAGCGGCGTCTGCAATTCCTGGTCCAGCCTGGTACTTACGAATTCCGCATTGATAATAAATTGCTGCGGATCGTGACTGAGCAAGATTGCCAAAGAGGGCTGGAGATTACAAACGCGCCGTCCTTGGACCAGGCCGAGAATTTGCGCCAGGCGATTGTGAAAAAGAACGAGCTTTTCTTCCATCGCTGGCGCCCCGAGAACAATACTTACCTCTTTCTGTTCCGCAAAGGCGAACAGGGCCAAAACGCCAAAGAAATCCCTCAATTTGAACCGCTCATTCAAGCTGAGGAAGCCAAGATCGCCCAGCTCCGCAAACCCCTTCAACACACCTATGAAATCGTACCCGCCCAAACAACCAACGCCCCTGCTGTGGAGAAAAAAAAGGAGCCTGCTCCCAGCGCCTCTTTGAAACCGCTGCCGCTGCCGGAACTAGAACTCGAGCCTGGCTTTGAAATCTCAGTCTGGGCGGAGAACCCGCTCCTGGCCAAACCTATCCAGATGAATTTCGATCCTCAAGGCCGCCTCTGGATCGCCAGTTCGTCCGTCTATCCGCAAATCTCTCCTGGCCAAACCGCCAACGACAAGATTTTGATCCTGGAAGACACTACCGGGACTGGCAAAGCCGACAAATCCACTGTTTTTGCCGATGGCCTGCTAATTCCCACCGGTGTCGAGCCTGGAGACGGTGGCGTTTACGTGGGCCAAAGCACTGAATTGCTTCACTTCAAGGACACCGACGGCGACGGCAAGGCCGACCAAAGACGGGTCGTGCTGTCCGGTTTTGGCACTGAAGACACTCATCACATCTTGCATACTTTGCGCTGGGGACACGATGGCCAGCTTTACATGAATCAATCTATTTATATTCATAGCCATCTGGAAACTCCTAACGGGGTGGTGCGCCTAAACAGTGGCGGCACTCTCAGCTTGCGCCCCCCGACGATGGGAGTGGAGATTTTCATGAAAGGGCTTGTCAACCCATGGGGACACCATTTTGATGAATTCGGCCAGTCCTTTGCCACCGATGGGGCGGGGGGGGCGCCGCCCAATGGGATTTTCTATGTCGTGCCCGGCGCCATGTACTCCACCTATGCCGGCGCCCGTCGCACGCTGGGCAGCATCAGCCCAGGGAATTATCCAAAATTTTGTGGGTTGGAGATTATCCGCAGCGAACATTTCCCCAAAGAATGGCAGGGAAACATGATCACCTGCGACTTCCGCGCCAACCGCATCGTGCGCTTTAGCGTCGAGGAGCAGGATTCAGCCTACGTGACCAAGGAAATGCCCGACCTCGTACGAACCAAAAATGCAGCCTTCCGCCCGATTGACGTGAAGTTGGGTCCGGATGGAGCGCTCTACATCGCCGATTGGTCCAACCCCATCATCCAGCATGGCGAAGTGGATTTCCGTGACCCGCGCCGCGACCACGAACACGGACGTATCTGGCGGCTCACTGCCAAAGGCCGTCCCATCGTGAAAAAGCCAGCGCTCTTAAATGCCAGCAACACAGACTTGTTCGCGCAACTGCTTTCACCGAACGGATTCAATCGCGAAAAGGCTAAACGAGTGCTCATGGAAAGGGGAACGAACATTCTGGATGATTTGTCGAAGTGGATGGCACAGCAGACCGCTGAGAAACCGCGGCTCGAAGGATTATGGATGTATCAGGCCATCGAGGTTGTCGAGTCGGCGCTGCTCGAAAAATTACTGGAAGCCAGCGACGGTCACATCCGCGCCGCCGCCACTCGAGTGCTGGGCCACTGGCAAAGTGGCCTGAAAGCTCCACTCGATCTGCTGGCCAGAAGGATTACGGATGATTTCCCGCGTGTGCGACTGGAGGCTTTGCGGGCGCTCGCGCGAATTCCCTCCGCCCGCGCGGCAGAGCTTGCGCTCAGTGTGCTTGATAAGCCAATGGATACCTTTCTGGATTACGCGGCTTGGCTCACAGTCAACGACCTCGCGCAGCCTTGGCTGGATGCAGTCGAATCCGGGGCGTGGAAACCGGAAGGCCGGGAGAAGCTATTGGAATTCGGCTCGAAGGCTCTCGAACCAGTGCTGGCCCACGCCCTTTTGTCCAAGGTTCTCGCCGGCAAAGCGATCCCTCGCGATGGCCGCGGAGGAGCCATCGAGCTCATCGGCCAGGCGGGCGAACCTCCTGAACTGCGTTTGCTGTTCGATCAATTGTTGAAGGACCTTGATGAGTCAGCGTCCCTTCGCGCGCTTGCCGCTCTCGACCAGGCCGCCCGGCTGCGCAACATGAAACCTTCGGGCGATCTAGAAGCTCTGGGTAAACATTCTTTCCCGAGCGACGCAGCCCATGCCGCCGCCTTGCGTCTCATTGGGACGTGGAAACTCTCTTCTTACGCGAAGGGATTGCTGGCAGTTGCCGGAAACGCAGCGCAACCTTGGATCTTGCGCGAAGCGGCCTTCGTCGCCTTGCGCGACATCGGAGGCAAAGAGGCCGTCTCCGGCCTTAGTGGATTCATCAGCGAACCCAATGATGGCGCGACTCGCCGCCACGCCGCCGCCGCTTTGGCGGGAATCGATCTCACTGGTTCACTCCCCCAAATCATTCAAGTCCTCACGAGTTCGATGAAAGAAGACGAGGCACTTGCGCTTTGGCGATCATTATTGGGGGTCAAAGGGGCAGCGCCGGTCATTGCCCGCGCCCTGCCGAAGACCGGCCTTTCAGAGGGGAATGCCAAAGGCGGTCTGAGGGTGGCCCGAGAAGGCGGGCGCAATGAACCGGACCTCATCATGGCGCTGGCCCGTGCCGCCGGACTGAGCGAGGAAAGCCAAAAACTCACCGACTCCGAGTTGGCGCAAATCGCCGCCAGAGTCAAAAAGGGCGACCCGGCCCGCGGCGAAACCGTTTATCGCCGCAAGGAACTCAGTTGCATCGCCTGTCACGCCATCGGCGGAGCGGGCGGGCGGGTCGGGCCAGACCTGACCAGTATTGGGGCCAGCGCGCAGGTAGATTATCTGGTCGAGTCGATTCTGGCACCGAACAAAAAAGTGAAGGAAGGATACAATTCAATTCAGGTGACCACGAAGGATGGCCAGGATTTGAGCGGAATTCCCGTGCGTGAAACCAATGAAGAACTGATCTTGCGCGATACCACTAACAAGGAGATTTCCATTCCAAAAAAGAACATCGAGAGCCGCAAGATTGGCGGCTCGCTCATGCCCGCTGGCCTGGTGGATTTCCTCAGCGAAGGCGAACGGCTGGATTTGTTCCGGTTCCTCTCTGAACTGGGCAAACCCGGCCCTTACGACGCCACGAAAGGGAGCTTCGCGCGAGTGTGGCGAGTGAACGCCTCCACCGGCCCGGTGGAAGGTATTTTGAAAAGCGATGTAAATGGAAAGCAATGGCTCCCGGTTTACACCACCCTGAGCGGCGCATTATTAAAAACAGACTTGGATACGGAATTCTCGCTGGCCACACGCCGTGAGGTGTTTTTTGCCGCCACTCGTTTTCAAACAGCGAAGCCTGGCTCCGTAAAATTGCGACTGGATGGAGTGAATAGTCCGAAGGCTTGGCTGGACGGCAAACCGGTTGGCGGCAATACTGACATGAGTGCCGAGCTTCCGGCCGGTGCGCATACTTTCATGGTCAAGCTCGACCCCTCCCAATTGCCCGAGCAAATTCGCCTTGAAGCTGCCGACTGCGCATTCCTGGTGGAGTAGCGCTTTTTCCCTAGACAAATCCTTCTTCCCGGCGCGTCATGTTGAAGAATGCCGGCATCCATCGACCTCGAACGGCTCTACGATGAGCATGCCCAGGCCCTGTTTGCTTTTCTGCTGAACCTCACTCGCAATGAAGCCGACACGCGCGATCTTCTTCAGGAAGTCTTCGTCAAGCTCGCGAGGAAACCCGAAGTGATGGAGAAAGTCAGGGATACGCGGGCCTTCCTATTGCGTCTCGCTCACAACACCGCCATCGACCTGATGCGGCGGCGCGGGGCGCGCGACCGGAATTACGACCAATTCGCGGCGGAATCGGTAGCCCCCTTCTTTCCCTGCGGTGAATCCGACGAAGCGGCTTTTCGCCACGCGTTATCCCGGGCCCTCCGTGAGTTGCCCGCCGAACAACGCGCGGTGGTCCATTTGAAGCTGTGGGAAGGACTGACCTTTGAAAGGATCGCGGAGACATTGGGTATTCCACTAAATACGGCCGCCAGTCGTTACCGCTACGGCTTAGACAAATTGCGCGAGCGCCTGCGTCCACTTTATGACGAAATAAAATGAACTCAGACGATTTTGAACACCAACTTCAGCGCCAGCCGATGCGCGCTTTGCCTGGCGACTGGCGCGACGAGATTCTCAGAGCTGCTCGCCAGACTGACCCAGGCTTCCAGCCGCATGGCGTGGCTTCCAATTCTGTTTGGTGGCGAGAATTGCTTTGGCCTTACCCGCAAGCCTGGGCCGGAATTGCTGCGGCGTGGATGGTAATCTTCGGGCTTCATTTGGCCGGCGGCATCGAACATCATCCGGCTATCCAAGTTACCGCTATTCCGGCTTCGGCGGAAGCGCGCGCCATCCTGGCCGAACAGAGGCGGCTTTTTGCTGAATTCTTTCCCCGTCCCGAAGCCCCCTTGATTCGCCATCGTGCTGAACCAGCGGACCGGCCACGCAGCCAAGGCTCATGGCGGAATGGCTTTCCTACCACGCATCGGGTGGAGCTGCCGCCGAATCATTTCTTAAGCTAAATCTTCTCCTTAATGTTCGCCTCGCTGCTCCTAACATGCCCTCCTCCAAACCATCCCCCCAATTTCCAACATTCTGCTATTTGTGCAGTTGGCGGTTTCTCCGCGTGGTGGCTTTCGCGCTGGTTTCTCTCGCCACCGTGGTGGCTCTCTTCTACGCTGAAGAAAATATCCGGGGCAAACGCGCCTGGAATTCATATAAACGCGAACGAGCGGCTAAGGGCGAGAAACTCTCTCTTGCTGACTTCATCCCTCCGCCGGTGCCGGAGGAGCAAAATCTGGCGCTGTGTCCGCTACTCAAACCACTTCTTGATCTGGATCTGCGTCCCGTGACCGAGGGAAAAATCACTCGGTGGGTTCGCGGTCCTCAACTGTTTCGAGACACGAACGGACTGAAGCGGCTGGACCAATGGAATCGAACCTGGAGCGTTGTTCAATATCGCCAGACGAGCCCACGTGAAAAGAAATTTTCAACGCCGCAGGGGCTGCGCACCCCCGAGCCTGAGAAATTGACGAACGGCTGGATCGACCTCGCCGGTTGGGCTGCTTATTATCGCACCGGCACTAATTTGGCCGGCGTAATCGAATCTACCCCCTCCGCCACGGCCGTGTTGCTTGCCTTGCATCCTCTTGAGGGAGATCTGCGCGAACTTCAACGGGAAGCGATACTGCGTCCTTTTGCCCGCTGGCCAGTGTATTACGATACCAACCATCCCTGGGGCATTCTACTCCCGCAGCTTGCGCGCGAAGTGAGCATTGTTTCACTGCTCCAACTGAGAGCCTCGGCTCGCCTTGCCGCCGGAGAAACCGAAGAAGGATTTGCGGATATTGAACTTGCGTTTCGCATTGCCGAGAGCTCACGGGACGAGCCAATTCTTATCTCCCAACTGGTTCGCAACAAATGCCACCGCCTCATCTCGCAGCCCTTCAAGGAAGGCCTGGCTCGCCACCAATTCTCCGATGCGCAACTCGATGAGCTTCAGAAGAGAATTGGAGTCGTGGATATCTTGGCTGGCTATCAGTATGCCATGCGCGGGGAACGCGGATGCAATAGCGAATGGAATAGGTATGCAAGGGAAGGCACCGCTGACTGGAGAAGGCTCGTCGAGAATGATGATCGTGATGATCGCGAGGGGTCGAACATGGCGAAGTACCGCGCTCCATTCATGCGTTTTGCGCCGCTGGGCTGGATTTATCAGAACCAGCTTGCGCTCTGCCGCCTCTACGACCAATTTTCGTTGCCGACAATTGATCCACAACGAAGGCGCGTTTATCCAGAAGTGGCTGCGCACACCGATCCCGCCGTGGCGCAGATGAGCGGGCCTTTCAGCGTTTTTCCAAAATTGCTCCTTCCGGCCGGTTCCGCTGCTCGAAAATTTGCGCACAGCCAGACTCAATTGGATCAAGCCTTGATCGCCTGCGCTCTGGAGCGTTTCCGCCTGGCCCACGGCAGTTATTCCGACACCCTGGCCCCCCTTGCTCCGGCCTTCCTGGAAAAGATTCCACACGACCTGCTTTCCGGTGAACCACTTAAGTACCGCCGCACAGACGATGGCCTATATGTCCTCTACTCCATAGGTTGGAACGCCAAGGATGATGGTGGCATGGAAACTAAGACAAAAGATGGTTATCCAAATATCGAATCCGGCGACTGGGTCTGGCGGCTGCCTTCGCGACCGTAATTCTTCCCAAAGCGTTCCGAGCCATGGGCAAGGCAAAATTATGACGCGTGGTCCTTGGGCGAAGGAGGAAAGAATCAACCGCAAGGAACGCAGAGAACGCAGAGATGAGCGGGGAAGTGGGAATCGCTCCCTGGGGGCGCGACCGTCCCGGTCGCAGCAACTCCATAGAAGTCTCTCCGACTCTGCGTTCTTTGCGTTCTCTGCGGTTCAATCCATCCGTCAAAACTCCCATCTGCGTTCATATCAGTTATCTGCGCTTAAACTGTGTTCGTGGAACGGGGTGCAATTCGTGTCACTGTCCGACTTTGTTCCTTGGGCTGGTTCGGCGACTCCTGGTTCGTCAATGCAACCTTTTGTTGCATATGTAGCAAAAGGTTGTAGTGCGGAATGAGACTTGCCCCTCGCTCTCTGCCGGTATTAAGTCTAGAGCGTGAAAGCTGTCCAACTGGTCGCTCACGGGGTTCCGGGGAAATTTGAGCTGCGCGACTTACCCGATCCCCAGCCAGCGGCGGGCGAAGTTGTGGTCCAGGTGCAGGCGTGCGGCTTAAATCACATTGACCTTTGGCTTGAAGAGGGCGGCTTGCCGATGCCGTTGGCTCTGCCACGAACTTCCGGCTCTGAGATTGCCGGCCGCATCGTCGCCGTCGCGGCGGACGTGAGTGGATGGAAGGCGGATGACCGTGTTGCTGTGCAGTCCAATCTTTTTTGCGGCCAATGCGAGTACTGCAGGCGCAAAGAAGAATCCATGTGCTTGAACAACGTCATTCTCGGCGTGCAGCACGATGGCGGGTTTGCTGAAAGAATCCTCGTGCCAGCGCGGGCAATAGTTCGATTGGCGGACAGTGTCGATTTCGCAACCTCAGCCGCTCTCACTTTGGCGGGCAGCACGGCCATGCACATGTTGACAACTCGGGCGCAAGTCCGCGAGGGGGATTGGGTCCTGGTCATTGCCGGGGCCAGCGGCGTTGGTTCGGCGGCAATCCAGATCGCCCGTCAACTTGGGGCGCGCGTCATCAGCACCGGCTCCACAGAGAGCAAACGTGCGCTCGCTCGGCAGCTCGGCGCGGAGGTCGCGCTCGATTTGGCGAAGGACTCCTGGCCTGCTGAAGTGCGCGCCATCACCGGAAAGCGCGGAGTGGATTTGGTCATTGAACACGTGGGCGGAGAGGTGCTTCAGCAGGTGTTCAATTGCCTCGCGCGCGGCGGCACCGTCGTGACCTGCGGCGCGACTGCCGGCCGCGAAATGCAAATGAATCTCTGGCCCTTTTTTGTGAAGCAGCAACGCCTGATCGGCAGCTATGGCCGGGACAGCGCGGATTTCAAAGCCACGTTGGAATGGGCCGCGGCAGGAAAATTAAAGCCAGTGATCGACAGCACTTTCCCCCTCGGCGAAACACCGGCCGCCTTTGCCCGCCTCCGATCACGGGAAGCTTTGGGAAAGGTGCTCGTGGAACCATTCGCGCCGGGCGCCGAATCGGACTAAACCGCAACTCTGATCCCGTTCATTATGGCAACGATTGCAATCCTCGGCACGATGGATACCAAAGGCGAGGAGCATGCCTTTGTCGCCGCGCAAATCCGTCAGCGCGGCCACCAGGTGCTCATCATCGACACCGGGACCCTGGAGGAGCCCAAATTTACGCCTGACATCAAACGGCGTGAAATCGCGGCTGCCGCCGGTGTCGATTTCGATGCGTTGGTGACCAGACGGGATCGTGGAGAAGCAGTCAAAGCCATGTCGCAAGGCGCGCCCGTTGTGCTGGCCCGCCTGGTTGAGGAGAAAAAAATCGACGGAGTCATTTCCCTGGGAGGGGGCGGGGGGACAGCCATCAGCACTGCCGCCATGCGGGCTCTGCCCATTGGTTTCCCCAAACTGATGGTGTCCACCCTGGCCAGTGGCAACACGGCCCAATATGTCGGCGTGAAGGACATCGTGATGTTTCCGAGCATCGTCGATGTGGCCGGCCTCAACCGCATCTCGCGCGAAATTCTTTCGCGGGCCGCGGGAGCTATCTGTGGGATGGTCGAGACGAAGCCTCCATTGGGCGCGGATAAACCGGTCGTCGTGGCCAGCCAATTCGGCAATACCACTGCATGCGTCGATGCCGCGCGAAGAATTCTAGAAGCCGCTGGATTTGAGGTCCTGGTCTTCCACGCCACCGGGATGGGCGGACGCACCATGGAGTCACTGATTGAATCGGGGATGGTCGCGGGGGTCCTCGATATCACCACCACTGAATGGGCGGATGAATTGGTTGGTGGATTTCTCACTGCCGGGCCAACGCGCCTTGAAGCCGCAGCCAAACACGGCGTGCCAGCCATCATCACCCCGGGTTGTTTGGACATGGTTAATTTTTACGGGCCGGAGTCTGTGCCTGAGAAATTCAAGGGCCGGAAGTTTTATGCGCACAATCCGCAAGTCACCCTGATGCGCACCACGCCGGAGGAATGCGCGCGCCTGGGACAAATCCTCGCGAAAAAGATAAATGCTTCAACTGGCCCGGTGAGTGTTTTGATTCCGCGCCGCGCTATCAGCGTGATTAGTGCGGAGGGGCAAAAGTTTCATGATGCCGCCGCCGATAAGGCATTGTTTGACGCCATTAAATCTGCGCTCCGTCCTGGCGTGGAGGTAATCGATATGGATTGCGCGATCAATGATCTGGCGTTTGCGGAGACCTGTGCCAGGACATTGTTGAAAAATATATCCGTCGTCGCCGAGGCGGGCACGCGGGGAGCGGGAGCGCAGAATTTTTAACCGGCTGCTCGCGAAAGCTGCTGATCAGGGTGCAGCCGCCATGCAACCCAGGCAAATAGATCAAGGTCCGCTGGCTGGTGTCTCCATGGACACGAATCTGGACTTGGTGCGGCACGAAATGGCCTAATTAATACTCAAAAATGTTCGGGGCCATCTTCAACGCAGCAGAGATTTCAGAAGAGTGGCGGCTGCGCCTATGGCAGTGTCCCAGTGTTCGTAGTTGGTAGGCGCTGAATCGTTACGGATATCCCAGGCTTCGACGCCGCGTGCAGCGCTGAGCTGGCGGCGGCGCTGCTCCAGCTCTTCAAGCTCTCGGGCGCGGGACTTCTCCAAACCACCGGAACGAATAAACTCGACGATGCGCCGGAGTTCGTCTTTGTCGAACCACGTTCCGTGCTGTGTGCAGACATCGACGATGACCTTGGAACAATGAGCGAAATTCACCCGGTTCATCAATTTTCGGCAGACGGGGCACGGAACATAACGAATGTTCTTCTCAAGCTCCGCTGTTTCAGGGCTGGAAATCGTGGCCGCCAAGCCAAGAACAGCGGACTGCTTTTCCCGATCCACACAAATTTGTTCCAGCGAACCAGCGTCAGCCCAAATGCCTTCACAGCGAGGGCATTCCAGGAGGCTGGTCTTCCCAATGAGCACGGCGGCCATGGACCGCTGACAGCGTGGACAAAGCTGATGGGTTTGGGCGGCGACTTCGGTGCGATGGGCCTTAGCTCCGCAGTGGGAGCAGAAACTGGCCCCCAGGAACATCAACCCGAAACAGGAAGGGCAAGCGACAGTGGCGAGCCGGGCGCCGCAATGTTCGCAATGGGGTGCGTCCGAGGAAGCCGCGGCCCCGCACATCGGACAATTGAGAGTCTCAGCGGGCATAATTAAAACATCACGCGAAATCCTATTATATTGTTCTTTGGCCTAAGGCAAGCCGGAGCCTCTAGTTCCAATCGTGTCTTCCAATGACTCATCTTTTGCGAAAGACGACAATGCGGTTTGTATTTGTGCCCTTAAAATTATTGTCCACGCCCCAACAGTTGGCCGTCTTGGTGAATTTTTGAGCATTGATCATAACCAACTCGGGCGTCAGCCCCGCGGCGAGGCCGCAGGCCAGCACGGCTTCCTCGAGTTTAATCGTGCCCCCACGCACCTCGCCCACTTCAAACGCGATGTAGCCGGCCGGTCTTAAAACGCGATGCAGTTCGTGAAAAACCTTAGTCATCACGTCCTGCCAGTCGGTTAGTTTTCTTGGACTAGTCAATTCGACCGAGGCCGGATCGATCCCCAAGAACCAGCAGCGCAGCCAGTTGTCGCCGGCATAATCAACTACGTTGAGAAAGGGTGGCGACGTCACCACCAAAGCCACCGAACCAGATTTGATCTGCGGGGTGTCAGAGGCTGCCTGAGTCAGGAACTGGGCTGAGCCTGCTGTTTTAGCCAAGGTTTGGCGGAGCCGGGTATCGCAATCCTGCAGCAGCAGGCGCGACTTTTTCAGGATGATTTTGATGACATCGCGGGGCGGAGGAGTTTGCCCGCGCCGCTCATTGATTTTCCTTTGGGACTTCGCCGAGACAGCCTGATTGGGAGGCATGGTATAAACGGAGAAAAATCCCGGCGAGTGTCCTGTCAATCGGTTCAAGGCCACCATGCGAATCCACTCGTCCACTGGATCGAGGGCTTCTTTTTTCTCCCGCTGCCGGAAATATTTTCTTAGCGAGGCGATCTGTTTCAAAGTTTCAAGATGAAAAAAGACCAGCAGGTCTTCGGAAGTCTCATCCTGGGCAGAAAGATCGATTTCCTGGAGACGCTTCTCCACTTGTTCGAGCATGGGCAATCTCAGGCGAGGGCGCGCCAGCACCACGCTTAAGGGATTGATATCGCACCCCAAAGGAATTCGCCCGAGCAAGCCCGCCTCCAACAGAGTGGTCCCGCGGCCCATGAATGGATCATAGACCCGATCACCTGGCTGGGTCAGCCGTTCGATGAAAAAGCGAGGCAATTGGGGTTTGAAGCACGCGCGATAGGATATCTCGTGGAGGGAATTGGCCGCGCGTTGCCGGGCGGTCCAAAACTCATTCACAAAGGTTGGCGCCGAGAAAGGCTCGCCGGAGAAACTTCTGGCCACCGTCATTATCTGGCGAGTCGGTTGGTTAAACTGCGAAAAAGATTTCAAATTCTCCGCCAGGCTGACGCCGGTTGGCAGACTCGGTATTGGCGCAAAGGCCAGAGGCAGTTCAAAGTTTTGAATCAAGGAGAGAAAATCGTTTGGATATTTTGTGGACAAAGTTGTTCAAGGGTGAGTAGCTCAACATGGAACTGGTCAGGACACAAGTTTGATCCTTGATCTTGCAGGAAATCTCAGTTTGGTGTGCGCCCTTTAGGATGTCCGTGATTTTACCGAAAAGCAGGGGATGCGCCCGCAGGCAACTGGAACTCCGGGTCAAGGGGAAGCATGATGCAAGGACGCGCATCGAAACGGAGCCCGTTTCGTTGCTTGACTATAGGTCATTGTCCAACCATATTCCCCGGCTCTATTGTTAGTACCAGATCGCGCAACTTTTATTGTGAAACCGAAGGTTAAAAAGTCTGTCGGCGCAGCGGCTGGCAAAAAGACCGTTCAAAAACTTTCTCCGATGTCTGCCTTGGAACCTGAAAAAGATCCTAGTAAACCACCTTTAACCGAACCGGCTGGTTTCGCCGATTTGGAGGAAACGGTTGACCACAAAATCGATGGCAACGGTCATCCGGGCTCATCCGAAATGGGGATCGGTCCACTGGGCCAGGCGCAGAAGGGCATCGAGCCAATCAAAAGCCAATCCGGCGTGGACTTGACCGAAAAGGTAAAAGAACTCCTGCGGCTGGCCCAGGAGCAGGGCTACCTAACCTATAACGATATCAACGATGCCCTGCCGGACAATGTCATTTTGCCGGAGGAACTTGATGAGATTTACATCAAACTTCGCAACCTGGAGGTAGAGATCGTCGATCAAGCCGAAGTGGATCGCGTCAAACAGCCTGAAGTTGAAGAAGAAGAAGAGAAGACCCGGCTGGATATTTTGGACGATCCGGTGCGGATGTATCTAAAGCAGATGGGCCAAGTGGCGCTCTTGACCCGGGAGCAGGAAGTAGAAATCTCCAAGCGCATCGAAACTGCCGAACACGAGCTCAAACGAATTATTTATGGCTTGGGTTTTGCCGCCAAAGAACATATTGCGCTGGCCGAAAAACTGATCTCCGAACCGCCCAAGGAACGCTTTGACCGCGTGGTTGTGGACGGGAAAGTTGAAGGGCGGGAAAACCATTTGAAGAGTTTGCGCAAACTGATCAAAACGGTGCGCAGCCTCGACCAGCAAGTGGATGAGAAATATGCCCAGTGCCAGAGCGCGCCCGGTAAGTCCGCGGGCGTCAAATTGGGCAATGCCTTTAAAAAACTCGATAAAAAGCTTCAGGACACATTCGGGAAATTCTATTACAAACATAAAGTCATCGAGGAGATGGCCCTGGTGGCGGAGAATATCCACGACAAGATCCAGTTGAGCCTTCGGGCTCTTCAGGAGTGGGAAGCGGAAAAGAAATCCGCCCAGCATCAGACGGCGGTCCATTCCGAGGAACGCAAAATTAAGGCCTTGGAAGAGTTTGTCCGCATGCCTTTCCAGAATTATTTGAAGACCTACTCGCAGTTGAGACATTCCGCTGGCCGCGCCCTCCAAGCCAAGACCGAAATGGTGGAAGCCAATCTGCGGCTGGTCATTTCCATCGCTAAGAAATACACCAATCGGGGTCTTTCATTTTTGGATCTGATCCAGGAAGGTAACATGGGGCTGATGAAAGCGGTCGAAAAATTCGAGTACCGCCGTGGTTATAAATTTTCGACTTATGCAACATGGTGGATTCGGCAGGCCATCACTCGTTCCATCGCTGACCAGGCGCGCACCATCCGCATCCCCGTCCACATGATTGAGACGATCAATAGATTGATGCGGGTGCAGAAGCAATTGATCCAGGATTTTGGCCGCGAAGCCAGCCCCGATGAAATCGCAGATGAGATGCAAATGCCGGTGGACCGCGTCCGGGCCGTTCTAAAGATGGCGCAGCAGCCCATCTCTCTTCAGTCGCCGGTCGGGGACAGCGATGATACTAATTTCGGAGACTTCATCGAAGATAAAGGCGCGGAGAACCCTTCTGAAATGACTAGTTACAGCTTGCTTAAAGACAAGTTGGGAGACGTTCTTTGCAGCCTGACCGAGCGAGAGCGCAAGGTGTTGGAACTTCGCTTTGGATTAGGGGACGGTTATTCGCGGACTCTCGAAGAGGTCGGCAAGCAGTTTAGAGTGACCCGCGAGCGCATTCGACAAATCGAGGCCAAAGCGCTCCGAAAAATGCGTCATCCCACGCGCATCCGCCAGTTGCAAGGCTTCCTCGAAACAGAGGAACCGGCGTAGTTCGCCGGCGCCAAGAGCGCGAGAGCGATGAGACATCCCGTTCCCCATTAGGAACTCCGTTTCGTCGAATTATTATGAAGGTGAGTTCGCATCTAATATTCTTAATCAGAAAGCCCCTGTTACTGGCGTCAGCTCTGTGCGGGATGGCGCCGCACGGGGCATTTGCGGCCCTGGCCCCTGAAGCGGATGTGCGCCGGGATGCAGTCGTGGAGGCGGTGCAGCGCGTCATGCCCAGTGTGGTGAACGTTGCCACCGAGGAGCTCATTCCCGTTCGCGATTCTGTGGAAGACCTCTTTCGCGAGTTCTTCGACCCCTACCACAGGAGCCGGCAACCCAACACTCAATACAGCCTCGGTTCGGGGGTGATCATTGATGAGGATGGTTTCGTTCTCACCAATTTCCATGTCGTGAACCGCGCCCGGCGAGTCTGGGTCAAGCTTTCCGATGGTCGCGAGTTGGAATGCGACCGGGTAAGCGGCACCAGTTTTTCAGATGTGGCTCTGTTGCAAATCCGCGCCTCGAAAGGAGAAAAATTCACTGCCGCAAAATTCGCCTCTGATGACGACCTTTTGTTAGGAGAAACAGTCCTGGCGCTGGGCAACCCATTTGGGCTCGGCGGATCCGTCAGCCGTGGCATTCTCAGCTCCAAGACTCGCCGCCCGCCTACGGAAAATGAGCCCCTGGATGTGCTTGATTGGCTGCAAACCGATGCCGCCATCAATCCGGGAAACAGCGGCGGCCCGCTGGTTAATCTGCGCGGCGAACTGGTCGGTATCAATGTGGCTATTTACAGGGAAGGCCACGGGATTGGGTTCGCGATTCCGGTCAAGCGGGTTTCCGCCGCGCTGGCCGAAATCTACTCCCCTGAAGTTTTGAAAAAGATGTGGTTCGGCGCTCGCGTCCGCCCGCGAGGCTTCCCCCTGCAAATCATGTCGGTCCAAGTTGAAAGTCCCGCGGGCAAAGCCGGTCTGCGGGCGGGGGATGAGATTTTGCGGCTCAATGGCAAGACACCGCGCGGTTTTATAGATTTCGCCCATGAATTGATCGACGCGAAAGACCAACGGGATCTCTCGCTGGTAGTCAAGCGAGGCGTGGAGCAAAAAACCGTTAGCTTTCGGCTCGTCCCGGAGAAAGTGTTTTTCAACATGGATTTGATCCGGAAAAAGACGGGGGCCTCACTTCAGGAACTCACGCCGGAGCTGGAGCAGGGCCTCGGCCTCAGTTCCGTGCAAGGCTTGCTTGTTGCGGGGGTGGAGCGAGAAAGCCCTGCCGCCGCCGCGGAGCTGGAGCGCGGAATGTTGGTCACCAGCATCGATGGCCAGGTTGCCACGGACCTGGTCGCCGCCGCCAAGGTCTTGTATGCCAAGGCAAAAGGTGAAAAATCCCAATTTCAAGTGGTGGCGCCCCGCCAGCGTGGCGTCTTCCTTGAACTGCGCCAGGGCTCGGTGGACATCACCCTGCGGTGAGAGGGAATAGGAGGGCTCGAGCTTCGGCGCGCTGGTGTAGTGTAAGCGTCAGGTGAAGCGCATCTAGGCGGAGCCGGGCGAGGGTGGCATGGTTGCTCCGTGCAGACATCCAAACCTTTATTTCTGAGGAGCCGGACCAACCCTCAAGCTTGTTACACGCCTAAACAAATCCGCCAGCTTC